>NZ_JBAQOK010000073.1:0-10258 GCF_049304695.1 Sphingobium sp.
ACTGAGTAAGTCCATGTCGATCACTCCGATGCCTCCTGACTGTCAGCCAGGGGCTAGGAAAACATGGGTCAATTCTCAGTGAAAACTTATAACCCTCCCGGGTCACTTCTCAGTGCAACTCAACACCAGTGTGTCGAGTAGCCGGAAAATGACAGATGCAGATCGAGCCTATTATGACGGTGCGTTCGCAAGCCAAGCCGAGGCATTACGAAGCGCGGAGCGACAGAATGCTGGTGGTGCAGCACAGCGCGCGCGTGAGGTTGCTGGAATGACTGAAGCCGCAAAGAGTGCAGGCTATGACGATGCTACTGCCGCACGGCTTGGAAGCGAAGCCGCCGCCCTTTGTAATGGCGATCCAGAGTGTTTGAAATAATATCGGCGTTAGAGATCAGTCGCTGGATCGCCCAAACAGACGACCTAAAAAGCCACGTTTCGATTCTGCTGCCTCTGGCCCGGTGAGCAATCCGATCACCCGCGCCTGTGCTTCTCGACGCTCTTCCTCGGATTTATCGAGCCGTTGGCGCAGGTCGGAAACCACGCCATCGCGATCCTGTAGCTGTTCACGCAACAGTTCAATCTCCCGCTGCAACCCCCCTGAATTTATTAGGGTTTCCCTGTTTCCATCAGGGGTATCAAACCGGGCTTCATCAACCGTTTCTTTCTGTTTCGGAGGAAACACCCGGAACAGTTCGGAGGTGTCGATAAGGTAGCCGTTATCGGTCTTCTCGGCATAGCTAAGACGACCGGATTTAAGGGCTTTTGAGACAGTTCCCTTACTGACCCCGGCCAGCTCAGCTCCCTTTGTCATAGAGACGGTTGCCATGATTTATTCCCCCGTTTCCAACCGGGAACGTGTCCCTGTTTCTGTAGGGTATCGCGAAACCCTAAGAGCGACAACCATTAGGGTTTACTCCATTTTTCCGCGCAACCCCTTACCCAGGTCGTCCAATCTTCGCGTAGGGCATCTCCCCGGAGCTGGCGTCGCTTGTCGGTTCGTACCCTCACATATTGATCTGCCAACCGCTGCACGGCGTGCCCTCCACCATAGGTGACGCCGATCGCGTGCAACTCCGTTGCGCCAAATTCCGTCACCTGATCGTCGGCAGGCCAGCGCAGAACATCAGACACGCCCAAATTCGCGGCTGTTGCAGCGATGATCGCACTGGGGTCGAGTATCGTTTCCGCCGTGCCATCGCGCCGTGCTCGGCGACCGGCGCGATGGCGTTCGTTTTCCTCTTCGGCTGCTACCGCAGCGATCGGTGGCTTGCGGCGGAAGGTTATAGCAATCTCGATGACCTTGCGGCCCCGCCTTTTGGCGACGTCCCATGCCACCGAGAATTGCGGCACAAGCTGGTTGATTTCCGCCGTTGCGGCATCGAGGACGAAGCGTCGAAGATCGGCGAAAGAGCTGTAAGACCCTTCGGGAACACCTAGCTTTGCCCGGAGGGTTTCCACATCGCCGCGCCAGATCGGCACGTCTCGTCGGTAGAGCAACGCTCCGAGCTGGTATAGTTCGAGGGCATATTTGCTATCGAAGGCCAGCACTGTTGCCCGGTGCAGGAGTGCATAGGCTTCGCTGTCTTTCAGGAGGTCGCGCGCGCGTCGGGTGAAACGGTAGATCAACCACCCCTGTTCACCCCCCTCAAATGTCTCTTCGATCATCTGGAAGGTGCGCCGCCCATGGTCGCCTTCCACCTTGTCAGGCATGGCAAAGAAGATACCCATCAGCTCGTCGATCGTCTCGGCAAGGCGATCGTTGGAGTTGTGGGAGCCGCGCAACATGCGCTTGGCGATTCTATGTTCCTGGTCCCGCCAGGCATCGCCTGCGGCCTGGTGCATCATCAACGCGAACACCTTGCGCGCAGACAGGCTAAGGGAAACCCCCCGCGCGTAGCGGACTTCGACTAGCTCGCGCGGCTGTACGATCGTGTCAGAGCCACGCTCTTTCTCGATCCGCGCCACCTCCATCGTGCGACCAGTTGTGTCGGCTGTCCCGTCCATGATGGGACATTCGGTCGATGTGCGAACAGGGTCAAGGTATTATGAGGTGAGAAAGGAAATGGCCTCACTTCATGCACCCCATTTCTCATAATACCCCCACCCCAAAACTCACAATAGGGCACCCCATTTCTCATGATGCCCCACCCCATCCCTCATGATAGGCCGAAATACGCCTTTATAATCAATGCGTTTGATACCCCCTGAATCATAGAATCCCAGAATCTAGAATCATCGCGGGCGCGCGAGAGGAAATGCGGTTCTAAAGATGAGGAATATGGAATTGGCCTACCGGCCAATACGCTGTTTGATGCGTGACGGCGGTGCCGTCACAAGGGCGACCTGCGGTCGCGGGGCTTCCGAGGGGGAAGTGGGGCGGGTTCAGCGCCCAATCGCGTCCTAAGTGCTTGTGGAGAGGCCCAGGGCGGGTCAGGAAGCGAGGTTGCCGCCCTTTCCTGTTCGCTGCGCCATCGGCGACGATAGCGCGCCCTGTGGCCCCTTAGCCGGGATCGGCTAGCCCTGCAAACTCGCGCTGATCGTAATATCGGATCTTCTCCACGATCAACGGGGCTTGCCCCTGGAGCATCAGCAATTGGTCGCTGGGCGGCATTCTCATGATTTCGTCGGGGTTCATGAGGTTTCGGGCGCTGATATGGGTGCTGGCCGATTCCGTGAGTTTCGCCCCGCCGATCCTGCTGCCCTGGGAATAGCCTGCCGTCTGATATTCGAGGGTTTCCTGCCCCAGCGTCTTCGACAGCAATTCCGCCGTGGCAAGGTCGTTCACCCCGAAGGCCTGAAACACCCCGGCATTTGACATGAAGGTGCCCGCGCGATCGCCATAGAGGGCGCGCAACTGGTGCATGTCCTGCAAGATCGGCCAAAGCTGCAACCCGTACCCGGCCATCAGCCCCATGGCGCGCTCGACAGGTTCCAGCCTGCCCAGGGCGGCGAACTCATCGAGCAGGAACAGGACGGGCCGCGCCGGTTTGACGGGCGAGCGGGCCATGTCGGTGAGCGCTTGGGCGACCAGCAGCCGCAGCCAGCGCGCATAGGCGTCGAGCCGGTCAGGGGGTAGGCACAGAAACACCGTGGAAACCCCCTCTTTCAACCCCGCGAACGTGAAGTCGGACGCGGCCATGCTGGCGACGATCCGGGGGCTATCGAGAAAATGGGTATGGCGCTGGGCCGACGACAACACGCCTGCGGCCTCGCGATCGGACTTGCCGAGCTGGCGGTTGGCCGCTCTGGCGATCAGGCCACCGGTGCCGCGGCTGTCCTGCATCAGTGTGAGCAGATCAGCGAACCCTTTGGGGGCCAGCGTCAGATATTCGCGCACCGTCGCCAGGGTGCGATGCTCGCGGTCCTCATGGACCACGGCATAGAGGATCAGCCCGGCGATCAGCGCCTTGGCTTCCTCGTTCCAATGGGCATCGCCGCCTTGCCCTGCGGAATCGTGGACCAGGGCGTCTGCCAGCGTCATCGCATCCTCTGCCAGATCAAGGCTGGCCGGGTCGAGCCGGTCGAGCGGATTGTAGCGGGCAGGGGGTTGCCCGGACACCTCAAAGGGATCGAGACACCAGACATTGCCTTTGCTGGCGCGCGCCCTGGCGGTGACGCGGGCGTTCTCGCCTTTGGGATCGATGCAGATCACCGAACGGTCGAGGGTCAGCAGATTGGGGATGATGGTGCCGACGCCCTTGCCGCTGCGGGTCGGGGCCATCGTCAGCAGATGGGCGGGGCCACCATAGCGGAGCAGCTTGCCCGATTTGGCCGATCGACCAATGAGCAGATCGCCGTCGCCGGATTCCAGGCCGCACACATCGTCACGCGATCCGAAGCGGGCCGAGCCAAGCAGTTCGTTGCGACCGGTCCGGCTGTTGATCCGCCAGACCGCGACCATCACCAGGGCGAACGCGCCCCAGGCGATGATGCTGGCGAGAACTTCCGGCAGCAGCTTGCCGACCAGATATTGGACGACCAGGCACACGACAAACGCGCCGACGATCGCACGAACCCATCCTATCCCCCGATCGCCCCCGACCAGTGGGCCTGCCATGACGTTAGTTCGGGGTCTGGCTGATCGAATCTGCGATCATGCCGGACCAGGTTGCGAGAATTGTGCCCTCATTGTCATCGCCATCCTCACTTGCGATCTTGCCGCACATCCCGATGAGGTTTGCGATTTCCTGTCCGCTAGCGATCCCAGCGCGCTCGAGAACGGCGGCAATCGTAGACAGGGCGGTTCCGGTCGCTTTGATGACAGCATCATCATCCATGGCAGTCACTCCTTTTCGCTCGTTCTATCCTTCAGCCGCTTCAGCAGAGGGGCCATCAACGCATGGTCGCGCTCACGGGTCAGGAACATCGGCAGTTCGCGTTGCAACAGAGGCGCGAGCTGGCGACCGGTGGGCGTATCCTCGTCTAGGTGGTGGAGGATGAACGCGCCAAGCATGATGCGCTCGCGGGTTTCAGCCTTGCGACGTTCGGTAGAGACGCGGGCTTCCAGCGCCTTTCGCCGCTCGCGTAGCTTGCGCTCGTCCTCGCGCATTTTCTCAAGGCGCTCTTCAACGGGTGTCCGTGCCATGCCGTCCTCCTATGGCAATTCTCTATAGCAAATGAACAGCATGGGGCTACCTTATGAAGATAAGGGCACGCTTATACATTGGTTCCCAATGTGCGTGGTCCTAGTGGGGGCTTTGCCCCCGCCGGACGGCTCCCCCTTAAGTGCAGTAAGGCAGAAGGGCGCGGCGTCGTGGCGATCTACCATTGTTCCGTCAAAGTCATCTCACGGGCCACCGGGCGCAGCGCGGTCGCCGCCGCCGCCTATCGATCGGGCGAGCGGCTGACCGACGAGCGCCTGGGCAAATGTCACGACTACACGCGCAAGTCGGACATCGAGCATCGCGAGATCATGGCCCCGGATCGCACACCCGACTGGATGCTCGATCGCGCGAGTTTGTGGAACGGCGTCGAGGCGGCGGAGCGGCGCAAGGACGCCCAGCTTGCCCGCGAGGTGGAAATCTCCCTTCCGCGTGAACTGGACGCGGAGGGGCGGCGCGCCCTGGTCGAGACCTATGTGCGCGAGCAGTTCGTGTCCCAGGGCATGATTGCGGACGTATCGCTGCACCGGGGCCATTCGGCGGACGGGCAGGAGCAACCGCACGCGCATGTCATGCTGACCATGCGCGACCTGACCGGCGAGGGGTTCGGTAAGAAGAACCGGGACTGGAACGCGGCGGATCGGCTTGAGGGGTGGCGTTCGGCCTGGGCAACCCATGCCAACCAGGCGCTGGAACGCGCCGGGTGCGATGAGCGCATAGACCATCGGTCGCTCAAGGATCAGCGGGAGGCGGCGCGCGATCGTGGTGAGGCTGAGGGGCAAGAGGATCTAGGCCGCGAGCCGTTGGGCAAGGTGCCATTGTCGGCGGTGGCGATGGAGCGCAAGGGCAGGCCCACCGAGCGCGGCGACGAACAGCGTGGCGTGCAGGCGCGCAACCGGGAGCGGCGCGAGCTGACCCAGCAGCTTCGCGAACTCAGCGCCAGGATCGCCGACACCATGCGCGGCATTGGCGACAAGGCCAAGGACATGGCGCAGGGGCTGCGTGATCGTCTGGGCGCGGCATGGGGTAGCCAGGCCGATGATCGCGGCGCGGCCGAGCGGATCGCGGAGGCGACGGCGCAGCGTGTGGAGCGGGACAAGGACACCCCGGAGCCGGGGAGCGCCGCCGATCGCATCGCGTCTCGCATGGGCACCAAGGGCGGCGGGTCGGATCACGACCAGGCCGAGCGTGATCTTGAACGGGATCGCTCAAAGGAACGGGACAGGGGCCGCGAGCGCTAATGCTATCAGGATTGACAAACGTACATACAAACGCCATCCTTGCTTATGGATAGCAAAAATGTCGCTGGCTTCGATTGGGACGAAGGCAACCAGGCCAAATGCCAGAAGCATGGCGTCACGCTGGCGGAAATCGAAAGCGTGTTCGCCGGGACGCCATCCATAGGGCCAGATGCCGCGCATTCGACGGTGGAGACGCGCTTTCTGGCAATTGGCCGCGCCAGCAGCGGCCGCCATGTGTTTCTGGCCTTCACCTGGCGCGAGCGGAACGGGGCCAGATACATTCGCCCGATCAGCGCCCGTTACATGCACGCCAAGGAGGTGCAGCATTATGAGCAAGGATAAATCCCTTCCGCTGATTTCCAGCGACGAGGAGGCCGAGGACTTTGTGGGGTCGGCCGATCTTACCGGCTATGATCTTTCTGCGCTCACGCCCACGCGGTTTGAGTTCGGCAGCAAGGATGCGCGGGTCAATATGCGGATGCCCGCCGAGTTGCTGGAACAGGTCAAGGCGACCGCCGCCAGCAAGGGGATGCCGTATCAGCGGTTCATTCGTCAGGCCCTGGAGCAGGCGTTGCACCGGTAAGGCGCGCGTATGAGCGATGACAGCGACGATCCTGTGATGGCGCTGCTGGCAACCCAGCGGGCGGTGCTTGCTGCGGTAGAGAATCTGGCGGGCCAGGTCGAGGCGATGCAGGCCAAGGTGGACGCCATGGGCGAGACGCTGGCCCAGCTCGTCGCCGGCAGCGTCGGCGCATCGGGTGCCGGCGTCGGTCGCGCGCTGACGTTGGGCGACAGGTTCAGGCAGGCAACGGACAAGGAAGCGGCGGCGGACCCGGAGCTACGGTCTGCGCAGGGGAATTACATCGTGGCCCAGGCGATCGCCAACAGGTTGCATAAGGGCGATCCCGAAAGCGTAGCGCGCGAAATCGCACGGGTCCGAGAGTGGATCGCGGATCAACTCGACCGGGGCCGGGTGTTCGGGCCGGGCAAGGTGCGGGGTGGCGAAAAGGGCGCGGTGGCGGTGGTGGAGCCGATCCAGGGGGTTGAGTAGCAGCGGAACAGAAAACCTACATAAGGCGGTCTGGGCTGACTGCCTTCCCAACAAACCCCGGTTTGATATGAGCCGCCCGAACAATCGTGAGCGAGCCGCTTAAAGGCTCATAATCTCATATCTACCCGTCCAGAAACCTGTGGCCGATAAACCTCTTCATCGATAGATTGATGGAACAGGGAGACGGATGTCGATGCTGATCGGGTACATGCGAGTGTCGACGGGCGAACAGAACCTCGACCTGCAGCGTGATGCGCTGGATCGTGCCGGATGCGAGCGCGTCTTCGACGACGTGTGTTCGGGTCGGGCGACCGAACGGGCCGGGCTCGAGAAGGCCATCGATATCATGCGTGACGGCGACACCCTCGTCGTCTGGAAGCTTGATCGGATCGGTCGGTCACTGCCCCACGTCGTCGGGTTGGTCGGCGATTTGCAGAAGCGCGGCGTCGGCCTGAAGGTGCTGACTGGCGATATCGATACGACGACCGTTACGGGGAGGCTGGTATTCGGCATCTTCGCGACCCTTGCCGAGTTCGAGCGCGACCTGATCCATGAGCGCACGATGGCTGGGCTCGCCGCGGCCAGGGCGCGTGGGCGGTCGGGGGGACGGCCACGGATCATGACGAAGCAGAAGCTAAAGGCGGCAATGGCGATGATGGCAGACCGCGACAACCCCGCGCGCGATGTCGCGGTCCAACTCGGCATGTCGGTATCGACGCTCTACGCCTATGTCGATGCAGAGGGTCGGCCGCGGGAGCGCGCCAGCGAACTGCTGGGCAAGAGTGGGGCACGGTCCAAGGTAGCGGCATAGCCTGAGCAATGCCGGTCGGCTTTCTCTCGGACGACCAGGCACTGCGCTATGGTCGCTTCGTCGGCGAGCCGACATCGGAACAGCTCGCGCGTCACTTCCATCTCGACGACGCGGACCAGGCATTCATCGGTGCGCATCGCGGCGATCACAACCGGCTCGGCGTGGCGGTACAGCTTGGCTCTTTGCGGTTGCTCGGCACCTTTCTCGAAGATCCGGCACTGACACCGGCATCGGTCAGACGATTCGTCGGCAGCCAGTTGGCGATCGACGGAACGGCCGAACTGATGGCGCGATATTGCGCAACCACGGGGCGATGGCGGCACGGTCCGCGCATCCGCGACCATTATGGCTACCGGATCCTGTCCGATCCCGGCGTCGCGTTTCGACTGCACCGTTTCATATATGCCCTGTGCTGGACGGGCGCCGATCGCCCTTCGATGCTGTTTGACGCAGCAGTGATATGGCTGCTTGAATCCAAGGTAATGCTGCCGGGTCTGTCCGTCCTCGAGCGCGATATCGCACGGGTCCGCACGCGGGTCGCCGCGCACGTCCATCGCCGTCTGGTCGCCAGGCTGACGCCAGAGCAACGCACCCGGCTCGATACGCTCGTCGCGGTTACCGGCGACGGACGGCAAAGTCCGTTGGATCGCTTACGTGACGGGCCATACCTGCAAAGCGGCCCCGAGATCAGCCGAGCCGTCGACCGACTGACCGAGATCCGCGAGTTCACCACAGGCCTGCCCGAACTTGACCGCGTGCCACCCAGTAAGGCGGCTGCCCTCGCACGATTTGCCAGCGCCGCGAGAGCGCAGGCCGTGGCCCGGCTTCCCGACGATCGGCGCGCGGCCACGTTGGTCGCCTTCATCCGCACCCTCGAAGCGTCGGCCAGCGACGACGTCATCGACCTGTTCGATGCCGTGTCGACCAGAATGTTTTCCAACGCACGCATCAACGCCAAAGAGGCGCGGATACGATCACTGCGCGATCTTGACGCCGCATCACTCCGGCTTCGTGATGTCGGTGCCGTGATACTCGATGATAGTATCAGCGACACGGAGGTGCGGGCGGCCGTGTTCGCGCTGGTAGATCGGGCAGCACTGACCGACGCGGTTGCCCAAGTGAACCTGCTCGCCCGGCCTACCGACGAAAGCTACTTCGTCGAGCTGCGTCAGCAGACGGGCACAATGCGCTATCTGCCGAAAATGCTTGCAGGGCTGGATCTCGCAGCGGCCCCCGCGGGGCAATCGTTGCTGGACGCGGTCGATCACCTGCGAAGAGTTCACCGTGGCGAAAAGCGCCGCGGACCGGTGCCAACCGCGTTCGTCCCCAAAGCTTGGGGCCGTCAGTTGAAAAACGAGGACGGCACGTTCGATCTGACCGGATACCGGCTTTGCACGCTCGACCGGCTACGCCGCGCCATCCGTCGCCGCGATGTCTTTCCCGTCCGCTCGCTTCGCTATGGCGATCCCCGCAAGGGCCTGCTGGCCGGCGCCGCGTGGGAGGCGGCGCGACCGTCCGTGTGCCGCACGGTCGGCGTGGCGGCCGCCGGCGACGAGGAAATTGCCAAACTGTCCGCGCGCCTCGATCTCGCCTACCGCCAGACAGCCGCGCGTGTGCCGGATAACGATGCCGTGACCATTACCAGTATGGCGAGCGGTGCAGACCTGTCGATCGAGCCGCTCGACAAGATCGACGAGCCCCTGAGCCTCACCGATCTTCACAGGGCGATCGATGCCCGGCTGCCGCAACTGGACCTCCCCGAATTGATCCTGGAAATGCACGCGCGAACCGGGTTCGGGGCAGCGTTTACCCATGCCAGCGAAGGCAACGCCCGCGCCGGTGACATCGCGACGACGATCTGCGCTGTGCTTGTCGCAGAGGCGACCAACACCGGGTTCGAGCCGCTTCTACGCCCCGAGGTGCCCGCGCTGCGCCGGTCCCGGTTGAGCTGGGTGAAGCAAAACTTCATGCGCGCCGAGACGCTGACCGCCGCCAATGCGCTGCTGGTCGAGGCGCACAACAGAATACCCCTGACCCGAGCCTGGGGTGGTGGTGAAGTAGCGTCGGCCGATGGACTGCGGTTTACCGTGCCGGTTCGCACGATCCACGCCGGCCCGAACCCGCGGTATTTCGGGCGTGAGCGCGGCGTCACATGGTATAATCTGGTCTCCGACCGCTTTTCCGGGCTGAATGCCGTGACGGTCCCCGGCACATTGCGTGACAGTCTTCATCTGCTGGCGGTCGTGCTGGACCAGGAAACCGAATTGCGTCCGATCGAGATCATGACCGATACGGCCGGCTACACCGACACGATATTCGGAATATTCCACTTGCTCGGGCTCCAGTTCTCGCCGCGTATCGCTGACATAGCCGGGGCAAGGTTCTGGCGTGTCGATGGCAAGGCCGATTATGGCGTGCTGGACGATCTCGCTGTTGAGTTGCACTGAGAAGTGACCCGGGATTTTCATTGAGAAGTGACCCGGGTGGGCGAGGTTGATGTGCTGCCTGCGACGAGCAGGGTCAAGCGGGTGATTTGTCCTTTCTGGGTTTTGGGGCG
>NZ_JBAQOK010000074.1:0-23415 GCF_049304695.1 Sphingobium sp.
CCTGAAATTACCGTGATCTGACTCATCGCACCGTCCCTAGTACCGGTGCAAACACCGGCGCTTGCACCGGTGCCATCTCGAAATATCAGCCGATCACCGCAAGGTGGCCCTCACCGGAGCGATACGAGAAAAATGCGCGACGAAGAGGATCGATGATTCGCATATCGTTTGGATCTTGGTTCGTCAGGGCTCGTTGCATAACCCACAAACCCAATCTCCCTCCTTCATCGGTAAGCGCTGGTTCCTCGCTGAAATAGGGGTATACAACACGGGTATACCTTTCCCTGACCCGCGCGTGGAGCGCGTCACGTATCCGTACGGTAGCGCCTAAGTCAGCAATCCTCAGGTTACCGTGCACACTTTGGGGGATGATCTCAAGGGGTTCGTTTGACCAGCGCAGTTTTGCGCTGAGTAATTCGAGAACGCCATCCTTTAACAATGGGTACAAACGTTTAAATTTGTCGTTTGACGCTATTCGAGCTGCGATCATCTCTTCTAGATCACCGTCATCCGAAACATGTTTTTTGACATCAGACCAAAAGGGAAGATAGAAATCTCCGCCTTGGCTTCTTGTCCCTCCGGATTCCTTTCGCCGATCAAGGCGAACATCGTCTTTCAGGATAGACCGCCTTAATGCCTCCTTCGCATAAAAAAGTTGCAGAATCTTACGAAGAGGAATGTCGAGAACAGACATGTGCATTCCGTGATCAATTGCTGTCATGATCAGTGACATCAATTCTTGGAGTGACGCAAGAGAAATCCATAACCTCTTATTCCGACCATTTTTGATCAGTGATCAAGTTTAGTTTGTGCATTGCAGTACCGATATTTTCTCCATTTTGGTGATAGCCTATACGTTCGCCGAGCGTCAGTTTTCCTCAGAGCTTGGTTTTTAAGAAATACTGGACGGATCTATCGCGATCGACATCGGTCGGGATTGCTAACGGTCCGCGCTTGGGATCGAAAGATCGATAGCTGAGAGACCGATAAAGTTCGGGTTGGCGCGACTGCGCCAGATCTGGTCGTTCGTCGCGATTCCGTGATGTTTCGAAGCGGACGTTTGTCAGATAGCTGCCACGACCGCGGTTGGAACTTTGTTGCCTGATCCTACCCGGGTTAGTAGATGCGACGATGAGGGGACACAAAAATGACTTCTGCTTTGCGCGGGACACTGTTTGCGGTGTCGATGGTTGCGTCCGTCGCTGCATTTACTCAGACCCAGACCCAACAGGATCGCTTAGACGAAGTCGGGCAGTTTCTTGTGACAGCGCCCATGTGTGAGAAGCTGGGGATGAAGCTGGATCCTGACCTGCCAACAAAAGCTGAAACCGCCCTGAAAGTCGAAACTGCATCCTGGTCAGTCGAGGCCGCGATAGTTGAGCGCATCAAGGGTGAGGCGGTAGCGCGTCAAGGCCGCATTCTTCGAACGGACCTTCAAGCGGCGGCTGTTGGTGCGAAGTCGGATGCCCAGCTTCGCGCAGTGAAAGGCATCCTGCTCGGCTATGGTCGAACTTGTTTAGCCGCAACCGCAGATCCGGTCTTCTCCTCCTTGATTGTGCCGCCACCCGGATATGATCTGGAGATGGCAACAACCGAAACCGCAGACAGCATGTTGGAGGCTGGCGGACTGGCGAGTTGGCAGTCCCCGCAAATCCAAGCGCGCGGCAATCTGATGATGCTCGCTGGAACCTGCCGCTCCAAGATTGGCTCCGTTCGCTCTGACGCGCTGGTTAAGGAGTTTGGGCAATCGAGCGATCCACGCGTCAGGAACTACTATGCGAAATCGTTTGACGAGGGGCTGGCTGATCCGACGGTGATCCAGACTCTGGCAGGCTGTAACAAGGCCATCACGTCCTTTCGTGCAAAGGTGCGCTGACCCGATTGCATGGTAGGCAGCCAGCCGCCATTCCAGTCTTAGCCTGAAAGGGAAAGCGGCCGGTCCGCACCTGAGAACGACAAAGTCAATGCTGAGCGTCCGGCATGGGTCGATCTTGAAAGGCGGCAGCTGGGACAATTCTGCCATCGCCTATTCAACCGCTGAATGTCGAGTTTTGACGAAACCCGACATTTTAAGGGGTAATGTGCTGGGGATCGCTCGTTCGCCATGAGCTTCAGGACAGGCGCTTGCGGACGCGGGAGTGCGTTAATCGTTTCCACCCAATCCAGATGCCGGTCACCGATGTGGTCAAGCCCAGCGCCGAGAGCATCCAGAGAAGAATGTCCCATGCTGGCCGATGCAGGGTTAAGCCATCCATATCCCATTTGTGGAGAAGGTCGAAGCACCAGCGGTAGAGCCTGCCCTTGGCGTCTAATGTGCCTAGGATCATGCCTGTCGCCGGGTCGATATGGACCCAGGTCCGGGCCGTGTCGTCGAAAGTCATACGCAGCACCGGCAATCTCGGAAGCGCACCGATCTCATACCAATAGGCATCACTCTCAGTCAGTCGCTGGACAGAGACGATATGTGCATTCGGCACCAGCTTTGCGGCATGCTGCACCAATAGTGCCTGATCCCACCGGGGCGCCTGCAGGGTTCGGGCGTCGATCGTGACTTGCTTCCCGGCTTGGTCCCATGTAAGCATTTCATGGCCCGCAGCCCAGTTGAGCGTCAATTGCTTCGCATCCGAACTCAGGCCGGCAAGCGTTGCAGCCTCAATCGGCAATGGCGCCGCTGCTCCCGCATAGGCAAAACGCTCAGCATTTCCGATGCCGGGGCTGTCGAAAAACCGGAACGGGTCTACCGACAGCCAGCCACTGAAAATCCAGGCGAGCAGGGCCACGCCGCCCGTTAGTCCCGCAACATGATGCCACCACATCCAGCCCCGATAGGGCGTGATGCGTCCATCGCGAAAACGGCGTCTTCCAAATCGCGCCCTCAACAGCCCGATCCACATCCCGGTGACCGCTGCCGCTATGCAGGGGCCCGACACCCACATTACGACCTGCCGCCAGACGGCGTTATCCTGTCGCAATATGGTGAAGTAAATCCAGTGCGGCACCGAGCCGAGCCAATTCCAGAAGCGTTCTTCGCGGTCGCTGTTCTGCACCACTCCCCCGGTCGTCGAGGACACATACAGTTCGGTCGCCGCCGGGTCAGCCAACGCGACTTTCCACAGGGGCCTGTGCCGGTCGAAGCCGCCCGCTACCGTCCATTGGTCGCGCTCGATCCGCTCGATCGAAAGAACCTGCGCGCCGCCGAAGCGTTGCGCCACACGGCGGGCAAGCGGCTCCTGAGCAATCGACAGGACGTCGCGATGGGAGGCGGGCACCGTGATCGGATTGCCGTCCCATGGTTCGATGCGCCATATCGGGGAAGCGTCCCGCATCTCCAGCGTCATCGATCTTGGCCCGGTAACACCCGCGGTCGCCAGAGCTTCCGCAGGCTGAACGGTCACACGCCGCCAGTCGATGCTGTCCTGCCCCTGCACCCGTTCCTGCGCGGTTAGCGAGGGAAAGGGCACATAGATCATTACCAGTCCCGACAGAAACCAGATGGCGAATAGCAGGCAGGACGCAATGCCTATCCAGCGATGGATGATGTAGAGCCAGCGCTTGAACTTCTGGCCGAGCGCTGGCGCCTTGCCCCTAGAAGCGGGCACGAATTGCAACATCGACCGAGCGCGGGCGGCCAAGCACCCACTGTTCATTATTATAGGCCGATACCGCATAATCCTTGTCGAACAGGTTGAGCGCGCGCAGGTCTACCGCAATATTCTCGGTCAAGGCGTAGGAGACGCCAGCGTCGATAACCGTATAGCTGGGAATACGGAACAGGTTCGCCGTGTCGGTATAGCGTCGACCGACATAGCGTAGCCCAGCCTGAGCGCGCAGCCCGCCTTTTCCTTCCCATGTCAGCCAAAGATTAGCGGCGCTCTCCGGGACGTCGAATGGCGTGTTGCCGGACAGGTCGACATTACCGCTGATGAAATCCCTGTACTTGGCGTCGAGCACCGTGCCGTTCGCCTCGATGCCGAAGCCCTTGAACAGCAGCAGTGAGAGAGAAGCTTCGATGCCCTTCGACGCCTGCTTGCCAATCTGTTCGATCGGGCCGTTCGTCACCCGCTGCGCAGCCAGGCCCGTCTTCACGATGCGATAGGCTGAAAGGGTGGCCGCGCCGCGACCGTCCATGAAGCTGGCCTTGACCCCGACCTCGATCTGATCACCCTTTGCGTTGGTGAACAGGAACTGGGTCGCGTTGGTGGTGAAACTGGTCAGCGTCCCGATCGGATCGACGCCGGTCGCATATTGGCCGTAGAGAGAGAGTGTGGGCGTCGGCTGATAGACAGCTCCGACCCGCCAGGTGAAGTTGGTGAATTTCTTCTGCGTGGCGCCGCCGGGGAAGGCGTTGACGGTGCCGGTGATCACGCCGTTGGTGTAGACAAAGTTGCTGCGCTTAACGCGATCTTCTTCATATCGAAAGCCGCCGACCAGAGACAATCGTTCACTGAACTTCAGCCGATCCTCGCCAAAGATCGCCCATTCGCGCGTCCGCGTGCGATAGCGCGGAAGTGTCTGGTCGCGATTTTCGAGATAGCCCGGATCGAAATTGAACGGGTCAACCTCGTCCACATAAGTCGAAAAGTCAAAATTGTGGGAATAGTCGTGCTTGATATAGTTGACGTCGAACCCAAGCACGAAATCATTGGACATCGCGTTGCCGAGCGGCGTTTTTACCGAGACGCTGCCCTGATTGCCGAACTGCTGGCTGTCATGAATGATACCCACATTGTCGGCGCGATAAACCTTACCAGGCGTGCCGCTGCCCAGGCCATTGCCGCAATTGCCATCTGTTTCGATGTAGCAGTACAGGTCGAGCGAATACCAGGTCCGCTTCGTCCCCAACCGATAGCTGGTGTTCTGGACGGTGACGGCGTCGCTGGGCGACCATTTCACCGTCAGCGTCTCGCGATCATCGATATACCGGATGGTCCCGTCCAGCACCTCATAATTCCGGTCCCGAATCCGGTCATCGATCCGTCCCCCGACCAGCGGCGTACCCCAATAGCGCATCGGCTGCTTGCGCGCATAATCGGCGCGGAATGTCACCGACAGATCGTCGTTCGGCGTGAAGGCGATCTCGCCGCCAATGGCGATCGAATTGCTGCGGCCGCGGTCCACATAGCCGTCCGAACGGCGGTAGCTGGCATCGACTCTGTAGCCGAACATGTCACCAAGCGATCCGCCCGCGCCCGCCGCGAGATGCGCGGTATTCTGGGATCCATAGCCTGCCTGCAGGTCGACCACCTGTCGGTCGGACGGCTTTTTGGTGATGACGTTGATCGCGCCGCCCAGGGCGCCCTGGCCATATAGAACCGATGCAGGGCCAGTCAGGACTTCGATACGATCGACATTCCATGGGTCGCTCGGAAAGGTGATGGTGCCGTTGACCGGAAACTGGCGGACCCCGTCGACGAGCTGCAGCACGGACCCTTGCCCTGCAAAGCCTCGTGCGGCCAAGGCGGTGCCGCCATCGCCCTGATTGGAGATGTTGGCGATGCCGGGCGCGCGCGACACGGCCTCAGCCACGGTCAAGTCGCCCCGGGCGCGGATCGCGTCACCATCCACCGTGGAGACGCTGGCAGGCATTTCGAGGGGCGTGAGGCCAAGGCGGCTCCCGGTTTCGACAGGCATATTCAGCCCGAGATCCGTCCGACCGATGACGAGGATGTCATTTGAAGCGAGGCGTTCGGATGCTTCCGGATTGGGCTGGTTCTGCGCTATCGCGGTGCCGGGCGCCCCCGACAAAATGGCGAAGGCAAGTAGCGCGTGCGGCGCGTCGACGATGTGACGAAATTTGCTCATTAAAAGTACCCCCGGGCGTCAAGCGACAACCGACGGGGTCCTCCGTACGCACGGCCGGCGCAAAGCCGGACGGACGCAAAAACGTCCGGCGCTAACGCCGATACGGCCCCCGCCGCTCTTCGTCGCTCAGACGGAGTTCACCGTGCCGCAGCCATCCCCTGGGCTAAGGCAAGAGCGACCATATCGTCGGCAGGTCTCCTGGCTCACGGGTCTCAGCTTGATGTACGACCTTCCCAGGCCTCGCAGGATTTAGCGTCCGGCCCAGTGGTTGGCGGTCAGGCAATGCCTACCGCACATGTACATCGCGCTCGCCGCTTACAGTTGCAGGGACAGCCTCGGATTAGGATGGCAAACCATCCGCACCGTGTTCCCTTTTAAGCCTCTTGCGAGGCACCGACGCGATCATTGGCGTCGGATTTAGCCCGGCACCAAGCGCCGCATATGCGAATCATTCTCGTATCGCAAGATCTATGGTTCGATTGGAATACGTCAGTCTGGTACATCAGCCACTAACGAGGTTGATTACTCTCCGGCATGAAGCCACGAGATTGCATCCACCAAATGAACTCATCGAACCAGTAGTCGCTTGTCGTGCCCTGCTGACGCAGGTCGAACCCATGTCCACCGCGCTCGTACGAGTGCAATTCAGCCGCCGCCCCCGCCTGTCGCCACGCGTTGTAAAGGAGGACAGGATCTTCCGGCTGATATTCGTCATCGGCAGCACCGGCGATAAACGCCGGGGGAGCGCCAGCGGGAACGGGGGTACGCAGACCGCCATACATCAGGCCGACAAAGTCAGGTCGTGACGCCACGTCCCCGATCGCCAGATCGGCCGCGAGATACGCACCTGCCGAGAAGCCGATGAGCCCGATCCTGTGGGGATCGACACCCCATTCGGAGGCGCGCTGCCGCACGATCGTCATCGCGCGCGCGCCATCTTCGACGGCATGGGGTTCACCAGCAAAAGGCGGCATTTCGACAGGGGTGCCGTCTTTCGCCCGCGCCATGACCAGCTCCATCTCCTTCATATGCACGTCGGGCATCCGCATCGGACCGTCCCCGCTTCGGATTGTCCGGTATTTGAGCACGAACGCAGCGATGCCGCGCGCCGCGAGCGCTTTCGCAATGTCCGTTCCCCCGAAGGTATAGCCCAGCGCGAGGAAGCCGCCTCCCGGCGCGATGATCATGGCTGTGCCGTTCGCGCGCCCAGGTGCGGGACGGAACAGCTCCAACGTCGGTTCGCTGACATCGTAGATCATCGTCTCGCCGGATGTCAGTTTGTCACTGACTTCGGGCACGCCCAGCGATGTGACGCTGCCCTCGGGGTAAAGGGGTATGATAGTCCCCCCGGGCGCGGCGGCTGCAATCGGCGACAGGGCCGAAGCCCCCATGACCAAGCCCACCGCAACAACCCATCGTCTCAGGAATTGCATCATCTTCAGATCCTGACCTTAAGCGTGACGTAGGCCGAACGCGGCTGATTGGGTGCCACGACCGGATAGCCCAGATAGGAGTAAGGGTCGAAGGCCCGCCGCCCGCCAAGGTTGACCACGGACGCCCCGAGAGTGAACCGGCCGATGTCATAGGCGGCCTGCGCATCGATCACGACATAGCCAGGGACCGCGATGCTATTCGGCAACGTCAGCTCGCGTGAGGTGAAAGCACTGATGCCAGCCCCGAACGACAGGCCCTTGGCCTTGCCATGCAAGACCCGATAGCGCGCCGCCACTCGCCCGCTGCTCTTGGGTACTCGTGCAAGCCGGTCTCCGGGCGCCACGCCATCGTCGCGTGTGTCGGTATAGGCATAGTTGGCGAGCACCGAGAAAGCCGGGGTCGGCTCCCACACCATGTCGACTTCCACGCCGCGGGCGCGTTGCCGCCCGCTCTGGACATAGAAGCCGACATTGGCCGGATCGCCCGTGACGACATTGTCGTGGGTCTGTCTGAAGACCGCTACTGTGCCAGAAAGGCCGGTGCCGGGAAGCGCCAGCTTCACACCGGCCTCGATGTTGC
This sequence comes from Sphingobium sp., assembly GCF_049304695.1. Classification (GTDB taxonomy): domain Bacteria; phylum Pseudomonadota; class Alphaproteobacteria; order Sphingomonadales; family Sphingomonadaceae; genus Sphingobium. The sequence goes on from NZ_JBAQOK010000074.1 coordinate 7,816, forward strand.
TGGACGTCTCCGGCACCGGCGTCTGCGTGCCGATGAAGCCGAAGGGTGCGCGGAACGCGGTCGCATAGCCTGCGAACAGGGCAACGCCCTTTGCCACGTCGAAGGTCGCGCCGATCCGGGGCGAGACATGGGTATAGGTCTTGTTGTTGGCGACCCCGATATTGCTGTTCTCGATGAACTTGAGCGAGGTCAGACGCAGGCCGCCGGTGACGTGCAGGCGGCCATAGGTCGCCTGATCCTGCACATAGACAGCGAACGTCTCGAAGCGGTCATCGGTATAGGAATTGACCGGCAATTGCGCGGTGTAGCGCAGGTCGTAGCTGGGGTCGGAAAGATCGATCGTGCCAGAGGGGGAGTCGCTGACGAACAGTCCCATGGCGCTGTAGAAACTGGTCCAGTCATAGTTGACGCCGCCCAGCAGCCTGTGCGTGCCGCCGAGCATGTCGACGTCGCCAGCGAGATTGGCATCGACGGTCGCCTCCTTGGTGCGGTTCCGCATCGTGATGGGGAACACGTCGTACAGCGGGGCGATCGTGCCGGTCGGGGCAAGGCCGGGGTAGACGAAGCTGCCCTGTTCATCGATCTTGCTCGAATAATAGCGTCCGCTGACCGTCAACTTCACACGGTCCGAGAAGGAATGGCGCAGGGTCGCCATGCCCATGCGGATGTCGTTCGTCGTCGGCGGCTGATCGATCGGCGAGCCGGGAAAGGCATGGCGATCGATCGTGCCGGCCAGCGCCGCATCGGCGGGCAGGCCGGAATATTCGAGATTGCTGCGGTGACTGAATTGACCCTGGAGGAGCAAGTCGGTCGCGGGGTCGATCTGGAACGAGAGGCTGGGTTGGATCGACCAACGCTCGCCATGCACCTTGTCGATCCAGCTATCATTCTTTTGATACTCGCCTGCGACCCGCGCCGCGATCCCGTTGCCCAAAGGCACATTGATGTCGCCATAGGGGTTCCAGGTCGAGAAGCTGCCGGCACGCATCGCTACATATCCACTTGCCTTGTCATTCGGCCGCGCGGACTCAAGATTGATAACCCCGCCAAGCGGCGTGCCCAGGCCACCGCCATAGAGCGTGGCGGTCGGACCCTTGAGGACGTCGATCCGCTCAATGCCCACCAGGCTGTTTGGGTCATAGGCTTGCTGGTTGCCCGCAAAGACCGGCAGGCCGTCCAGATAGACCTCTGCTGGAAAGCCACGCACGATCGGCGGGATGAACAACACCTCGTCCGACCGGGTCGGGGTGACGCCCGAGACGTTGACCAGCGCGTCGCCGAGCGTGCGGCGGTCTTGTTCCTGGATCAGGGTGCGCGTCAGCACCTGAACCGATTGAGGAACCTGGATAAGCGGCGTGTCGGTGCGCGTGGCGGCCGCTGTGTCAGGGGCGGCATAGCTTTCGCGCTTGCCGGTCACGACGATCGTTTCGGAGGTCCAGCTTGGCGCGTCCTTCGTTTGTGCGATGGCTGGCGATGTGATCGCAAGCGCCGCCGTCAGCGCTATGAGAGATGTTTTCATGGTCGATGATCCTGATTTTGGTGGCTGGCGGCTCAGAAGCGCTTGCTGAACGAGAGTTCGACGCTGCGCGGGGCGCCAACGAAGACGAGGCCCGATGCATAGCCCGACCAATCGGCATAGAATTCGTCAGTGAGGTTGCACCCTCGCAGCGTCAGCGTGCCGAACGACGCGTTCCACGACACCGAAGCGTCGAATGTGGTGAAAGCGTTGACCTTCGTGACGTTCGCGGTCTCAGTGTAGAAGTCGCCATTGTGGCGGACACTGCCGACAAGCGTGATCGGGAGCGCCTTGGGGGAATAGGTGACGACGAGATCGGCAAGCTGTTCGGGAACATTCTGTGGCCGGTTACCCGCACGGTTGACGCCGCCAGCTTCGATCAGCGTCAGATATTTGGCGTCGAGCAGTGTGCCACTGGCCGTCACGTTCAGTTGCGGCGTAACCGGCAGGTTGAGCGAGATTTCTGCGCCGCGCGACCGCTGGGCACCACCCTGGAACACGGCCGCTGGATTGGTCGGATCGCGGGTCAGAATGTCGTCCTGGCGGATATAGAAGGCCGACGCTGTCAGCTCGACGCCCGTGCCGCTCAGCGAGGTCTTGATGCCGCCCTCATAGGAATAGCCGGTGGTGAGCTTGAAGGCCGCGTTGGCGGCGCTCAGGAACAAAAGGCCACTGACGGGTGTGACCGCACGGGTATATTGCGCGAACAACTGGGTCCGGGGCGTCACGCTATAGACCGTGCCGGCGCGCCAGGAGATCGGGTGATAGGTCTGGCCATAGTTCTGGACCGCACCGCTGGTCGCGTTGAGAACACTTCGGTCGAGCTTCACATTGTCATAGCGAAAGCCGCCCACGACCAGCCATTCATCGGTCAGGTTGAGTGCGTCTTCAGCGAAGATCGCGAAGGCATCCACCTTGGCGGTGATGTCCTGCCGGGTCGCGAAGTTGGCGGGCGTATCGACCGGGAAAGTGCCGCGAACGGGATTGAACGGGTCGAGCGAGGTGCCGGTACCGAAGCGGCGCACGGTGAAGAAATCGGTCTCGCCATATTCGGCGCCAAGCGTGAAGCGATTGCGAAGCCCAGCGATACGCCCATCAAAGGCAAGGTGCAGGCGCTGGTTCCAATATTGGTGATCGTGGCTGATATAGGTCGCGCCGCGCCCGATCAGCCCGGTCGCCGCATTGAACGTATATTCGTCGGCATCCTTGTAATCGCGGAAGCTGTCATAATAGCTGGTGTCGCTGACGATCTTCAGATTGTCCGTCAGCGCATATTCGGCCCGCGCGCGCAGCCAGGTCGTGTTCGAGCTGTCGTTGCCGTCGGTATAGTCGAAGTTGGTCCGGCGCATCGCCTTGTCGAGCACCAGCTCCGAGCTGCCCGACACCGCCGACGAGGGATCGCGCGCCAGCGCCCGCGAGATGACGGGAGTGCCATAATAGGCGGTCTTGAACCGATCTTCGAAATGGTCGACCGAGACCACCAGCGAGAAGCGGTCGCTGGGTTTGAACAAAAGCGATCCGGTCGCCGCGAACGTCCGGCTGCCCGTATCATCGATCCAGCCCGACGAGCGCGAGAAGGAGACATCGCCGCGCACGGCGACGGTCTCGCCCAGCGGCAAGTTCATGTCGGCGGCGAGGCGCGCCGTGTCGAAACTGCCATAACTGGCCAGCATCTCGCCGCTCGCCCCATCGAGATTGGGGCGGCGCGGCACGAAGTTGATCGCACCCGCTAGTGCGCCTTCGCCCGAGGTGACGGAAGCCGGTCCCTTGATGACTTCGATCCGCTCGAACGACCATGCGTCCCAGTTGCGCACACCGACGTCCGAATTGGCCATGCGCACGCCATCGTAGAGATAGTTCACCGCCCGTTGGAAACCACGCATCGAAACCGAGCCGATAGAGCCCGGCAAGTTGCCGGAAGCGACACCGGGGGCGGCGTTCATCGCCTCGATCGCGTTGCGGACGCCCTGCAACTGGAAGTCCTGCTGGGTGACGATGTCGACCACCGCTGGCGTCTCGCGGATCGAGAGACCAAGACGGCCTGAGACCTCGGTCTCCTTCTCTAACTGCTGGCCGGTGACGATGATGGTATCGCGCTCGGTGCGCTCGGTGGAGTTGTCGGCGACCTGGGCCAGCGCCGGAGACGCGACGAGGCAGGCGGCAGTGGCGATGAACGATGATTTCACGAGAAACTCCCTGTTTTATGCGATTGGGCGCGGGCCGCGAGGCGGCGACGCCAATGAAGGAACCCGGTCACGAACAGACCGAGCGGAATGAGGCCGAGGATGACGGCGAGGATACGGGTCGAAAGGCCCGCGACCGACCCGTCATGCAGGACACGGACCCATGCGGCGGTAGTGGTCGAGGCGTTGCCGCGCCGGACATCATGGACAGCCACCACGGCTCCGGAATATTGGTCGATGAAGATGAAGCTGCTCGGGAAGCGGCGATGCGGATCGCCGGGCAACTGGACGCGCATGCGGAACGGTTCCGGTCCTGTGCCCGGCACGTCGATGAAGGCGAGCCGCGCATCCGGGACGGCACGATGCGCGGCGGCAAGCGCCTGCAAGATGGAAATCTGTTGGCCGCTGGACACGCTTGATTGCGGGTCCGGCACCGTGTCGGGCGCGGTGATGACGGCGGTCAGTAACTGCGTCTTGATGAGCGGCAGAGCCAGAAGGGCACCGGTGCCGACTAGGATGAAGAGCAATGCCATGCTCCACACGCCGGACAGCTTGTGGAGATCGCGCAGGCGGCGAATTGGCGCTGCGTTGCGTTTGAAGGCGAGCGCCTTGCGCCATGACCCGCGCGGCCACCAAACGACGATGCCGCTCACCAGCAGTATCAGCATCGCAAAGCCCAACCAGCCCACGATCTGGCTGCCGACCTCGCCGGCGAGCAAATGCATATGAAGTTCGTAAAGCCAGCTCATGAGATAGCCGCCCCACGGTTCGGCCCGCAGCACGCGTGTGCCATCGGGCGAGAACCACACCATCTCGCGCTCGGCATGATGACTGTGATGTTCGGACGGATAATAGCGAGCCGGCACGGAGCCGCCTTGCCCGGTCGCTTCGAACGACCAGCTTCCATGCGGATCAGGCCAGCGCGAGTGGGCCGTCTCGAGCGCGCGATCCCAGACTGGCGATGACCAGTCAGGACCGGCACCGGGCGCGACCTGCTCGATGGCCGGATGCAGCACCTTGTCGATCTCGACGTAGAAGACGAGAGCGGAGCCTGTCACGCCCAGCAGCGCGAACAGGCCGCCAAGCCCGAGACCCAGCCAGAGATGGAATTGGCGCAAAAGGATGCGGCTTCGCGCGGTCATGCGAAGCGGCAAACCTGGCAAAGCCAGGCAGCGATAGTCATGCGGATAAACCTCGGCAGACCCTGCCAAAACGCGTGTGCGTCCAGCTAGGCCGTATCTGAAGCAGGTGCATGGCCGCAGGGCGCAGGCGCGCCAAGCGCACCCGTCTCCTCAGCCGCTCACGCGACGACAAGCGATCAGATGGCCGGAGGCCCCCTCAAGGGCGGACGAAGATATGGCGGTGCGGTTGAAGCAGGAAGCGCCATAGGGCGCGTACCAAGCGCCAGGACAAACAGGATTGCCGCTGCCAGCAGGATCGGATCGGCTGCAGCCAGCGACGGTGCTGACAGGCCCGAGAAAGCACAAGGCTGTTCAGCCTTGCCATGGTGGCCGTCACCCTCAGACTTTTCCTGCCCGAGGCCGGGTATGGTCATGACCATCGTCATCGGACCGGTGCCCGAGCAAATGCTGACAATGATCTGCCCGTTCGAGACGGTCGGCATAAACCCGGTGGGCATGACGATCTTCATCATCAGCGCGAGTGCAAGGACCGCGCAGGCAAAGGGCCGATTGGCAAGGACGAGGTTACGCAGTCGATGCACCGGGTCGGCTATTAGTCACGATGCATGGTTCTGTCATGCGCGAATGACGGTGAGACGATTTGTCCATCGCCGAGTGACGGTTGTTGGCTAGAGCTGCCGTCGCGCCACCGCATGACGAACGAGGTGATGTGGTCGCGTGCTGCCGGAAATAGAGCGCCGCATCGTGGGGACATTGCTGCCATACGCGAAAAGTTTCTTAAACGGCAGCTATTAGATAAAACCTGTCGATGCCACGCCCACGACGAATATGCTTCTCAGCGTTTGATATCGCGGCGCCAGCATTAAACCGCGTCAGCTTCTGCTGGCAAAATTAGTGATCGTTCCGAAGTTGATCGATAATCTGCTCGTCGGTTTCGCGAAGCCAGCGCTCAACAGTCCGGCGGGTGGCCGTATACCGACGCATCAACTCGTCGATTCCGGTTAAGGCGGCAACGTCAACAAAATCCCTTGGTACCGGTCGCTTGCGGTTTCTCGGGATCGGTCTCTCCTTGGCGCGGCGCGCATCCGGTGCCTCGGCATCGTGATCGAAATGTTTGAACCAATGCTGGACCGCCTCCGGTGCGGCAGCAAGACCCGGTTCGGCGAGAAGGATTAAAGCGTCAAAGGCCAAACGCGCGTCCCTAAGTTCCCTTAAAATCGCCAGCAACTCTTGCGATGTGATGAGAAAGCCGTGCTCGCTTTCCGCATGTTGAGCCTCCACCAACCGGTGCAACGCCCCGACAATATCGAGGATCGGATCGATCCGGGGAAGCTGATCAGGAAGCGGTGTCGCGCGGGCGCCTGCCAAAGCCAGAAAGGGATCGACCGCGCCGGGGCCGAAGCGGTGCTCGATACTTGCCAGCGTCACCGCGTCGAGATTGGCATGCGCTTTTTTCGCATTGCGCACCGTATTTGGCGCGCAGCCGATCCGGTCGGCCAGCTGAGAGTCGTTCAGCTTATATTCGCGCTGCACGGTCGCGATAATGGACTGAACAGCCGCGCGATAAGTCCGGGTCGTCGGGGCACGACGGATCGTCTTGCTCATGGGTGTATCCCTACTTGAACAGCAAAACTCTGCGATTCAGCGCTCGATGGCAACAGGACATTGCGCATGACATCTACGATTGACGATCAACCCGAGCGTGCGGGGGAGCCAGACAGGATTATTTTGGTTATGATCGATCACAAGCAATTGACCGACGAACATAACGAACTCGGGGCCATCGCGCTGCAGCTGCGGGGGTTTGTTACGAGGCAGGTGGCCGATATCGAGGCGGTGACCCGCGAACGGTGGCGATTAGGCTATCGCCTGGCCATTCACCTCGCCCGCGAGGACAGGCATGTCTATCCCGAGCTTAAACGGCACACGGATGCGCAGATCGCGGCGATGGCTACCACCTATGAAGCGGAGATGGGAAATCTTGATCAGCAGTATCGCGACTATATGGCGCGATGGAATAGCGACGGGATAATAGCAAAATGGGATAGCTTCTGCGATGAAACGCTCGCGATCCTCGAAGCGCTGGAAAACCGTATCGCGCGCGAAGAAAAGAATTTATATCCGTTGCTCGGTCGGACCGGCAAGGCGCCCATGCCAGCGCGCCAGTGATGGCAATGAGCTATCCGCATGTGCAGCATCACAACCGGTACAAGACCCGCACAAATATCCGCCATGTTCCGTCGGACGTCAGCGATATAACTAGAGCCGCCGTGAGCCTTGCATAGTTGACCTCACGTTACGGCAATTGATCCCAGCTCAATTGGTAGGTTACGCGCAGGCCGTCATGGTCGGATAGACGCGGGCTGTCCGGCGATCCATCGAACATAGCTTCCACCCGTATGGGCACGATCCGTATGCGCTCCGCAGATGTGTAAAATTGCAGGTCTTGCGTATCCATCCAGGGTGCGTCGCCATTCCATGACATGCGAACATCGCATTTGGGGTCAGATAGACATTGTTCATGCACTAGGCGCAGAGGAATGTGGGACTGGAAGAGATCGAAACGTTCGCGCGAACGGCGCATGTTGAAATCGCCACCCAAAATAAGCGGGTTTGCCTGGTCGTGATGACGCCACAGGAACAACTCAAGTTCCTGCGATTGGAAGCGATGGGCAGCAAGATGCCGTTCAGGCCGCACTTTGGAGGCCTTCTGGGCGTTCATGTGCGTATTGGCGATGTCGATTGGCTTTGGAACGCCTGGCACTGCAATCCGTACGAGCATGACGCCCTTGTTGGACAGGCAGTCGAAACCGGCACACGTCCGGCGCGAATAGGGATCAGAATAGACCTCGGTGATCGGGTAGCGGCTCGCGATCACGAGGCCCGACCCTGTAAAGCGGATACCCAGTTCGCCCTTCGTGGGCCTTCGCTTGCCAGCACGGACTGCCTCTACTCGGTCTTCAGCCGCCGCGGTCCGCTTCGGACCGCCAGCCAACGCCGGGTAGCCGCTTTCCTTTACGGCCGTTCTGGCGGACGGGGAAAAAACCTCCTGAAAAAGCACGACGTCCGGTGCATTCCCCGTCAGATTGAGAGACCTCAAGATATCCCCGATCTTACCGAGATGTTCAGCGCGGCCTTTGCGCGCGGGCCATTGCAGACCTTCGATATTATAGGTCAGTACATCGATCTGCGCGGTCGGCGTGTTCCCCGCGGCGCTCACATGTGACCGGGGGAATAATTGCAGATGACTGGCAGGCGTCAGCCTTTCGGGAAAATCTGCGCATCCCGCAAGAAGTAAGGAGGCAAATATGCCTGTGAGCCATATCCATCGGCGCGCGGATGTAGAGGCTTGAAACAAGGCATCGCACGACGCAGTTCGCCGAGTCGCCGCCCAGTTTTCTTTGCACCTATCGATCGCCATGCTTTAGCTTTTCAATCCTCTTTTGGCCCATGACAAGACTGTAATCGTGAGATATTCACAGAGCGCCGCTATGATTTCCAAGCGTATTGGATGTGGAGGCTATGATGGTTTCTCAAACGGTTCCCGCCTGGTTCGAGCGTTTGCGAACGCGCGTCTCGACGGTCTTCTGGTTTCTGGGCGCGGCGGCATTTCTCCTAAGCTTGCCACTAGTGTTTCAAGCTTCGCCCATCATTCCCTTTGCTATCTTTTGCATATCGGTGGCCTCTGCGGCCTTGCTTGCCGGGATTAGCCAAAAGCTGCGTCATAACGGCTTTTCCAAAAGGTTTTGGCTGAAAGCTGCGGTCGCCATCAGCTTTGTGCTGACGATATTCGTCGCCAGCCCGATCTACTATGCCGCCACCATAACGCAGGTTTCTCCGGCGCTGGTGCCTCAGGCGACCCTGTCGAACGGGCGCAAGACGATCATCTTTCAGGGCATGCAGCATGTCGCGACCGAGATCTTCTTCAAATCGGTCATCTATGACCTTGAGGACGAATTATCACGTGGCTCCGTCGCCTATTATGAAGGCGTGAGGCCGTCCAATCCAAAAGACGACATGTGGTTCGACAACATCATTACCGGAGGTGCTGATCTAGGCGACGCTTATCGGGCGCTTGGAGATGTGTGCGGCCTCAAGTTTCAGGGCGGATATTTCGGGCTGCTGGGACGCGATGTCCAGGAACATCCTACCGCCCATGTAGTCGCGGACGTCACCACCACTCAGCTTCGTGCGGAATTTGAACGGCTCTTGCGAACCGATCCCGCATTTGCTGCGGCAATGAAGGAAAAGGCCGACGTCAGGCGCGTGGATGACGGCAATGGTCTTGAGAAGATCGTCTCCTTCCTCCGTCGCGGGAGCAAAGGGCAGCGTGAGATCGCGGGCATATTATGCCGCGGGTTCATGACCTACGGCATGCGTCACAGCGGTATCGGAGCGTCGGACGACCAAATGAACAAACTGATCCTCGACTATCGCAACCGTGTACTGGCCGCAGCTCTCCTCGCTGAACCCCAGCAGCGCATCTACGTCACCTACGGGGCGGAGCATCTGCCGGGCGTCCTTGCACTATTGCGGAAAGCCGATCCCAGGTGGCGGACAGTGTCGGTCAAGTGGACCCGGACGATCGACAGTCCCGAGCAGCTAGTCGGGAAACTTTGAGTCTACTGCGCGAGGAGACGCCATGCCCATGATGCAAGCGGCCGGAGGACTATGCATGACGGCTGCAGCCGCCGCAGTTGCTTTCGCAGGCCTCGCAAGCGGACCGTCTCCCATCCCGCCTCCGCTCGCGCAGGAAAGCGCCGACTGCATGCGACCGGTCTATGCCACAGACCAACTCGTATGCTTGGATGCGCAATTGCGACGCCTCGACGCAGACATCGTTGCTCGAGCGACGCGGGTCCGAGAGATTTCCGCTTGGCCTGGTTCTTCTCTTTTCGAAGATCAGCAGGCCTGGTTCAAACGACGCAGCCTGTGCGCCTTCCAGAAGGACCACAGGGCCTGCGTTGCAGCAGCATACCGCTCGCGGATCACGGAGTTGGACGCCCTATTAGATTCTTCCATCGAAGGCGCTTCCTTGCGCTGTAAAGGCCAGGCTGATTGGCGCATATCGCCTGGCACTTCGCAAGGGTCCCGCATTATAGCAGATGCCAATGGATCGGCGTTGCTCGTCGCCTTTCCAGCGGCGGAAACGCCATGGGTGCCCTTTGTCCGTTATCGCGTATCGGGAAAACGGCTGGTCCTGCAACGCCTGGGCGAACGAAAGCCCATTGCGTGCGTTGTCGAAAGCCGCAGCCGACTGAGCCGAAAGGCTCAGCCGCTACGCTAAAACCTTCAGATCAAAACCCGTCGCGCGTTATGGCCATCACGTCGATAAACCGATTGCGGCCATCGAAACGGCAGCGGAACCGCTTAATGCCTTCGCGTCCCTTGTCGGCCGAACCATCGATCACGCTGCCGCTGCCGCGATCGGCAACGACGCGGCCAACCTTGATGTAGGCAGGGCGCACCGCATATTGCGCAGATGCTTCGCCGCGGCAGAACGCTACCATATTCCCTGCCGAGACTGGCGGCCCGGAACCGATCGGCGCAGTGCCGCTGCCTGGACCACCTGCGCCCGGTCGCCCGCTTATGCCAACGGAGAGACTGAATGCGGCGACTTCTCCACGACGCGCGGCATTGCGCATCAGATAGACGCGAACGCGATAGTCGCCGTCATTCTTGAGGCGTCCGTCGAACTGATTTCCGCCTATCGACCCGTTGAAGATCGCCACTTCATCGCGGCCCGGAAGAACATTGAAGTAGGCGGAGCGGTTGGTGGTGCGTAACGTCACCGACATAGTCTGCCCGGCGCGAGCGCCGACGACATAGTCGACCGAATCATAGCCCCGGATCGTGCCCCGCAGGGTCGTCGATGACGCGCCTCGTGCGAACTGGATGCGTTCCGTGCGGGAGGGGGCCTGGGCGATTGCCGGAACGGCCAGGGTGGCAATGACAGGAACGACAATGTACTTCCACATGATCTCAACCTTTCGGTAAAAAGGGGCTGGGCGATACGCGCCGTGGCCCCATCATTCAAAAGCGGCGGTGGTCTCCGCCATCGACCGTGTCGCAGGTCCCGCGAAAAGCGTAGGGGCTCGTTCCCTGGATGCTGATCTGTCCGCTACGGCGATTGATCGTGATAAGCGGCTTGTTAAGCCCATTGAGGCGATATTTCGCGCTGATGATGTCAGGACCGCTCTGCACCTCGTAAAGATCCCACCATCCATCATAGCCCCGGCTGTTGATGGGCGGCACCAATTTCTTAGGTAGCCGGATGCGCCCGCCGCCAGCCCAGAGCTGGATCGTCAGTGAAGCGTCAAACTGCTGGCCGGTCATCTCTGTGCGATTGCCATAGTCATAGCGATGAGTACGGCTGTTCCACTGCCAGCCATAGGACGTGGCGAAGCCAGGTCGCTGACCATCGCCAAAGCAGATCAGGCCGATATCGATATCCTGCCCGTCAACCTGATAGCGATCGCGCTGTTCGACATAGCTGGGTGACTGACGCTGATTCGACGCGCCAGCGCCGTAAGTGACGGGTGGCCTGTAGCCGTCATCATTGCGATAACCCGAGCGATTGTCGTCGCGATATCCATTGTCCGCCCTGTCGTCAGGGCGCCGATTATCGCGTTGATTACAGTCAGGCGCAGGCGAACTGGTGATCGAGCTGTAGCGCCCCTCCATAGTCGCGACGGTCACGCATTGGCGGGACGAACCATTCCACCAATAGCTATAGCTGCGATCATCGCCCTGCTCGGACCGGATATGGGAGTAACCGCGCGTTTTCATCTGCGTTTCCGCGCCGGCGGCGTGCGCGCCGACAAGATCGTTAAGCCCGGGTGGAGTCTGCGCCTGCGCCGAGCCCGCAAGCGCGGCGAAAACAAGAGCGGACGGAAGAGTTGCTATCTTTTTCACTGCCTCGACTCCCTGATGTTTGATCTGGTAACAACCTATATAAGAAAAAATCGCTCCCCCAGCATCAAGGCTGCGGAACGACAGCGTCCATCACGGTAATCTGACGGCCTTGCCCATCGTCCCCAACGCTTGAATTCGTCATGAGAATAGTGTCGCCAGGCCTCAGTGCAGCTTTGATCTGATCGTAAAAGGCTCGTGGCAGACGCAGGCGGTTGATTGTCGCCTCGTCCAACTGCCGACCCTCCTCTTCGGCATGCCCTGGCAAACCGATATATAACCATCGAGAAATGCCATCGCGCGTCCGGACCAAGGTAATGACATGCGAACCGGTATCGTCGTCATTGACCTGAGCGACGCTGCGCCCGATTTCCGTTCCATTGCGCAAAACGACGACGCGCTGATCTAACCTGGATACGATGATAGTAAGCGGTCCGGTCGGCGATTTTTCAGGCGTCCAGGTGAATTGCTTCTCGCCGAGGATTGCCTGAGGGATGGGCCTGCCCGTTGCGTCGATCGGCGCGATCAGGCTGGCGTTACTGGCACGAACATGGTCCACCGCCGATCCTGCGATGACGACGGTCGCGCCGATCGACGTGATGGCGAACAATTCCCGCGAAAAATCATAGGGCAGATGCACACAACCATGACTTTCGGGATATCCTGGCAAACCGCCGGCATGAAGAGCAACCCCATCCCATGTCAGGCGCTGCTGATAGGGCATGGGCGCACTATTGTAGAGGCTGGAATGGTGGTTTGCGTCCTTCTGGAGGATAGTGAAAACACCGGTCGGGGTCTCATGTCCGGGCTTGCCTGACGAGACGGTGGCGACCGCGATCCTGATCCCGTTGCGGTAGACAGTGGCAATCTGTCGCGACAGGTCCACGTAGATGAGAAGCGGTCCCGCCGGCGCGATGTTGGGCGCCCACACCCATTCGCCCGGTTTCAAGCGATCGACCGCGCGGATGAATTCCGTCGGAGAGCTTGTCTTGGCGCCTTGGCCATGGAGGGCGCTGGACAGGCTCGCCATCAAGCTGGTCGAAACAAGAACCAGGCATGTATGGCTTGTCATTCTTCCTCCGCTGGCGACCGATGACCAGAGCAGTTTCGGCTTGTTCCACATCGCCATGATCATTTTGATTCCGTCTGCCGCAATGCGGAAGGAATAGGCAGTATTTCCACGCGGCTCGTCGCAACATCATAGAGGGCCGGTACGACCTTGAGAGCGCCTGCTTTTACCCTTGCCTCGATGACCGTGGAGGAATTCAGCAGGGTAGCAGCCTGGATAATGGCATTCTGTCGGGTGACCGCCAGCGGATCCCTGTTTTTACTCATGTAGATGGCCGGCAGGATCGCAGGAAAGAGGGCACTGATCTGACCCGGCACTTCGGGATTGTCCATTGCGGCCTTGACGGCGCCGCAACTCGAATGCCCCATGACGACGATCGCGCTGATGCCCAGAACTGCAACCCCATATTCGAGGCTGGCGATGATTTCCGGCGTGGTGATATTTCCGGCCACGCGTGTCACGAAGAGCCTTCCGATCGGTTCGTCGAAGACCATTTCCACCGGAACGCGCGAGTCTGCGCATGACAGGACGCCGACGATCGGCCACTGTCCTTCTGCCGCTTTCGACCTGATGATCGCCAGATCGCGGGTGTGCGCCACAGGTGCTCCGGCCACGAACCTGGCATTGCCATCCATGATCTCCGCAAGAGCCTGGTCTGGCGGCATCGCGCTAACCGGTCCTCCAGCCGCAGGCGCGGCAAAGGCCGCGACATTCCCGATTCCCGCCATCGCGCCGGTTGCAGCCATCAGACCCAGGATTTCGCGCCTGGAGCGATGGTCGCAATCATCATGCTTTTCGGGGAACGAACAGCATTCGGTCATCTTTACCTCCACAGGCAAGGCACGGAATTTAACCCGCTTTCATGACATCAAAATGCGCGACGATGGTCAGCGACACAAGCCTGTGTTCCGATCAAAATGTCCCCTGCTCCGCGACCGCTCGATCTTTGACATCGTGGCGATGAAGAGCCGGGCAGCCAAATGCGCCCAGGCTCGCGTTCGCCCCTGTGGCCGAAGCTGCTATGGGGTAACGATGTTCGGTGCTGCCCATCTGGCTCTTGCTTACTTGCTCCTGGAATGGGCGATAAGGATAGTCATGATCGTCGTCATACCGCTGCGCAGGCCTCCGGAAGCGGCACGCAGCTGGCTGCTGCTGGTGATGTTTCTCCCTCTTCCTGCTCTCCTCTTGTACCGCATGATAGGACGGGCCCGTTTTCCAAAATGGCGCCACCAGCGATTTTTAACGAGCGCGGCGCTGCGTGAGCATGTCGCCCGAACCATGTTGTCGGCAACGTCACCCAGCCAGCTTTCGCGCTTGGCTCGGCATCTGGGTGGTTTTCCCGCCTGCGGGGGCAACGGCCTTTCCTTTCAGACCGACTATGCAGACATCGTGGCGGCCATGGTGAAGGCGATCGACGGCGCCGTCAGCAGTGTCCATCTTCAGACCTATATCTTTGCGGATGACCACACAGGCTCGCTATTCATCGACGCATTGGGCCGGGCAGCGGCGCGGGGAGTCGATGCCCGTGTACTGGTAGACGCACTTGGGAGCAGACCTTGGTCGAAGCGCAGCATGGCCAAGTTGCATGCCGTCGGTGTCGATGCGCGGCTGACCCTCCCTATCGGTTTCCGCCTGCGCCGGTTGCGTCGGGACCTGCGTAATCATCGTAAGCTTTGCCTGATCGACGGCTGCACAGGATTTATCGGATCGCTCAACATCGTCGATCGCGACTTCAAGGCCGGAATCGTCAATGATGAGCTGGTGGCGCGCGTCGACGGCCCGGTCGTCGCCGCGCTGGAAGCGACCTTCCTGACGGACTGGTATCTTGAAACAGCGCAGCTGCTCGATCGTCCGATCATGCCGCCTGCCTGCGGTGCGCTGATGCTGCAGCCTATGCCCAGCAGTCCGGACCATCCATTGCTGGGCTACGAACGGCTGCTGGTCGAAATCATTCACGTCGCCCGGTATGAGGTCACGATCGTGACGCCCTATTTCATCCCGGATGATGCCCTAATGGTAGCCTTGAAGAATGCCGTCGATCGCGGCGTGTCGGTGAACATCATAGTGTCACGGGTTGTGGACCAATATCTGGTCAGGCTCGCCCAGCGATCTTTCTATGATGAATTGCTGCATGCGGGTATCCAGCTGTTCCGATATCGCGACCACCTGCTGCATACCAAGAGCGTATCGGTGGATGGCCATATCGGCTTGGTGGGATCAAGCAATGCGGACATACGCTCCTTCATGCTCAATGCCGAGATCAACCTGTTGATCCACGATCCCGTCGCGACGGAGAAGCTTGAGCGGATCCACCACGGTTACAGCCATGCCAGCGACCTTTTGACCTTAGCGGAGTGGAGGATGCGTCCACGGCCGATACGACTGTTAGAAAACCTGGCCAGGCTTATGACGCCGTTGCTTTAGGCCTCAGCCGCCGCGCGTGCGGCCAAGGTCCACCTGATGTCGTAACGGACGACCGGCGACGAAATCGGCAATGCTCGCCAACGTCGTTTGTGCAATCGCCGTCAGCGCTTCTTCCGTTAGAAAGGCCTGGTGGCCCGTCATCAGCACATTGGGAAATGTCAGCAGCCGCTGCAATACGTCGTCGTCGATAATCTCGCTGGAAAGATCGTCGAAGAAAACGCCGGCTTCCTGTTTGTCAATCGGCGTGCAAACGGGACCCCTTATCGGCGCGCAAAAGGGACCCCCTGTCAGGATGGCGGAGCGTTGATGTGACGGGCTTCCTTGCGCTGCGCGCGGCGTAGGGAGGGCGTAGCC
>NZ_JBAQOK010000075.1:0-8831 GCF_049304695.1 Sphingobium sp.
AGTCTATTTCAAGATAGTTGGCAAGTTCGAAGGGGAAGAGCACGTAGTTGATTCAACGGGGATAGAAGCATTCGAGGCAAATGAAACCCTTCAAGAATTAGTCGCTGCGATCCGCAGGGACTTGGACGCTGGCCGTCCAAATGCTGGATTGGACCGACTGCATACGTATTGCATGAAGCGCTTCGCGTCCCTTGTAGTCAAACACGGGGGTGAGCCCTGTGGCGAAAATGACGCCCTGCACGCCAGAGTGGGGAAATATGCTAAGGCACTGAAAGCATCACGAAACCTCACGGAAATGTCGGACCGCATCATCAAGAGTTCCATTTCCACTTTCGAGTCGATGAACGAGATTCGGAACAACAAGTCCTTTGCGCACGACAATGAAAGCCTTGTCTCGATGGATGAAGCGAAGTTCATCTATGACAGCGTGACCGCCCTGCTACGTTTCATCAAAACGATGGATGCGCAAAAGTTTGAGGATTGATGCAGATGGCACATGCGGGCTTGAGTGCCCGCAATGTCCCGCGGAGCTGATGTTCGAACTTGCCTTAGCGTTGGTCAATTCTTGGGTCGGAGGCGCTGAGCGCCGCACTGCGCCTGCAAGGCAGCTTTCGGGGTGTGAACTGAGGTCGGGAACGTCCACTTCTGACGCGGTGCAGTCCGCAGCTGCCGACCAAAATTCGCCATTCCGATCCAACGCTCCGTACGGCAGCTCACGCCGAAAGCTGCCGATAAGGCTCTGCGAAGCGGTGGCTCATCATTTCGGGCGTCGCCTCAGACACTGAAATTAGCAAGGTCGAACCGGCAGAAGAAGAAAACGCCGGACTGAACAGCTTCGCTTCTCTTCGACTTTCGCCCTATAGACAGCTGCGCAGCAATCCCGAGCTTGCTACCATGACTTCGAGGTCCAATTGCCTTATACCGCCCGCGCGGACGGCCGCGTGGCCGTCACCATCGACAGCAATGTCTGGGATCAGTTCTTTGCCCTCGGCTTCGATCTGGCTGCCGAACTTCCCGTCACGCGCTTTGCGCTATTCGTGCCGCGCGAGATCGAAATCGAAATCGCCGCCATCCCCGATCGGCCGGACAAGGTCGCTCTGAAGGCGTACATCCGGGAGCAGATGCGAGACGCCTCCGTCAAGGTCTCCGCCGTCTTCGGCTTCACCACCCAAAAGGGTCCACAGCGGCGCGGCGGCTTCGGCTTCGGCACGTTCCAGTCTGAAGATGCGCGCGCATTCTACGCTGCGATCCGAGAGCCCTTTCTGATCGGAAAGCCGACCCGTAACAGCCAGCTTAGCCATAACGAGGGCGATGCGGCCCTTGGCGCGGCGTCGCTCGCATCTGTCGTCCTGACCCGTGACCTCAAGAAGGCCGGCCCGCTGCGCGTCGCGCGCGATCATGGCGGCAAGCTGATCGATATGACGACGTTCGATCGCGCGGGGCCATCCCTCGCCTCTCTCATCGATACCTGTCACGCGGAAGACTGACCGATGCGGGAGCAGGCCCGCCCCCGGGCACAATGTTGGCCATAAGGACGCAGTAACCGATTGCCTGCCCGTCGCCCGCTGCTTACCTTTGTCCTGCCTATCTCCGAGGAAGATTCACGACGTGCCGGCATTCGCGCAAAACTTCTCGAGTTATGCCCAGTCGTCATTCGAGGTCCTCTGCGACATCGCCAATGTCACCAAGAACCCCTCGATCCAGGATCGCGAGGGTTGGGACTATATGGTCGAGTTTGCTCGCGAAAGGGTCCATGGCCTCCCGCACGATCGGCAACCGGGGAACGCCACGGTGCGGGTTCAGGTAAGTCCAAGACCGATGGAAAGCCGACCACGAGCGTCAAATTGAGCAATGCGCTCCGGTTCGCCAATGAGCCGGATCCGTGCTTCATCACGCTCTGGTGGCGCAACAGCGACCATAGCGAGGAGAGGATCTACGCCCGTCACTTCGACAAGCCGCTGATCGAGGCCGCCCTGCGCCGCGCCCGGGAAGCGCAGCGCGACGGTAAGACGGATCTCCATCGTCTCCGCTTGTCGATCGCCTTCGACGAAGCCGACGATCGCACCGATGATCTTCTGCCGTGGATACGCTCGATCGGCGACACCGACCAGCACGACTATGCCAACCAGAAGCGCCAGTTGACCCGCGAGTTGGGCTTCGACGAAGGCCATTTCGGCGGCACGGTGACGATCCCCTTCGACGACGTCCAAAAGCTGATCGATGCCGCCGTCGGACTGCCGACAAGCCCGGCCGACGTCGAGATCATCTTTGGCGACAAGCGGTTCGACATCGTTTCACCGCTTTTCGCCGGCAAGCCCACCATCTTCAACCTCGACGCCATTCCGCAACCCGGGCAGCTCACCTTTCAGAACGCGGCCGGCCAAGCCGCCACCTTCGCCGGCGAGGTCCGCAAGTTCGCCATGGACAATCTCCCGTTGGAGACGGTCCGCGCGACCTTCACCTCACCGACCATAAGCGCTGTCCTGCGCGGCCCCGAGCTCAACATCAGCTACCAGTTCCGCGGCACCGATGTTCACCCTTTCGATCACCTCCAGAATCTTGCGCGGTTCATGGTGATCTCGGGCGAGCGCTGCACGGTTTCGCTTATGCTCGACGACCAGGACGAGCCGCTCGAGACGACCTGCCCTCCTGTCGCAATCGAGGACCGTGAGATTTTCGTCTGGTTGGACGACGCCTTGGGATATCTCCGAAGCTGCTGCAGCCCCGACGATAATCCGCCAATGCGCGCCGCCGACGTGTTTGCCGCGCATGACGAGGTCGTCAATTTCGCGATCGCCGGCGCCGCCGGCACGCCCACTTTCGATTTCGAAACCGACCGCGACATCAGCCTCCCGCTCGTGAGAAGCATGGTGGCCTTTCGTCTCGTCCAGTTCGGAGACCTGAGCTTCTACTCGATCTTCCGCCGCGCCTGCCTCGAACAGTCGGCCGAGGCCAGGAGGATCCATCTCCGTTTCAACGATCCCGTCGAGCTTGAGGCCGGTATGTTGGCGACCGACAGTGTGTCCGCGCGCGCCACCGTCGCGCGAAGCTTCGGCGCGCTCGCCACGCGTATCGGCAAGGGTGCGCTCATTCTCAATGGCGGTGACTACCTATCGCTGATGCGCAAGGAAGGCCCCCTCATCGAGGTGCTGTGAGCTCCTTGCCAGAAGACGCCCTGCGTTCATGCGTCTCGCAGACGGCTTTGGGCCGGGCCGTTACGCGCCGCCTCTAACTTCAGCTCGAGCTCATGGGCTTCTGACACGCCAAGGCTGACAAGTCTCCCGAGCATGGCGTCGATCCGCAGGCGCTGCCCATGATCGTGGTAATAGAGCGACGGGTCGCCCTTCGACGCACTTTCGAACCACTGCGCGACCTTTCGGCCGATCGCCAGTTCATGCCACATCGCCCGGTCGCCCGCCGTGGCCTCTAGCCAGGATTCGATGGCGAAGAGAAGGAAGTCGAGGTGACGCGCGGTCGGCCCAATCAGGAGAGTGTTCATCGTGCAAAGCGCCACAAAGGCGGTCGGCCCGCCCGGCATCATGGGGCGCAGCGCTTCGAGCAGCGGATCGATCCGGTCGAAGATGGCTGGAACGAGATAACTCTGACTGCCCGAACCGAAGACATATTCATTCATCAGCATCACGGCGATCGTCGGACCTGATTCAAGGTCGATGCTCAGGTCGCCCGGTCGGCGGTGCCGGGACCAGCGATCGAGAGCTATGGTGCGCGTCACCAGCTGCCGCCGGATCGTGAGGGCGCGATTGGGCGGGCGCCCCCGATCATTGAAGTAGGAGGCATCGGCCGCGCGTGTGAGCGTGTCGGCGACGTCGCAGAACGAGCGGTCGGGAAGTTCCAGGATCGGCGTCAGGATAGCATCGAGCCGGTCATGCGCCGAATCCATGATGACTGCGGCGACCAGCAGATAGAATTGCTGGTTCCAGTCGTCAGGCGATCGGTCGAGCTCGGCGTCGGCGGGATAGCCATGAGCGTTGAGCCGCGCCGACCACGGCGCATAGGTATCGACAATCTCGCCGAACCACGCCGGCCTCGGGCACGCCTCGCGATTCAAAAGCGCGAGCCACTTCGCAATGCCTTGCGTCTCGACATGGATCGATGCCTTTTTCGAGCGCGGCGCCCAACTCTCCTCTGCCTCGTCCTGTTCGAACTCGATCCGCGCCCCGTCGCGCGAGAGGATCGCGCGCGGACTGTTCCGCAGAAAGGGTCTTTCGTCTAGCAGCGCTGGCCACTCAGGCTCGGGCCCGCCGTCCAGCCATGC
Organism: Sphingobium sp.; assembly: GCF_049304695.1. Classification (GTDB taxonomy): domain Bacteria; phylum Pseudomonadota; class Alphaproteobacteria; order Sphingomonadales; family Sphingomonadaceae; genus Sphingobium. Next base: position 4,277 of record NZ_JBAQOK010000075.1, read on the forward strand.
GATCTCGGCAGAAACCGCCTCCCTGTCCTGACGCGCGCGCTCTGTCTCATAGGCGACCTCATCGGCGGGATCATCATCATAGGGGTGCCACCGATAGCGGCGACGGGCGAACGCCATCCGGATCGCCGACTTGATGAGCCGCGGATCAGCGTGATCGATCGTCGCCCGGGCCGCGGTGAACGCCGGTATCGCTGCCCTGTCGCCTCGCACGGCGGCTTCCACGATCCGATCGCGATCTGCCGTCACCTTGCGACGATGCCAGAGATGAACAAGCGCGCAAATCGCCATCCCGGGCCGGTTGAAGCCGAGTGTCTCGCCGGAGCCGTAGGCGTCCACCTCCTCAATCAGAGCGATATCTATGACTGCCCTGACCCAGGCTTCATGTTCGGCGAGAAGGGCGTCATCGCCGTCGCGCGCGACCAGCATGGCGGTGGCAATGAGGCGGGTGGACCGTGCTTTTAGATAATCTTCGTCGCGGTCGTCGGGCAGATCGCCCGCCGCATGCTCCGCCGCTTGTCGTGCGGTCTCCGCCGAGCCTCTCGCCGGATCGTTGGTCGCGAGCTGGATTCTCGCCTCGATATCACTCGACAAGGCGAGCGCGCGGCTTGCGGTTTCGAGGCGCGCTAGATGCTCGGCTTCGGCGGGCGGCGGCACGAAGCTAAATAGGCCGTCGACCTCGACCCAGTTGGCCCGGTCCAATAGGTTCAGCGCATGCGCTCCCATGAACGTTGGATCGCGAAAAGTATCGCTCTCGTTACAAGGTCCGAGTTCATCGACCGCTTGGGCAAGAAGCCGCCGGACGGCGGAACTGGCATCGTCGTTCCCGGAATAGGAGAACATCAGTTGCTCGAGGGTGAAGCGGCGGGAGCCGCGTTTTGCAAGATCGGCGAGCCGCACGCGGCCGCTCGGCTCTTTCTGGAAAGCCATCATGTCTCCGAACATCTCGATCGACGCGCGGTCGCGATCGCTGGCGAGGATATGCGGGTTGGCCACAAACGGAACGAGCGCGTCGCGCGTCGCGGGCCAATGGGACATGAGGACGTCGATCGCGACCACGAGATAGGCAGCGCAGCTTCCCTCCGGCCCGAGGATGTCCTGCAGCACCGTGGCGACATCCTCGCCGCGCTCGAGCCGCTCATGCGACCAAGCTTCGAGGGCCTTGAGGGCGGAGCCGACCGAGGATTCCGGTGCCTGAAACTGCCGTGACCAGAAATAGGTCTGGACCCAAGGGAAGAACCGCGGCGTACCGTCGACGACGACCGTGAAGCCATTGGTCTCGGTCGCCTTGCCAGCGGCATGACCGTCGACTGCCGCTGCGACGAGCGTGCGAATGAGCGCAAGTCCGATTTGCTGATTGGCATCGAGCAGATCGAGAAACGGGGTCTGTGCTGGTGACGCCGGCATGTAATCGCTATCCGCGAAACCGAAGACGCGGCCCATTGACTCGCGGCGAGACCGTCCCTTGCGCGGATTCTCGATGAGGCTGGCTTCGATGAGCGCCGCAAGTTCTGCGGGCGCGACGCTCGCTAGAGCCTTGCTGAACAGCCGGATCGCCTTGACCTTGTAAGTGTCGTTCTCGCCCGCCACCGCCCGCAGATAGGCCTTTGCCTTCTCCGACGCGTTGGCCGCGAGCAGCAGCGTCATGCTGCGAAGATCCTCGATCATGCGCGAGCGCGCTTCACCCTGCATCCTCGGGGCGTCCGCCGGCGACGGGATCGCGATCGCCGTCTCTCGCACATCGAGCTGCAACAGCCAATCAAACAGCATCCCGGCGGCCGCTTGTCCGTAAGCGGAAATGGTCATTGCGAGGAAGAACTGGATCTCCACGAGTTTGACCACGGACGCGATAGCGTGAACCGGGATCTGCGCCTGATGGTCCAAACACCACATCAGCATCGCGGGCGCCGATGGTGAGGATGCCGCACGAAGGGACGTCGTGCCTTCGGGAACCTCGAACCCCTGGGCCTTGATCCGTGCGAACAGCGCCGCCGCCGACATCGTTTCCACGGCTATGATCGCGGTGCAGAGTTCGATGAGGAGCGCACCGCCCTGCGCAAGCAACGTGTCGGAGCATCGGTTGAGCAGCTCGGCCGACAGTTCCGACCTCACGATGGCGAGGAGCGCTTGCCGACGCCACGCTGCATGCGCGCCAGGGCGCGCCAGAGCCTCAAGGAGCGCCTGCCATACCGCGCCGTTTGTTGCCCTCTCCAACGCAAACCGGCCGGCAAACTCGATACCGCGCGCGAGGCGCGGCGAAGGCTGCACCGTCAGGTCGACGCCATCGAGCAGGGTGATGTTCTCATGGAGGCGCGCGCCGATCGCCCAGTCGCGCAGCACGTCATGGCGGAAACCCAGCTTGTCGCGGTGCGGCTCGCTCAGGCTCCGGCTGTCCAACAAATGCGTGCGTGCATCCGAATCGGTGGCGACATCGATTGTGTCGCGGCCGCCGAGCGCCGCTTCGGCCAGTCCGGCGAGCAGGCGTTGGGCCGCGCGCTTGTCTTTCGGCTCCGCCCCGTCGGCGCTGTCCCACCAATGGTGCGCCAGCGCCGCCTCCGTGCGGATGTCGACCGTGCTCGGCACCTTCAGCAGCCGGGTCAGCCGGTACAGATTGCGGGCGATCGGAGCGGCTGGATGGTCCGGCGACAGCAGGGCGTGCAATTCCGGCGCCATCTCGACCAGAACCGCGACCTCGTCCTCGTCGAGCTCACCCACGAATACGCGATGCGGGGCGCCGAGCCTGGCGATGGCGTCTTCGGCGAGCCAGCTGCAGTCCTCGACGCCGAGGTCGGGCCGCGTCGAGACAACGACCGAGAACCCCTCGATACCGGCGATTTCCCGCAGGACGTCGTTGACCGTGCGGCGCCGCTCCGCTGTCGCGAACATCTCGAGCCCATCGATGAACAGGATCCCGCCGCCGCTGGCCGCGATATCGCCGAGAAATTCCCCGGCGGTCCCCGGGACGCCCAACCGCTCCGAGAGCGCCGACCAGCCCCCGTCGGGCGTTGTAATCGGATCAAGGACGATGACCTGGCCTTCGCGCGCTTGCCTCTCGGCAAAATGACGCAGCACCCAGGATTTGCCGACGCCGGGATCGCCGGTGATTTCGATGAAGCGGTGCGCGTCGCGCGCCTCTTCCATCGCCGCCACAGCGCCCAGGCGAGGCAGGGTGATCCCGCCGACGCTCGTGCCGATGTCCATGAGTGCGTGGCGCGACAACTCCGCAAGCTTGCCGCGGGCCAGGGAAAAGTTCCGGTCGCCGGCGAGGCGAAAGCCGTGCGCCGTCACCGTGTCGATCAGCACCTCGCGCGTGAGCGATCCACCGGTCGTGCCGGTCTTGATGGCCACCGCGATCAGATCGCTCCAGAGCCCTTCGGCGCGGCCGGCATCTTCGGGCGCGAGCACCTGCCGCGCCAGCATGAGCGCATAGTCCCGCGCCTGTGGTGCGCCGGATTCAAAGTCGAACTCTAGGATCAGGAAGCGTCGGATGATATTCCAGATCACCTCGTCGTCGTCCGCGATCCCATGCGCGACGAGATGGGTCCGGAACGCTTGGCCGAAATTGCGCATTTTCGGGCTGGCCACGCCATTAAGCGCAAGCCGGGCGAAGAATTGAGCCCCGGAACTCGCGGCGCGCGCCCAGGCGAGCACATCCTGATACGGGCCGGAGATCGCAAAACTGGTGCGCTGGGTCGCGGCAGCCAGGAGGTGCCGGTCGGTCGGCGGACTGTCCGGCGCGGTGCGCGCGATCTGTTCGCACAGGTTGATGAAAATCGCGTCCTTCGGCGCGAAGGTGGCGGTGCGCTTGGACTGGATTTCGAGAACCGAGCTTCCGCTTTTCGACGCCGCGTGGACGATCAGATCGTCAAGCGCATAGCCTTCATCCACGCCCTGGAACTGAACCCGTTTGATCACGGCATCGGGGAGACCACGCGCTTCGCTGCCAGCCAACATCTGAAGCAGATAATAAGCGCCAAGCTCACCCTCAATGTAAGTGCCTGCACCCCCGCGCCCGACCGGGCTCGAGCTGCTGACTTCATCTTTGGGAGGCTTCTCCGGTTCCTGTTTCATCCATCTGCATTCGAAATCTCGGCGGCCCTCACGTGGCCGCCCACCAGTAGCGCGAAGCAGGACTTAACTCGACTAGTTTTGATCGCGATTTTGCCTATCTATACCTTCCGAGCTTGCACTTGGGGAGCGGCTCGACAGGGGAATGCCGTAACCTACGTGCCGGCAACCGAGCAGGTCTTGAGATCGAAGAAACTGCGAGGGATGGCGGCTTACCGCAAGAGCTGCCGTTCAGTATTTGGATTCGGAACGGCAGGAATGTCCCAATCGAGGTCATCGAGCAACCAGATGACGGAAAACCCGGTTGCCGTCATGACTGGCGACAAACAGGTTTTTTCAGACACCATGAGCGGGGCTGTCGGGCCTTAGACCCAATGACTGCCGGGAGCCATTTTGGCTCCGATCTGCGTTGCTCGCCTGGGGGTCAGAGCAAAGGAGATAGTCGATGGCAAAAGGTACCAAATACATCGGGCTGGACGTGCACAAGGAA
>NZ_JBAQOK010000076.1:0-74622 GCF_049304695.1 Sphingobium sp.
TCGGGCTACGCCCTCCCTACGCCGCGCGCAGCGCAAGGAAGCCCGTCACATCAACGCTCCGCCATCCTGACAGGGGGTCCCTTTTGCGCGCCGATAAGGGGTCCCGTTTGCACGCCGATTGACAGCCCCAAGGTTCAGGGCTTCGATCAACAAGCGGCGGATTTCGTGAATCTCCGCCACGGCTTCCAGCAATGCGGCTTCCGTTTCCGGCGTGACGGGCAAACTGCCCGTGTTCGCCGAACGGGCGAGCTGATTCAGATTTGAAGAAATCCGCGATTGCCCCAGCAGCCCGAGGGCTTGGGCCAGAGCCTTATGATCCTTGACCGGATTCTTTCCGCGCCGACGCGGGGCCGGATTGCCGGAATCGAAAAGACGGGACTGGATATAGCCGCCGAGCGACATATCGCCCGCCTCCTGCTCCAATTGGGCGCGTTGCTCAAAGGTGAGCCTGAGCGAAAACGGGGGCGGACGAATTCCCATCCGGCTCCCCTCTTATGCAATCTTGCGCCTCCGCCCGACAGCCGGACGGCTATCGCACGGGGCGCTTCCATCCTTCCGTTCATTGGTGTTTTGGGCCAGTCCGCGACCGAGGCTGGAATGACGAAGTACGTCATTCCATTCCTTCAAGATTTCGGTAAGATGGTTCGAACCTGCTCCCAGCAGGTCCGCCACCTTGCTCACATTGGCTAGCTTGAAGAACGACGACTTGCCGCCGATGGCCGCCCATTTAACTCTTCACTCGCGTGGCTAGTGCCCAAGGTCGCGACGGCTAAGATTGAGTCCGCTCGACCATTTCGACAGGCAAACCGGTCATTTTTGCGCTAGCGACCCAAAGTTCACAGGCCTTGCTCTCATCATAGGAGACGTCAGACGAACGAGCTGCCTTGCCGTTCGAGAAATAGCGTCCGCCCGGAGCGGCATCCTGTCCGATCGTGATCGCAGCCACCCGCCTGGCCGAAGTTTCAGGCCGATGAACATTGTTGTTCACCAGTCGCAGCAATGGCAGCACGTTGCGCGAAACCCATCGGAGTGGTGCAGGCCAGGACCGGGCGAGTCCCGTGGCGGGCATCAGGCCGGGGTCGATGGCGTTGACCTTGATCGAGGACTGGCGAAGATCGCCTGACGCAGAGAGTCGGCGCGATAGCTCATAGGTGCAATAGATGTTGCAGAGCTTGGAGGTCGTATATCGCCGCAAGCCCGCATTTCTGGACCCCTCAAAATCATGCGCGGCCGTTTCCGCGCTCTCGTAGACAGGCGCGGGCATCCCGGTCCGTTCCTTGGGATCATGCGTACCGCTTGAAATGAAGGTGATCCGGCCGTCCTGCTCCATGTCGTCGAGCAAAAGACGTATCAGCAGGTAGTGCCCAAGATGATTGACTGCGAAAGTCATCTCGTAGCCTTCTGCGGATTTGGTTGGCGCTGCGACATTTTGCATTCCCGCGTTACAGATGAGGCCCTTGAGTGGCGGGAAGCCAGCATTGCGCCAGATCCTGGCAAAATTGCGGATCGATTCCTGACTTGCGAGATCGAGCGGCAGAAATGCGGCGTGACCCCCGAGCGCTTTCAACCGGTCAACCGCCTCCTGTCCAAATTGCGGGTTGCGGGAGGCGATCACGACCATCGCGGTCTTGTCGCCCGCGATGGCTTTGGCGGTCTCGAATCCGAGGCCGGCGTTGCCGCCGGTGATGATGATCGAATGGGTGGGGGACATGAAGTACCTCTGCATGAGCTGACAAGATATACACCGTATATCTTTGCATTCTGCCGGTCAAGATGTACGTTGGCAATCATGGCCTATCCCAGTAAGATCGATTCCCAAGCCATCATGAATGCAGCCCTTGCGTTGCTTGAGCGCGAGGGGGAAGACGCACTGACCTTGCGACGCCTGGGCAACGAGGTCGGAGTGACGGCCAACGCCCTCTATCGATATTTCAGCAGTCGCGATGTGCTGATCGCGGCGGCAGCCGATGCCGTCGCGCAACGGCTTTATCTTGCGATCGAAAAGGGCATGGCCGAACTGCCAGGCGACGCGGACAGCGAGGCCCGCGTGCGCAAGCTGCTGAGGATCTATTCCCATTTTGCCGAGTCCAATCCGATACTTTACCGGACCTTTCTGAGCGCCAAACGCGCGGTGGCTTCAACGCTGCCCCATCCGCGATATCATGAGTTATTATGGCCAAAGGTCGTCTCGATCATCGAGCCATTGACCGGCGCAGACGATGCACCGGCAGCAGCCGTTACCCTTTGGGGTCTGCTTCACGGAATCTGGTCGCTGAGACAGGCCGACGTGCTAGGCGGCAAGAAACCATCCGAAATTGATGACTACGCCTTCGATGCGCTCATCCTCGGCATGCAAACCCAAGCCGCATAATTCCTGGGCGAGCGTTATAATGCTCATCATCGTCGGGCGCGGCCCGCCAGAAATGAAAAGGCTTTCGACTTTGTCGTCAGCGGATAGGCGACGGCTCGATCGTGCGCACCGTGGGTTCATCTATCACCGCCAGCGGATCGACAGCGTGGGCAAGCAGCAGGCCGCAGCGGTCCTCATCGTGCCAGATCGTAGTCGCCGTCACTTCGAGATGATCGGCGATCAGCGTCAGGCGGGCACCGATCGGCGGCAGGTACAAACCCTCGATCAAAGCGCCATAGACGGAGATATTGCGAATCATCACCTGTTCGCTGACGCCGTCCCAGATGATGGTCGCGCGGGCGTTTGCGACGAAGCGAGGTTCGCGGCGCTGTTCTACGTCGGAACGGAAATGGGCGCTGTTCATGGCCGCTCTCCTGGTAGCCCCCCAGGATCACAGTGAGTGTGCAGCGAAGATGTTGCCGAACGGCTAAATGATGCGGTTAATCGCCGGTGAGGGACAGACCGTCATCACTACCGTCTGCCCCCCCCTTCCCATGATCGATCAGGCCAGCGCGCCGTGGCAATGCTTGTACTTCTCGCCGGAACCGCAGGGGCAGAGCGCATTGCGGCTGATGTCGAGATTGGAAAATTCGCCATCCTGCGGTGCGACGATCGGTGCGCGCGGAATGGTGGTGGTGATGCCGCCGAAGCTGCCCGCATCAATGTCCGCACTGTTATCTTCGCCTGAAAAGGGGTCGATATGGGTGGTGATGAAGTCGGGTAGAACGGGCAGGTCGAATTCGGGCAAGGGTGCCTGATCCATGGAGAACTGCACGCGGGCGATCGACCCGGTCACATCCTCGCGGATATTTTCCAGCATCCGCTCGAACAGGGCAAAGGCTTCCTGCTTATATTCGTTGATCGGTGTCTTTTGCGCATAGGCGCGCAGGTGAACGACCTGACGCAGCGCATCGAGCGTGGAAAGATGCTCTTTCCAGTGATGATCGAGGCTTTGCAGCAGGATCGACTTTTCTATCATGTGCCAGTCGCTCGCATCGATTTCACCCGTCTTTTCGGCGACAGCTTCGTCGGCCATGGCAACGAGGCGCTGCTCGATCAGTTCAGGATCGACGGCATCTTCGGTCAGCCAAGCGTCAAAGTCCGGCTCCAGCCCAAGAATATCGGCGGTGCGCTGCTTGAGCTTGGCGATGTCCCACTGTTCGGGATAGGTGCTGGGGGGGCAGGAGCCGCCGACAATGTCATTGACGGTTTCGTGGCGCATATCGACCACCACGTCATCGACCGTGTCGGCATCCATGATGTCGGCGCGCTGTTCATAGATGACCTTGCGCTGATCGTTCATCACGTCATCATATTCGACGACCTGCTTGCGGATGTCGTAGTTGCGCGCCTCGACCTTTTTCTGCGCGGTCTCGATCGCCTTGCTCAGCCATTTGGACGGGGGCAGTGCCTCGCCATCTTCCAGATTGGAGCGGATCATCTTGGCGAACATCGTGTCCGGGCCAAAGATGCGCATCAGGTCATCGTCGAGGCTGAGATAGAAGCGTGACAGGCCCGGATCGCCCTGACGCCCCGAACGACCGCGCAACTGGTTGTCGATGCGGCGGCTTTCATGCCGTTCGGTGGCGAGGACGAACAGACCACCAGCGGCCAGCACTTCGGCCTTTTCGGCGGCGATTTCCGCTTTGATCCGCTCCATCGCGGCGTCACGCTCCGGGCCTTCCGGCAGGTCGCGCAGTTCGTCTTCAGCGCGGAGTTCCAGATTGCCGCCCAGCTGAATGTCGGTGCCGCGACCGGCCATGTTGGTGGCGATCGTCACTACGCCCTTGCGGCCTGCCTGCGCGACGATATGCGCTTCGCGTTCGTGGAAACGGGCGTTGAGGACCGCGTGCGGCACGCCTTCTTCGTTGAGGAAATTGGACAGCATTTCGGATTTTTCGATCGACACGGTGCCGACCAGAACGGGCTGGCCCTTTTCCGCATGTTCCTTGATCGTCCTGGCGATGCCGCGAAACTTGTCCTCGATATTCTTGTAGAAGCTGTCCTGCTCGTCCACCCGCTGCACCGGCTTGTTGGTGGGGATGGTGACGACGTTCATTTTGTAGATTTCGTAGAACTCGGTCGCTTCGGTCGAAGCGGTGCCGGTCATGCCCGAAATCTTGGGATACATGCGGAAATAATTCTGGAACGTGACGGATGCGAGCGTCTGGTTTTCCGGCTCGATCTGGACGCCTTCCTTGGCCTCCACTGCCTGATGCAGGCCGTCCGACCAGCGGCGTCCGTCCATCATGCGACCGGTAAATTCGTCGATGATGACGACCTTGCCGTCTTTCACGATATAATCAATGTCGCGGCGGAACATCACGACCGCGCGCAGCGCCTGATTCACATGGTGGACGACCTGCGTATTTTCGAAATCGTAGAGGTTGGTGCCCTGCAACAGGCCCGCATCCTCCAGCAGGCGCTCGATCCGTTCCGTGCCGTCTTCGGTCAGGGTGACAGTGCGCTGCTTCTCGTCCTTCTCATAATCATTTTCGGTGATCTGCTTCACGATCGCATCGACCGAAACATAGAGTTCGGATTTGTCGTCGGTCGGGCCGGAAATGATGAGCGGAGTGCGCGCTTCGTCGATCAGGATCGAATCGACTTCATCGACGATGGCATAGTTGAAGGGACGCTGGACCATCGACGCGCGGTCATATTTCATATTATCGCGCAGATAGTCGAAGCCGAGTTCGTTGTTCGTCGCGTAGGTAATGTCGGCGGCATAGGCGTCGCGCCGCTGATCCTCGCTGATATTGGGGACGATGACGCCGGTGGTCAGGCCCAGGAAGCGGTAGACCTGTCCCATCCATTCGCAATCGCGGCTGGCCAGATAGTCGTTGACGGTGACGACGTGAACGCCCTTCCCCTCCAGCGCGTTGAGATAGGTGGCGAGCGTCGCGACCAGAGTCTTGCCCTCACCCGTGCGCATTTCGGCGATTTCGCCGCGATGCAGGACGATGCCGCCGACCATCTGCACATCGAAATGCCGCATGCCCAATACGCGCACGCCCGCTTCGCGCACGGTGGCGAAGGCCTCGGGCAGCAGGTCGTCCAGTGTCTCGCCCGCCGTCAGCCGTTCGCGGAATTTCGCCGTCTGCCCGGCCAGATCCTCGTCGCTGAGCGCCTGCATCGCGGGTTCGAACGAAGCGATCCGGTCGACCAGCTTGTCCAGCGACTTGACGTAACGGTCATTGGACGATCCGAAGATGGACTTGGCGAGTGCGCCGAACATGCAATTTCCTGACACCATGGGGAGGCGCGGCCCAAACAGGGACCACACGCAGACATGCGCGGCGATTTAGGGAGCGCTCGCCCTTTAGTCAATCGACGCGCGGATGGTTACGGCGCCATGGCATGCCATCTGCATTGACGGATCACCTCCTTTGCACCATTTCGCAGGGATGACCGATCGCTCCCCCCTCGCCCCCGCTGCCTTTCCTGCCCTGCCTGCCATCGCAGGTGTGACCCTGCGCGTTGCGCGCGCGGGGTATAAGGCTTGGGAGCGGCATGACCTGACTTATGCCGAATTGGATGCGGGGACCGTCGTGGCGGGTGTCACGACGCAGAGCAAATGCCCTTCGCCCGAAGTCGAATGGTGCCGGGACGCCATACCGCTGGGATCGGCGCGCGCCGTTGTGGTCAATGCGGGCAACGCCAACGCCTTTACCGGCAATCGGGGGCGTGCAGCAGTGGAGGCAATTGCGGCGAAGGTTGCCAATCACCTGTCCTGCCTGCCGTCCGATGTGCTGGTGTCGTCCACTGGCGTCATCGGTGTGCCCTTGCCGATCGACAAGGCGGAGGCGGGGCTGGAAGCGGCCTTTGCCGCCGCGCCATGCGGGTGGGAGGATGCGGCCAACACCATCGGCACGACGGATACCTATCCCAAGGGCGCGCATGTGTCGGCGATGATCGGCGATACGCGCGTCGATCTGGTCGGCATCATCAAGGGGTCGGGCATGATCGCGCCGGACATGGCGACGATGCTGGGCTATATCTTTACCGATGCGGCGATTGAGCCTGCGCTGCTGCAGGCGATGCTGTCTGCCGCCAATAAGCGGACCTTTTCCTGCATCACGGTCGATAGCGATACGTCGACCAGCGACACGGTGCTGGCCTTTGCTACGGGTAAGGCGGGCAATGCACCGTTGACGTCGATGGACGATGGGGGTGCGGATGCGTTTCATGCGGCGCTCCATGACCTGTGCCGCCAACTGGCGCATCTGGTGGTGCGAGATGGCGAAGGCGCGAGCAAGTTCATCGAGATCACGGTCGAGGGCGCGGAAAGCGATGAAAGCGCGCATCGCATCGCCCTGTCGATAGCCAACTCGCCGCTCGTGAAAACGGCCATCGCCGGTGAGGACGCCAATTGGGGGCGGGTCGTCATGGCGGTCGGCAAGGCAGGAGAACCCGCCGACCGCGATCGCCTGTCCATCCGCTTCGGCACGACGCAGGTGGCGAGCGGCGGGCTGGCGGTCGAGGGTTATGACGAAGCGCCCGTTGCCGCGCATCTGAAAGGTCAGGAAATCGTGATCGGCGTTGATCTGGGGCTGGCGGAGGATGGCGACGGGGGACGCGCAACGGTGTGGACCTGCGACCTGACGCATGGCTATATTTCGATCAATGCGGATTATCGCAGCTGATGCTGGACCTGCACGATCCGGTCGTGTCGTTGATGCGCGATGTGGCGCGCGACATCGTGATGCCGCGCTACCAGAATCTGGCGTACGACGAGATCAATGAAAAGGCCGCCGACGATTTCGTCACCATCGCCGACAAGGAAAGCGAGATCCGGCTGGCCGAAGGGCTGGCGGCGATCCTGCCCGAAGCGGCGATCATCGGTGAGGAAGCCTGCGCCGCTGACCCGGCGATATTGGACCGGGCGGGGGACGGGCTGAACTGGATCATCGACCCGATCGACGGCACCGGCAATTTCGCGGCGGGCAAGCCACCCTTCGGGATCATGGTCGCTCTGGTCGATGGCGGCGTGACGCTGGCCGGGTGGATACTCGACCCGCTGACCGGGCGGTTGTGCCATGCGATGCTGGGCGGGGGCAGTTGGATTGACGGGGAACGGGTGCAGGCGCGAGAAAGCGGCGGCGTCCTGCCGATTGCGGCGCTGTCCGTCTATTTAATGACGCCGGACGAGCGAGCGGACATTGTGCGCCGGTCTGACGGGCAATTTACGTTGGTGGACATACCGCGTTGCGCCGCAGAGCAATATCCCCGGCTGGTACTGGGGCAGAATGACATATCGGTGTTTGCGCGGACACTGCCCTGGGATCATGCCGCGGGGACGCTGTTCCTGAACGAGGCGGGCGGGCGTTGCCAGAGGCTTGACGGGTCGCCCTATATCGTGGGCGATACGCAGCGCGGATTGCTGGGCGCATCGTCGCCAAGGCTGTGGGACTTGGCGGCGGACAAGCTGTTTAGCTGACCCGCCGCCCAGCGAACGTCAGAGGACGCTTTCGATCCAGCCCTTGAGCGCGCTCTTGGGCGCAGCGCCGACCTTGGTCGCGGACACTTCGCCGTTCTTGAACAGGATCATCGTGGGGATGCCGCGCACGCCATATTGGCCGGGCGCGTCGGGATTTTCGTCGATGTTGATCTTGGCGATCGTCACCTTGTCACCCAGTTCTTCGGAAATTTCTTCCAGCGCCGGGCCGATCATCTTGCACGGGCCGCACCATTCGGCCCAGAAATCGACCAATACGGGAACGGTGGAATCGATGACGTCTGCCTTGAAGCTCTGGTCGGTAACTGCCTTGGTGGCCATGGTCTAATCTCCTTGTTGCAGACTATCTAGGATGGGTAGGCATCCGGCTCAACGGCCAGAAGCGGCAAATTCTCCTGCGCGGGGACATAGCCCGGCTTGTGCGGTGCCAGCAATGCAGGCGGCAGGATGATGAGGCGCGGCGCGCTGGTATAGAGCAGGCCCGCCTCTATCGGGCGATCAGGGAAGATTACGGCGAGGGCAGCGGCATAGGCGGCCATTTGCCGGACATGGGCGATCGGCACGTCCTGCGCGGTCAAGGGCGCGACCCGCCCGGTCTTGAAATCGACCAACTGGATGCGGTCCTGCCCCACGCAAAGGCGATCGACCGTGCCAGCGATCACCGCCTCCCCCACCACAGCCGCGATGGGGGCTTCGGCCAGAGCGTCGGGGCCGAACAGAGCGGCGAAGTCGGGGGCTTCGATCACGCGCAGCGCCTGTGCGATCACATCTTCGCGTGTCGCATCGTCAGCGCCCTGCTGGACCAGCCAGCGGTCGGCGGCATCGCGGCGGCGGTCGGGCGCTACATCGGGCAGGCGCTCGAACAGCGCGTGGAGCCAGCGTCCCCGTTCGGCGGCGGCGCGCATCGCCGGGCCGGGTGGCGGATAGGGGACGTCATCCTCGACTTGAGCGGACGGCGCGAGCGGGCGCGGCGGACGAGCCTCGGCGGGGGTGGCGCGACGCAGCCAGTCCGGCGTGGTCGGCTTGTCCTGCGCCATGGTCGTTTCCGGCTCCGCCTGACGCCCCACCAGCGTTTCGGTGCCGTGCCAGCGGCGGGTTGCGCCCCAGATGGGATCGGCCTCCCACTCCGCGCCCAGCGAGATCATCGCGGTTTCGACCGCCGCGAACCAGCTTTCCGGCTTCACCTCGCCGCGCGCGCGTGATCCCAGAGATCCGGCGACGACCAGCCGTTCCTCAGCCCGCGTCAGCGCGACGTAAAGCAAGCGCCAATGCTCCTCACGCTCGACGGCGGCGGCGGCTTGCGCGACGTCGCCGATCGGTCCCTGCTTTTCCGCCTTGCGCGGGGGCAGGATAGGCAGGCCGTTCCACAGCAGCGAATCGGCGCGATTGCCTGCGTCGGGGTCCAGGCAGGCGTCGGCCAATATGACGATCGGCGCCTGCAAGCCTTTGGCGCCATGCACGGTCAGCAGGCGCAGCATGTCGCCCTGCGCCGCCGCATCGCGCACGATGTCGACTTCACCCCGGTCAAACCAGTCGATAAACCGCTGGAGCGAAGGATGATCGTCGCTTTCAAAGGCGAGCGCGGCGTTCAGCAATTCTTCGATCGGATCGAGTGCTTCTGTCCCCAGCCGCTCGACCAGACGGCGGCGCCCATCCATCGGCCCGGATAGGATAGATTCGAGATAGCGATAGGGCGTCGTAAAATCCGCCACCGCCAGCAGATCGCGCAATGGCTGGAGCACTGGCGCGTCGAGCGTGTGATTAAGATGACGCCACAAACCGACCCTGCGACCACCCGCCCGGTGCATGAGGTCGTCCTGGCTCCACCCGATGAGTGGCGACACCAGCAGCGAGGCGAGGTTGAGTTCATCCTCCGGCTGGACGGCGAAGCGCAGCGCGGCGAGCAGATCGCGCACCGCCAGCGGTGCGTTGAGGCGGAGGCGGTCGATGCCGGCGACCGCGACTTTTTCTTCATAGAGGCGCGCGACGATCAGGCGGGCGAGTTCGCTGCGGCGGCGGACCAATATCATGATGTCGCCCGCACGCACGGGACGTCCCCGGCTTTCGAGGATCAGGCCGTCATCGATCCATTGCTTGATCTGCTGGGCGATCTTCTGCGCCAGAACGCGTTCCTGATCGGCGGCCCAATCTTCTTCGCCCTCCGCTTCGTCGGACAGGCCAGCGACGATTGGCTTCCACAGCAGCACTTCGCCGGGATGGCGATTGGCGCTGATGTGGCGCACGTCGCCTGTGTCCAGCCCCATCCGTTCGGCGCGCAGGGTGGATATGGTGCGATCCACCACATCCAGCACGGCGGGGGTAGAGCGGAAGCTGCGATCGAGTGACAGGTCATGAAATTCATGGCCCGCGTCGCCCGCATCCCGCTGGAACAGGATTTGTGCGGCGGCGAAATTCTGGGGACTCGTGCCCTGGAAGCCGAAGATCGCCTGCTTGAAATCGCCCACGGTGAAGATGGTGCGGACCCTGTCCCCCTTCGCCCCGTCGCCAGCGAAAAATTCCTCTGCCAGCGTACGGACGATGCGCCATTGGGCGGCGTTGGTGTCCTGCGCTTCATCCACCAATATATGGTCGATGCGCTGGTCCAGCTTATAGCGAATCCATTGGGCGATGCCGTCCTGTTCCAGTAGCGCGGCAGTGCGGGCGATCAGGTCGTCGAAATCGACCGCCCCTGCCAGCCGCTTGGCCTGCGCATAGGCGCGGGCGTAGGCGCGTCCGGCGGCCAACGCTTGCGCCAGCAACGCGGCATAGTCGGCGCGCAGCTTCATCGCGATCATCGCGCCACAGCGTTCGTGCAGCCGTGCCGCCGCCTCGATATAGCCATCGACGGGCGGCACCCAGCCTTTGGCGCTGACGATGTCGCCATCGGCCTTAGCCCATGCCTTGTGCAGATCGGTCAGGCCCGCCGCCCGTCTGGCCGGATCGAGCGCGCGCCACAGGGCGATCCGGTCGCAGCGTTCGAGTGCGCGGCCCGTCCCCCACTGCACATTGGCCTGCACGATCCAGTCGAGCGTGCGCATGTCGAACGCTGTGTCTTCGCACTGGTCGGCCAGCCATTGGTCGATGTCGCCTTCAGGCAGGCCCAGTTCGGTCATGAGCCACGGCGCAATATCCTGAGGCAGTGCATCAAGCGGTTCGAGCCGAGCGGCGCAGCGCATCAGATATTGCTCCGCGCCCCCTTCCCCCATGCGCAGGCTGAGCGCCTGCAACGCCGCCATCAGGGCGTTGTCACCCTGTTCTTGCGCAGTGACGACCAGATCAGCAAGCGTCTGGCGCGCCAGATTGCCCTGTTCGCGCTGGTCGAGCGGGCGGAAGCCGGGCGTTAAATCAGCCTCCAGCGGGAAGGCGGTGAGGAGTTGCTGGCAAAATCCGTGGATCGTCTGAATACGCAGGCCGCCGCCGGTGGATTCCAGCACTTCGGCGAACAGGCGGCGAGCAAAGTCGCGGGCGTCGGGGCCTGACTCCTCACCCAGCGCCTCCAGATCCGCGAACAGCCCCTTGTCGTCCATCTGCACCCATGCGGCGAGCCGGTCGTGGATGCGATCGGCCATTTCCGCCGCCCCCGCCTTCGTAAAGGTCAGGCACAGGATATTTTCCGGTCGTACACCTTGCAACAGCAGGCGGAACACGCGCGCGGTCAGCACATGCGTTTTGCCCGTTCCCGCCGAAGCAGACAGCCAGACATGCGCGTCGGGCGCGGCGGCCAGCGCCTGATCGCCCAGCAGCCGTTGCAGGGGTGAGGCGACCTTAGCCATCGTCGCGGCCATACCATTCCTCCAGCCGCATCAGCTGGTCATAATCGCCGTAATTGGCGACTTCGGGATTGATTTCGGCGCGGAACGGGGCGGTGCCGCGCAGGAAATCCTGCGCCAGTTGTTCAAACTTGGCATAGACGTCCATGGTGAAATCGGCGGTGACGATCTTGTCGCGCTTGCCCAGTGGGTCGACGGGGCTTTCGCGATAGCCGAACTGGTCGCCTTTCTTGGCCAGCGACCAATATTCAAACCCGCCTGCCAGCCGCTTGCCCTCTATCCCGTCGAACCCGCCATGTTCGGCGATGACGCCCAACAGGCCGAGTTGGAGCGCGAAGCCGGCCCGGACCTGCCGTGCGCTGGGTGGCTTGCCGGTCTTGTAATCGATGATGCCCAGTGTGCCGTCAGGCAGCCGGTCGATCCGGTCGGCCTTCCCCATCAGCGTGACGTCGGCGATGTCCGCCCGCCCTTCCCGCTCGACAGCCAGGATGGTGCGGCCTTCCGCCTTATCCTGCACGACCTGCGCGGCGATCCAGCGGATCGCTTCGATCAGGCGCGGTTGCCACAGCGCCTTGAGCAGCGGATGCACTTGCGGCTGGTCGAACATGGCACGGGCGCGGCGTTCCAGATCGGCCGGGTCCAGCGGCCCGGCCTCTGCCCATTGCTGCAAGATGTCGTGGACGGCCGTGCCGCGCCAGGCAGGACCGGCGTCGGCATCTACCGGGTCCAACCGCGCAAGGCGCAAGACGCGGCGGGCGTAGAAGGCATAGGGGTCGGCCTTCAGCCGATCCACATCGGTCACCGGAATGACCGTCGGGCGCAGCGCCAGCGGCGGCACGGGCGCGGGACGCAGGGCGGGGCTGTGCGTGGCGGGGGTGTCGATACCACGCCCGAGCGCAGCATAGCGATCCGCCGTCTTCCATTGCGGCCCAGCCATAGCCTTTAACCGTAGCCACAGGCGCGATGCGACAGCCGGACCGCCGCTGCCGCGACGCGCGCGGGTGATGAGGGCGTGGGGTGCGCCCAATGCGCTGGCGAAATCATGGGCGGAAAGGCCGATGCGCGTTTCCTGCCCCGGCAGCCCCAGCTCGCGACGGATGCGCGGCGCAAGCCATGGGTCTGGCGAAGGCAGGCCCGGCCATGTGCCTTCGTTGAGGCCGCCCAATATCATGAGGTCCGCCTGCATCAGGCGCGCCTCGATCAGGCCGAGGATGGATATACGTGGGTGGCCGCCCTGCGGTGGGCGCACCGATGTGCCGCCCAGCATAATGTCGAGCAATGCGGAGAGTCCGCGCATGTCGGCCTGACGCGGGCCTTCGTCGGCGGCGGCTTCCATTTCCGTGAACAGATCGGCGGCGGCATGCCCCTGATGCCCCGCCCATATGGCGTCGGCGGTCAGCGCACTGGCCTGCGCTCGCAGTGCGGCGAGCTGGTCAGACAGGCCGGTCGCCGTGCGAAAGGCATCCTCCAGCGGGGCGAGCAATGCGCGGGCAGCGGGCCACCAGTCGCGCACCTGTTCGCGCACTATGCGCTGGCGATCGTCGGCGCGCGGGTGCAGCAGCAGGTCGATCCCCTCCAGCCCTGCTTGAGGACGGGGGCCGCGCAGCAGCAGGTCGAGCGCGCGCACGCCATCCAGCCAGGACAGACGCCCCTCACCCCGCATCACCAGCGGATGTTTGAGTAAAGTCAGCAACGGAACCGGCGCGAAGCGTTCCGCCACCGCTTCGGCCATGGCGATCAGCAGCGTGCCGGGCAGCAGGCGCGACAGGGGCAGGCCCGCCGAATCGTCAGCCTCTATGCCCCAGCGTTTGAGGTGCGCCGAAACGCGGGTGGCAAGTTGCCGGTCCGGCGTGACAAGAGCGGCGGTGCGCTCCGGCGTCTCCAGCGCCTCGCGCAGGGCGATGGCGATGGCCTGTGCTTCCTCGCCCGGCGTCGCGACCTCCAGCGCCTCGACGCCAGCGAGCGATCGGACGGCGGTCTTGAGGTCGCGCCAGCGGCTGGTCAGGCGCGGGGGCAGCATCGCGTTGGAGATATTGCGGCCCCGCACGGCGCGCGCATCATGCTCGCTGCCCCAGCGCCACTGCGCGACATCGTCCCGCGTCGCGCTCATGCCGTTCAGCAGGCGCTTGAAGGCATATTGGGGATGGCTTTCATGGCCCGCAGGCGCAATGCCGGTGACGGGATCGGGCGCGAACGGACCGATCGCATCCCACGCGTCATCATCCATATGCTGATCGAGCGCGGCGAAGACGACCATTCCATTGGGCATTTCCGCGATCCGGCGAAGCAATCCGGCGACGGCGGGCGCCGTGGTGGAGATGCCCGCCGAGACGACGAACCCGGCGGGCGGATGATCGGTCCAGCGGCGCGCCAGCCGATCGAACAGTCGGTTGCGCCGCTCCGCCATGTCGATGCAGCCCAGTCGCGCCAGTTCGTCGGGCCAGCGGGCGATGAGGATTTCGAACATCGTCAGCGACGTTTGCCAATGTTTCGACAGATCGTCCGACATGGTCAGGCCACGCAAGGCGGACGCGGGCACGCGCTCCACCTGCATCTGGTCCAGCACCGCGCCCAGCGCCTGCCCCAGTTGCAGCGCCTGCGCGCCATCAATGTCGCCCTTCACCGCCTGCACCATGCGGGCCAGGATCATCTGGCGGCGCATAGGGGCGATCGCGGGCGGTATCGCGTCCTCCTGCCCCAGCGGATCGAGCGCACCGCCGACCTGCTCGCCCAGGTCGGGGTCGCCGATCGCCACGAGGCGGGGCAGCAGCAGCCCGCCGCCCGACGCACGCACGAAGGCATCGCTCACGGCGCGCACCGCGCGATTGCTGGGCAGCAGGATCATGCCCTGCGCCAGCGTCATCCGGTCGCCACCATGTCGCGCCAGCACGCCCGCGACCAGCGCATCGGCGAAGGCGCGATGCGCGGGGATCGTGTAGAGTGCCGGGCGGGCCTTATCGCCCAAGGTGCTTACCCATGAGCGATCATCTGTTCGACGACGGGGATCGCCTGCGGCGTGCCCACGTCGAACCATAATCCCTGATGCGATACGCCATAGAGCCGTCCCGCTTCGATCGCACGGTTCCAGAAGACATTGGTGGAAAACATGTCGGCGGGTGGATCGACCAGCAGCTTGGGCGACAGGATCTGGACGCCGGTAAATACGAACGGCGCGACATGGGCGGTCTTTCGCCGGGCCAGCCGCCCGGTCGCATCCATGTGGAAATCGCCCGGCCCGCTATGGCAGGTAGCGCGGGCCAGCGGGACGAGCAGCAGCAGCGCGTCCATTTTCTCCGCATCCCACAATCGCCGCATCACGCCCAGCGTTTCCTGCGGCCCGTCGATCCACAGATTGTCGCTGTTGGCGCAAAAGAAGGGTTTGTCACCCAGCAGCGCCTTTGCGTGGATCAGCCCGCCGCCGGTTTCCAGCAATTTGGCGCGTTCATCGGAGATCACGACGTCGAGGCCGCATTTGCGCGCACGCAGATGCGCCTCCACCGTGTCAGCGAGATAATGGACGTTGACCACGACCTTGCGGACGCCGCCAGCCTCCAGCCGGTCGAGCGCATGATCCATCAACGGTTTGCCCGCCACTTTCACCAACGGCTTGGGGCGCGTGGCGGTGAGTGGACGCATCCGTTTGCCAAGGCCAGCCGCCATCAGCATCGCCGTGTCGATCATGCGGGAACAAACTCCGCCAGGCCATTGTGCCGCTTGTCGGCCGGGATGTTGGCGGCGAACCAATCGGCCACCGGGGCGAGGGCAGGATGGGCAAGATCGCGTTCCAGCAATCCCCACATGCGCGGCAGATAGCTGAGGTAGCGCGGCTTGTCGTCGCGCTTCCACAGGCGCGTGAAGATACCGATGATCTTGGCGTTACGTTGTGCGCCCAGCACGGCATAGGCCGCTTCAAAATCGGCGGGTGGGCTGGCGACGGCGCGATAATGGGCCAGCATTGCCGCCTCTGTCGATGGGGGGACGTCGCGGCGTGCATCCTGCAACAACGACACCAAGTCATAGGCGGGATGTCCGGCGAGCGCGTCCTGAAAGTCCAGCAGGCCAAGCCCATGGGACGACGCGCGGTCGATCAGCATGATGTTTTCGGCGTGATAATCGCGTAGCACCGTGACGATCGGGCTGGCCGACTGTTCCACGAAGGGCAGCACGGCGTCCCAAGCCCGGACATAGGCGTCCGTATCCACCGCCAGGCCGATCGCCGGGCAATACCATTCCCTCAGCAGCCCGACTTCGCGCTGATAGACCGCGCGGTCATAAGCGGGGACGTCGGCGGCAGGCAGGCGATGCAGGTCGGCGAGCAGGTCGATGGCGCGGGCATAGACGGCGAGTTCAGTATCCGGCTGCGCATCCAGATGTTCCTTGACGCGCAGGTCGCCGAAATCCTCGATCAACACCAGCCCCTGCTCCAGGTCGCGCGCCAATATCTGAGGCGCGGCAAAATCATGGGCGATCAAATGTTCGGCGATGCTGATGAATGGGCGCGGATCTTCATGCGGTGGTGGGGCATCCATCAACACCGCGCGCCGTCCGCCGTCGATCACGCGGAAATAGCGGCGGAAGGACGCGTCGCCTGCCAGTGGAACGATCGCCGCATTGCCCCAACCGGCTTGGCCAAGGAAAGCGGGCGCTTCGGCGGGCGGAATCATATCTGCAACCATCGGTCCGTCCAAGCGTCGGGCAGGTCCGCTGTCAAGCGCCGAGCGCCGTCTTCGGTCATTGCAATGGTCAGCCGCAGCGCATGGGGCCAAAGCCGATCGCCCAGTCGGTCGGGCCATTCGATGATGAGCAGGCTGTCCATCAGATATTCGCCCAGCGCCAGTTCCTCCGTCTCCTCCGGCATGTCGAGCCGATACAGATCGACATGAGCGACGGGCAACCGGACTTCAGGCACGTCATAGGGTTGGACGATGGCGAAGCTGGGACTTGGCGCTTCACCTTTCAGGCCCAATGCTTCCAATATGCCGCGCGCCAATGTGGTTTTGCCAGCACCCAGTCCGCCTTCCAGCGCGATGACGTCGCCGATGCGCGCTTGCCCGGCGATCCGGCGGCCCAGGTCGAGCATCGCCGCCTCATCGGCCACAGCCATGGTGATTTCAGCCACGCGGCAATTCAATCACGACCATCGTCCCCTGCCGAAGTTCGGATACGAGCTGGAGCGTGCCACCATGCGCCTGCGCGAGTTGCCTGGCCAGCGGCAAGCCGATGCCCGCCTTTCCGCCGCCCCGTGCCTGCGTCGCCCGCGCAGCCGCGTCGAACAGACCGTTCTGCTGTGCGGGGGCGATACCGGGACCATTGTCGGATATGACGATACGCGCTTTGTCGGCCGTGCCGTCGCCGTGGATCAGCACCCGCGCACCCTTGCCGCAATAGCGGATGGCGTTTTCGAGCAGATGGTCGATCGCCTGCCCGATGCGGCGTGCATCACCCTGCACCTGCCCCAATTCTGGGTCGATGGTCAGCGCCAGGTCGATACCCTTCGCCATGGCATCGGCCTGCGCCCGCGCCTTGCCCGCACGGATCAGGTCGGGCAAATCGACCGGCGCGCGATCAATCGGCAGCGTCCCCATTTCGCCCTGCGTCAGGTCCAGCACATTGTCGATCAGCATGGACAGGCGGCTGGTGCTTTGAAGGATGCCATCGACATATTCCTTCGCCGCGTCACTCATATCGCCGGCATAGCCAGCGCTCATCATTTCCGCGAAGCCGGCGATGGTGGTCAGCGGCGTGCGCAATTCGTAGCTCATGTTGGTGACGAAGGCGGTCTTGACCTGATCGGCCTGCTCCAGCGATTCGTTGCGATCGCGCAAGACCTGCTCCACCCTGCGGCTGTCGGTGACGTCCAGCATGGTGAACAGCGCATTGCCGTCGGGCAACGGGATGGCGGCAAATTCGAAAATCCGCCCGTCGGAAAAGCCGACATGGCCCACGCGCTGCTTGCGCTCCACTGTCGCAGCCCGCACCAGTTCGCGCACCAGCGTCGCCTGCTGCGGTTTGGCGAGCCGGGATTGTACCGCGCGCATCAGGTCGTCGATGCGCGGATGCGTCGCCAGCATATCCTCCGCCGCGCCCCATATGGTGCGGAAACGGCTGTTCCACATCTGAAGCCGCCCGTCGGACGAAAACACGCCGATAGATTCGAACAGATTGTCGAACGTGGCCGTCCGCACGCGCAGCAGCGTGTCGCGCGCGCTGGACAATTGCACTTGCTCGGTCCGATCCTCGAAGATCAGCAGCAGGCCGCCGTCTGGCAACGGCTGGGCATAGACCCGCAAATGAGTGCCGTCCTGCAACAGCCAGTTTTCCTCACGCGGGTCGGGCGACAGGAACCAGTCGCGCCGTTCCGCGCGCCAGGCTGGAAAATCGCGATGTTCAGGCAGGCGGCGGGCGTCGCGCATCTGGTCCAGCACGCGTTCGAACAGGGGCGCGTCGGTCAGTTGCTCCTGCTGCAATCCGAACAGGCTGATGAAAGGCTGGTTCCAGAAGCGCATGGCGCGGTCGGGACCAAAGCGTGCCACGCCAGCGGACAGGCGGTCGAGCAGATCGCGCTGTGCCGCTTCCAGCCGCCGATGTTCGACCCGCGCCTGTTCCAGTTCATGCTGATCGACGGCATAGCCAGCGATGCCCGCGTCGCCCAACGGCACATCGACCACCCGCATCGTGCGCCGTTCGCCATCGATCGTGGCGGGGACCATGCGTTCGATTGCGACATCCTGCGCCATCGCGTCGGCTGCGGCGGCTTGTGGGGTCAGGCCACTGACCGGCTCGACCAGTTCGGTGCCGCTCTCGATAACCTCGCGCGCGCTGGGCGCATCGACAGCGCGGACATAGGCGCTGTTGACGAGGCTGAGGCGCAGGTCGGGGGTACGGTGCCACATCGGGAAAGGTGCAGCCTCGACCAGTCCCGCCAGTGCCTCCAGCGCATCACGCAGCTGATCGACCTGGCCTTTCAGCCCCTGTATTTCCGACTGGCTGTCGGTCGCGTCGAATATCCACAGGATCACGCCGCCGCTCGACGCCAGCGCCGGTCCGGCAGGCGCCCCGCGTACCAACAGCAGGCGGGACGATCCCACGCCACGCACGGGCAGCGCGAAACTCTTGCCTGCTTTCTGCGCAGCGGCGATCTGGGTGCCGAGTGCGGCGGCATCCTCCGGTTCCAGTCCGCTGTCCGCCGATATCAGTTCCGATGCGAAGGATGGCACGCGCGCCTTGCCCAGCCATTTGGCGAGGCGATCGGCAGCTTCCAGTCGTCCGTCGGGATGGATGATGATCGGCGCTGCGGGCGCGGACGCCAGCAATGTGGCCAGCCTGTCCAGCTTGCCCTGCGCCTGCGTGCCTTCGCGGCGCATGCGTCGACCGCTGGCCAGCGCCCATATGGCTGCACCTAGCCATAGGGCCAGAACCATGCCTGCTGTGATGGCGGCGAACGGGGTCAGCGTCGTCACGACGTCCGATCCCTCATGGGCCTGCCCTGCCTGTCCCTGTTCATAATCATGACCCGACTATCGCAAGTCGGCCACGGCGGAAAGCGGCCTGCATAAAATTGTGCCGCGTGATGCGCGGATCGGCAATCGGGGGAAGGCACAGCGCGCCCTCCCCCGGATCGTCATCAGTAGCGGTAATGGTCCGGCTTGAACGGGCCTTCGACCGGCACGCCGATATAGTCCGCCTGCTTCTGGCTGAGCTTGGTGAGTTTCACGCCCAGCTTTTCCAGATGCAGTTCGGCGACCTTTTCATCGAGATGCTTGGGCAGGACATAGACGTCGTTGCCGTACTGCTCACTCTTGGTCCACAGTTCGATCTGCGCCAGCGTCTGGTTGGTGAAGCTGGCCGACATGACGAAGCTGGGGTGACCGGTGGCGTTGCCCAGATTGACCAGACGGCCCTTCGACAGGACGATGATCTTCTTGCCGTCGGCAAACTCGACTTCATCGACCTGCGGCTTGATCTCGGTCCATTTCATGTTGTTGAGGCCTGCAATCTCAATCTCGCTGTCGAAATGACCGATGTTGCAGACGATCGCCATATTCTTCATCGCACGCATATGATCGACGGTTAGGACGCCTGCATTGCCGGTTGCGGTGACGAAGATGTCGGCGCGCGGCGCGGCTTCTTCCATCGTCACGACCTCATAGCCTTCCATCGCCGCCTGCAGCGCGCAGATCGGATCGACTTCGGTCACCATGACGCGCGCGCCGCCATTGCGCAGCGATGCGGCGGAACCCTTGCCGACATCGCCGAAGCCCGCGACGCAGGCGACCTTGCCAGCCAGCATGACATCGGTGCCGCGACGGATCGCATCGACCAGGCTTTCCTTGCAGCCGTACAGGTTGTCGAACTTCGACTTGGTGACGCTGTCGTTTACATTGATGGCGGGGAAGGGCAGCTTGCCCTTCTTGGCCAGTTCGTACAGGCGGTGGACGCCGGTGGTGGTTTCTTCCGAAACGCCCTTGATGCTCGCAACTGTCTTGGTCAAGAAGCCGGGACGTTCGGCCAGCACGCGCTTCAGCACCGCGCAGAAGATTTCCTCTTCCTCATTGTCGGGCGTGAACAGTTCTTCGCCCGCTTCCACGCGCGCGCCCCATAGGGCGAACATCGTGGCATCGCCGCCATCGTCCAGGATCATGTTGCAGACGCCCGACGGATCGGTGTGCCAGTCGAAGATACGCTCGACATAGTCCCAATATTCCTGAAGCGTCTCACCCTTGATCGCGAAGACCGGCACGCCCGAGGCGGCGATCGCGGCGGCGGCATGGTCCTGCGTCGAATAGATGTTGCAGGTCGCCCAGCGAACCTGTGCGCCCAGCGCGGCCAGCGTTTCGATCAGCACGGCCGTCTGGATCGTCATGTGCAGCGAACCGGTGATGCGCGCGCCCTTCAATGGCTGCGATGCGCCAAATTCCTTGCGCAGGGCCATCAGGCCGGGCATTTCGGTTTCGGCGATGTCCATTTCCTTGCGACCAAAGGTGGCAAGGGACATGTCGGCGATCACATAATCCTGCGCCTGAGTGGCGGGGGTGGTGGCCAAGAGCGTTCTCCGTATCATTAGAATGTGGTTGCTGGGCCGACATATGCCGAGCCGCAACGATGACACGCGCTCTACCAATCGCCGTGGCGCAAGGCAATAACGATATAAAGAATTCTTTATGTGCTGTTCGAAAGCCGGGTCAGGCGGAACCCGCGCCGCCGACCAAATGGTTGGAATCCACGCCAACCGACGCATAGGCCGCCGTCCATCGCCGCCGCGCGGGCACATCGAACAACAAGTCCGCCTGCCCCTTGGCCATGAACCAACTGTCGCCCGCCATTTCCTGCTCCAGCTGCCCCGCGCCCCAACCGGCATAGCCCAGCGCAACCAGATAGCGGCTCGGTCCGTTCCCGCGCGCAATCGCCTTCAATATGTCGAGAGAGCCGGACAGACCCCATTGCCCGCTTACATCCAGCATACCCTGCCCGCCCCAGTCGAGCGAATGAAGCACAAAGCCGCGTCGCGGCTCCACCGGGCCGCCGCGCAAAACTGGCGCATTGGCGATATCGCCAACCTCGATATCGAAACTCTGCAGCAGATCGTGCAGACTGACATCCTCCATCTCCTCTCCCACCGCGATGCCCAGCGCGCCGTCCGCGTCATGAACGCACAGGGCGATCACCGAATGATCGAATCGGGTGTCCGCCATGCCGGGGAGCGCGAGCAGAAAATTTCCGCCGAAGAAAAGAGGCTGGTCCATGCGGCGAATATAGAGTGGCGATGGCCGATGCCAAGGCGGATGATCTCCCTGCGGTCGTCCGGCCCCTTGACAGGATGGATGCCAACGCCGACCTCCCGCCCGTTAAGAGGCCAGGAGAAAAAGCCATGACCATTTCCACAGGCGACCGCGTTCCCAGCAGCAACTTCACCAAAATGACCGAAAACGGCCCCGAAGCCGTTGCATCGGACGAATATTTCGCGGGTCGCAAGGTTGCGATCTTCTCCGTACCCGGTGCATTCACGCCGACCTGTTCGGCCAAGCACCTGCCCGGCTACATCGACAAGGCCGCTGCACTGAAGGAAAAGGGTGTGGACGAAATCGCCTGCACCGCTGTCAACGATGCGTTCGTGATGGGCGCATGGGGCAAATCGGCTGGCGCGGACGGCAAGGTCACGATGCTGGCCGACGGCAATGGCGATTTTGCGCAGGCGATGGGACTGACCATGGACGGCAGCAAATTTGGGCTGGGCCAGCGGGGCCAGCGCTTTTCGATGCTGGTCGAGGACGGAGTGGTGACGCAGTTGAACGTCGAAGCGCCCGGCGATTTCAAAGTGTCGTCCGCCGACTATCTGCTTGAACAGCTCTGACTGAATAGCGGAGGTTCGACGATCGCGCGCCCGGCCCACGCCCGGCGCGCGATTGTTTCACTGCCGTCTTCCTTCCGTCATCCATCTGCGGTAACAGGGGGCGATGACACAAAGCATCGGCAAGGCGACGGTCGCGCAACTCGACCAACTTTATCTGACGTCCATCGAAAATCTGCGCGAAGCCATGCGCGCCTATGCCCGCGACGGCAGCGTCCCGGCGGCTGATTCGCGGGCTGAACGGTTGTTCTGCTACCCCGAACTGCGCATCACCTATCATGGCGACAGTGACATGCCGCCGCCTGGCCGGTCCTTTGCGCGCCTTTCCAAACCGGGCCGTTACGTTACGACCATTACACGGCCCGCCATGTTCGCCGATTATCTGTCCGAACAGATCGACCTGCTGGTGCGCGATTATGGCGTATTGGTCGAAGCGGGGCTGAGCGACCAGCAAATCCCCTTCCCTTACGTGCTCGATGGCCTGGACATGAGTGCGCTGGACGGCACGCCGCCTACCGAGCTGGCGCGCCATTTCCCCACGACCGAACTGGCGGAGATCGGGGACGAGATCGCTGACGGACTGTTCATGCCCGATCCCGCCGGGGACCGTCCGCTGGCGCTGTTCGACGGGCTGCGCACCGACTTTTCCCTCGCGCGCCTGAAACATTATACCGGAACCCCGGCCGAGCATGTTCAGCGCTACATATTGTTCACCAATTATCATCGCTATGTCGATGAATTCGTGGATTGGGCCTGCAAGGAATTGCAGCAGGAGGGCAGCCGCTTCACTGCCCTGTCCGGTGCAGGTGGCGTCTATGTAACGCCCGAAACCGCCGATCCTGCGCGCATGATCGCCGACAGCGCATGGCGGCGGCACCAGATGCCCGCCTATCACCTGATAGCCCCGGATCGTAGCGGCATCACGCTGGTCAATATCGGCGTCGGTCCGTCCAACGCCAAGACGATCTGCGATCATCTCGCGGTGGTGCGTCCCGAGGCCTGGCTGATGATTGGCCATTGCGGCGGATTGCGCCCCAGCCAGCGGATCGGCGACTATGTGCTCGCCCACGCCTATCTGCGCGACGACCATGTGCTGGACGAAATGCTGCCGCCCGAAATTCCGGTGCCCGCGATCGCCGAAGTGCAGGTTGCGCTGGCCCAGGCGGCCGAAGCCGTGCTGGGCAGCGGCGACCCGGAGGATTTCAAGCGTCGCCTGCGCACTGGCACGGTCGTGACGACCGACGACCGTAACTGGGAATTGCGCTATTCCAGTTCCGCCCTGCGGTTCAGCCTGTCGCGCGCCGTCGGTATCGACATGGAATCCGCCACGATCGCGGCGCAGGGTTATCGGTTCCGTGTTCCCTATGGCACATTGCTATGCGTGTCGGACAAGCCGATCCATGGCGAACTGAAACTGCCGGGGCAGGCGAACCGTTTCTATGAGGAAGCGATTGCCAGCCATTTGCGCGTCGGGTTGATGGCGTGCGAATTGTTGCGCGAGGAAGGGGCCAAGCTCCACAGTCGCAAGCTGCGGGCCTTCAACGAGCCGCCGTTCCGGTAAAGATCGGGAACGGCCACCGACACCCGTTCATTTCGCGCTTGTCGGGAAACGCGCACATAGCGCCACGACTTCTCGACAGGCTCGAAGCGAACGGATGTGGGTAGAGCGGTTATGCTTCCCGATTGCTGATGCTCATGCCGCAGCGCGCCAGATGGCGACGCGGTCCTTGCCCTCACGCTTGGCGGCGTAGAGCGCGGCGTCGGCGCGGGCGACCATGTCGTCCAACTGCTCGTCGGTCGCCGTCATCTGAGTCACGCCAAAACTGGCGTTCAGTTTGGCATGCGGGGCGCCCGGCAGGACGAGACAGGCGATTTCCGCCCTTACCCGCTCCATCACATCGGCGGCGGCGGCATCGTCTGTTTCGGCCAGCAGCAGGCCGAATTCATCACCGCCCATGCGCGCAACGATGTCGCCCCGCCGCACCGCCTTGGTCAGCAACTGGGCAAAGCCGCGCAGCGCGCTGTCCCCGGCAATGTGGCCATGACCATCGTTCAGCGCCTTGAACCCGTCCAGATCGCACACCACCAGTGCCAGCGGACGGTTATAGCGGCGTGCGCTGGCTATGGCGCTCAGCGCGGCTTCTTCCAGCCCACGCCGGTTCAGCACGTTGGTCAGCGGATCGTGCCGCATCTGCCGACCCAGCAGGTGCGCCAGGTCACCCGCGACGACCAGCACGGCGGCTACGCCGATGCCAACATAGATGGAAGGCAAACCAAGACCCAGCACAGCGCGATAAACCGCAAGTCCTTGCGCTGGCGCTTGTCCGATGCCTTTCGCCGCAGTGACGACCAAAGCCATCTCGAACAGGGCGAAGAGCAGGAACATGACGAAAAGCGCTGCCTCTGGCGCGCTGAACCGACGATCGCGCGGCCACAGGGTCGCCGCCGCATGGATCATCAGCAGTCCGACGTAACCGGGCACGATAATGGCTTGCACCGGACGATCGCCGATCATCGCTGCATATGAACTGCCCGCCGCCGCCATGCACCCTGCGATGACCAGCCAGCGCCAGGGCACGGTGCGCCCGGCACGCTGATGGACCCCCACCAGGACCAGCGTGCCGCTGATGACGATGCAGACCGCCGTCACCGACATGAGCACACCGCTATTGAAGATCACGCCGCCCGCATTGGCCAGCCACTGCACCATCGCCGCGCTGTAGGACAAAGCCCAGCTGAGCACATGTCGCTGACGCCCGAAATGCACCCATGCGATCCCCATCGCCACAGTCATGATGGCGCTGGTGAAGAATAGCAGGGCGATGATGATGACGGCGGGACTCACGGACTGGCCCTCTACTGTTTTTAATTGAGCATTACCAGCCGCATGACTTGCCCTTATTCTGTTGCACCAGCCATTTTTGCAATGGCGCGAAATAGGCGGTCATCGCCTTGCCCGAAATCTGCCGGGTGCCGGTAAAGGCTTGCAGCGCATCGGGCCATGGCTTGGACGCGCCCATTTCCAGCATGGCGTTCAGTTTCGCGCCTACATCCTTGTTTCCGTAGAAGGAACAGCGATGCAGCGGCCCTTTCCACCCGGCCTGTTTGCATGCGGCTTCATAGAATTGGAATTGCAGGATCCGCGCCAGGAAATAGCGGGTATAGGGCGTGTTGCCGGGGATATGATATTTGCCGCCCGCGTCGAATTTCGTTTCATCGCGGGACACCGGGGGAATGATGCCCTGATATTGCAGGCGCAGGTCGGTCCAGCCCTTTTCATACTGGCTGGCCGGGATGGACCCGTCGAACACGCCCCACCGCCATTTGTCGATCAGCAGGCCAAAGGGCAGGAACGCGACCTTGTCCATCGCCTGACGCAGCAGCAGGCCCATATCCTTGTCTGCGCCCGGCACCTTGGCCGCGTCCAGCAGGCCGATCTTCACCAGATAGTCGGGCGTGATCGACAGCGCGACGAAATCGCCGATCGCTTCGTGGAAGCCATCGTTCGCGCCGTCGAGATAAAGATAAGGATGTTTGTTATAGGCGCGCTGGTAATAATTATGACCCAGCTCATGATGCAGCGTCACGAAATCGTCGCTGTTGACCTTAGTACACATTTTGACGCGCAGGTCGTCCTTATTGTCCAGATCCCAGGCGGATGCGTGGCACACGACTTCGCGATCCAGCGGCTTGATGAACTGCGTGCGGTCCCAGAAAGTGGCAGGCAGTGGCGCGAGGCCAAGCGAGGAATAAAAGCCCTCGCCGATGTTGAACATCTGCTTTTCCCAATAGCCGCGCCGCTGCTTTTCGGGCGTGTCCGGGCCATCCACCTGACCGGGCCGGGTTTCGACATAGCCCTTGGCCTTGAGCAGATCGCCTACGTCATAGCCCAGATCGCCCGCCCCCTTGGGCGCGACCAGATCATAGATATTGCCCCATTCCTGCGCCCACATATTGCCCAGCAGGTCGGCGCGGATCGGGCCGCTTGCCGGTTGCACCGCTTCGCCATATTTCTCGTTCAGCTTGGTGCGGGTGTAGCAGTGGAGTTCGTCGTAAAGCGGCTTTACCTCTGCCCATATCTTGTCGGTCAGCTTGGCGAAATCATCGGCAGGCATGTCATATTTGGACCGCCACATCGCGCCGGTATCGGCAAAGCCCAGTTCCTTTGCGCCTGCATTGGCGATGCTCACCAGCTTGGTATAGTCGCCGCGCATCGGTGCGCCGACATTGTCATGCCAGCTAACCCACATTTCCTTGAGTTCTTCGGGGTTGCGGCTGGTCCCCATCTTCTCTTCGATGTCGCTGCCGTTGATCGGCTGGCCGTGGAGCGTTCCCTTCCCCTTGCCATAGGTGGACTGGAGCCGGGTGGAGATGGTATTCAACTCCTGCGCCGCGCCGGGCGTCGTGGGCGCGGGTAGCGTCAGCGCGGTGCGCAGCAGGTCGAGCCGACGTCTGGTTTCCGCCGACAGGCCGGGCGCAGTCGCATATTTCGCCGCCTCCAGTGCGTAATCGACATTCATGGTCGTGCGGATCGACCCGAAATAGGCGGCGACCGCATCGCTGTCTTCGCTGATATAGGTGGCGTTGATCCAGTCGGCTGGATTGGAGATCAGCGATTGATCGAACATCGCCTTTTCCGCCTTGGCCAGAAAGGCTTCCGCTTCCGCAGTGGTAGGTGGCGTTGACGCGACCGGCGCTGCGGTCGGGGTCTGCTGCGCCATCACAGGCGATGCGACGAGCGCCACCGCCATGGCAGCGAAAGAGATAGCGATTTTCACGAATTTTCCCCTCTGGATAGGCTTATGAGGGGGAAGGTGACTTGGCGGTGCGATGCAGTCAAGCCGTCAGGAAATCGACCATCGCCTGCCCCAGTTCCTTGCGTGTGACGGCGTTCATATGATTGCCCGGAACCTCGACATAACGCCCGTTCGGCAATGTTTGCGCCAGTTCCTGCGCAACTCCATTATCCGTGTCGTCCGCACCGCAAATTATTTCCGTGGGCTGCTGGATCGCGGCGATCGTTGCTTCCGGCGTATCGACGAAGGTGTTGAGGATGTGCAGCAGAGCCACCGGATCGCCCTTGGTCGTTTTCAGGAACGCTTCGGTCATCCATTGCGACGTGCCGCGTTCGAACGTGCCGAGGTTGGTCAGGACATTCCTGTAATAACCGCCATTGTCGAGCGATTGCACCAGCCCGCGCAAGCCCATCCCTGCCAGAATGACGCGACGCGGAGTCGCCCCGCGCGCCAGCATCCTGACGGTTGTGCGTGCGCCGAGCGAATAGCCGCCAAGATCATAGTCGGTCAGCCCCATCTGTTCGACCAGAGCCAGCCCGTCGTCGGTCAGCGCGTCGGGCGGATAGGCCGCCGGGTCATGCGGCTTGCCGCTTTCGCCATGGCCGCGCAGGTCAGGCATGATGACGCGAAAGCCAGCCGCCACCAGCTTTGCCGCATGGCCGTAGCGAATCCAGTTGGTCTGCGCGTTGGAAAAATAACCGTGGATCAGCACCAGATCGCGCGTCGCTGCGCCGTCCGGCTGCGCGACATGCACCGCGATCGGCAGGCCGCCCAGACCTTCGATGTCGTGGCGTTCGATCTTCAGGTCGTTCATGGCTGGTCCTTCTCTGGCGCGGGCGGACTGCCGATATGGGCTTGGCCCCGACGACGCAAGAGCACGATCACTGCGACTGCGCTGCCCAACTGCGCGACCGCCATGTCCTTTTGCGCGTCCCAGATATCGCCTTGTTGGCCATTATAATAATCGGCGGTGTCGCCAGCGGCGAGGATGGTCAGCAGCCATTCGAATATCTCATAGAGCGCGCTGCCAAGGCCGATGGCGGCAAAGGCGAAGGCGAGACTCCAGCCCTTGCGCAGGCCGCCGCGTCGCTGTGCGCTTTCCGATATCGGCAGGGTCAGCAATGCCCCGAATGCAAAATGGACGATCCGGTCATAGAAGTTGCGGGTTGCACCCAGCAGGCTGGACACATCATGCCCGCTGATCGCCCGCGCCCAATCGTCATACGGCACATAGGAGTAAATCCACCGCGCGCCCAATGTGTGGAGCAACAGGAATATCCAGATGCAGGCGACCGCGGCGGTCGATAGCGGCCATCGGCGCAAAACCCATGGCGCGGCAAGGACCAGCGCCACCGTTGGTCCATGCTGAAGCGGGGCGAGATCGGGATAGGGCTGCGCGATATTGGCGATCGCGATCGCGCCGACCAGCAGCAGGATCATCCGGCGCTGCTCGAGCGGAACGGCGTTCCACACAGCAACAGCGCCGGAAATCATGAAAGGCCTCAGCCCTTCTTGAGGTGACGACGGCCCAGCAGTTCGGCAATCTGCACGGCGTTCAGCGCCGCGCCCTTGCGCAGATTGTCGCTGACGCACCACAGGTTGATGCCATTGTCGACGGTCGAATCTTCGCGCACGCGGCTGATGAAAGTCGCGAAGTCGCCGACACATTCGATCGGCGTGATATATCCGCCGTCCTCACGCTTATCGACCAGCATGATGCCGGGCGCTTCACGCAATATGTCCTGCGCCTCCTTGGCGGAAATCTCGTTCTCGAACTCGATGTTGATGGCTTCGGAGTGCCCGACGAACACCGGCACGCGCACGCAGGTCGCGGTCAGCTTGATCTTGGGGTCCAAAATCTTCTTGGTTTCGGCCACCATCTTCCACTCTTCCTTGGTCGAACCGTCGTCCAGGAAGCTGTCGATATGCGGGATCACGTTGAACGCGATCTGCTTGGTGAACTTCTTAGGTTCCGCCGGATCGCCCACGAAGATGTTGCGGCTCTGCTCGAACAGTTCGTCCATGCCCGCCTTGCCCGCGCCCGACACCGACTGGTAGGTTGCGACGACGACGCGCTTGATCTTCGCGAAGTCATGCAGCGGCTTCAACGCCACGACCATCTGTGCGGTCGAGCAATTGGGGTTGGCGATGATGTTCTTGCGCTTGTACCCATCGATCGCGTCCGGGTTCACTTCGGGCACGATCAATGGCACGTCCGGGTCCATGCGATAGAGCGAGCTGTTGTCGATCACGACGCAGCCAGCCGCCGCCGCCTTAGGCGCATATTCCGCCGTCGCGCTGCTGCCCACGGCGAACAGGGCGATGTCCCATCCGGTGAAATCGAAATGCTCGATATTCTGGCATTTCATCGTCTTGCCACTGTCACCGAAATCGATGGTCAGCCCTTGCGAGCGCGACGAAGCGACGGCGGCGATCTCGTCAATCGGGAACTCGCGCTCGGCGAGAATGGTCAGCATTTCGCGGCCCACATTCCCGGTGGCACCAACGACGACGACCCTGTAACCCATGACTGAACACTCCACTCGATGCTTGCATTGCGGAGTGCGCGCCATAACGCCGTTGCGTATTTTGTCCAGTGGCAAGCCGTTTGTTGCGGACAAGCCCAGCTATCGCGTCACGACGTTACGCTACTACCGTTCCGCATCTTCCGGCGACACCTTATGCCGGGCCAGAAAATCCTCAATCGTGCGCCACAGATGCTCGCTGATCCCCGGTCCGCCCACCCGGTGCGTCTGGCCGGGATAGGCCATCATCTCGAACGGCACCGCCGCCCGCTGCATCTTGGCCATCAGTGCGGTTGCATTGTCGAACACGACATTGTCGTCGGACATGCCGTGGATCAGCAGCAGCGGATCGGCGATCTTGACCGCCTCGTCCACCGCATCCGACGCAGGATAGGCGCTGGACTTGTCCTGCGGCTGGCCCAGATAGCGTTCGGTATAATGGGTGTCATACAGTTCCCATTTCGTCACGGGCGCGCCCGCAATCGCGGCGGCGAAAACGCCGGGCGCTTTCTCCAGCAGCTTGAGCGACATATAACCACCATAGGACCAGCCATAAGTAGCAATGCGTTTGGGATCGACGAACGGCTGGGCTTTCAGCCAATCGACGCCCTTCAACTGATCCTCGACCTCGACCGTACCCATGGCGCGATAGAGATGATCCTCGAACGCCTTGCCGCGATCGGGCGTGCCGCGATTGTCGACCGCAAAGACGATCCAGCCCTGATCCACCAGATATTGATTGAGCGCGCCGCTCCACTGGTTCGTCACCTGCCGCCCGCCGCCCGGCCCGCCATAATGGATCATGAACACTGGATAGCGTTTACCCGGTTCGATCGGCGGGGTCATGATCTTGGTGTAGAGCGTGCTCCCATCGGACGCCTTGATCGTGCCGAACGTCGTTTTCACATGGCTGGCGACATAGGGGGCGTAAGGATGTGCGCCGCTCAGCGCATTTTCCGACAGCCATTGCAGCCGCTTGCCGCCATTGTCGGCCAGATAGACCTGCTTGGGCTGGTCGCTATTCTGCCGCGTCACCACGACCTTACTGGCCGCGCCATCCATCACCGCGTCGTTCCACCAGCCCGCCGCCGTCAGCGCCCTAGCCGCGCCCTTCTTGTTCAACGGCGCGACATAGAGCTGCTGTTCGATCGGCGTTTCGCGATTGCCGGTGAAATAGACGAGGCCGCGTGCCTCATCCACGCCCACCACATCGCGCACCTCCCAATCGCCGCTCGTCAGCGCGGTCCATGTGCCGCCGCGTATATGATAGAGATGGCCATGGCCGGTCCGTTCCGACCACCACAGAAAGCTGCCGTCCTTCAAAGCATGGAAATTGTTGTTGAGGTTGATCCAGCTTTTCGCCGTTTCGCTCAGCACAACCCGCGCCTTGCCGGTGGCGGGGTCTACTGCCAGCAGGTCGAGCCGCTTCTGGTCGCGCGTTTCACGCTGGACATAGAGCGTCCGCCCGTCTTTCGACCAGTCGACCCGCGCCAGATATACGTTCGTATCCGCCCCCAGATCGACCTTCACCCGGCCCGATCCATCCGCCTTCATGACGTAGAGATCGACGATCGCGTTGGACGTGCCGGCGGCGGGATAGCGCTGTTGATAGACTTTGGTCCCCTCCCCGCCGATCGCCGTGCGGGTGACGATACCGACCGGGCTTTCGTCCACCCTCGCTACCGCAATCATCGCGTCGTCGGGCGACCACCAATAGCCGGTGCGCCGGTCCATTTCCTCCTGCGCGACAAACTCCGCTACACCCCAATTGACCGTATCGCTCGCTCCCTGCGTGACCTGCCGTTCCTTGCCTCCCACCGGCTGGACAAACAGGTTGCCGCGCCGAACGAACGACACGAAGCCGCCCCTTGGACTGACCACGCCGTTGAGTTCCCCGTCGGGCGTATCGGTCAACCGCGTGACTTTTCCGTCCAATGCGGCCAGATACAGGTCGCCATCGACCGGCACCAATATGCTCTTGCCATCGGGTGCCCAGTCATAGCTGGTGATTCCACTACTGCCCGCGACTGACCGATCCCGCTCCCGCTGCATCTTTTCCGCTTCGGAAAGATCCGCGCCGCTACCGGTCTTTTTGGAATCCACCAGCATCCGCTGCGCGCCAGTCGCGCTGTCGATTGCCCACAGGTCGAGCCGTTCCTTCTCATCCGGGCGCGGCTTCAACAGCGTGACGAGCGATCCATCTGGCGACAGTTTGAGCGCGCGCGGCTGCGGCCCGGCCAGATCAGGACTGGCGAACACGCGCTCCAGCGTCAGCTTGTCCTGGGCATAGGCGGGGGCAAGGCACAGCAGCAGCGCGCCAAGCGCAGCGCCGCTTTTCAGATAGGCAGGCATGGTCATCCTTTCGGTCGGCACGAACGCGCCGCGTCACCGCGCAAGTCTAGCGTCACGACTAAGAAAAGATCAATGCCGGGAAATAATCTGTCCTGCCATGATCGCCGGGATCATGGTGGGCGCGGCAGGGATTGAACCTGCGACCCCACCCGTGTGAAGGGTGTGCTCTACCACTGAGCTACGCGCCCCTTTAAAAGGAGGAGGCGCCATTGGCATTGGCGCGCTTCGCTGTCAAGCACAGGGAGGGCAGGCGTTCGAAAATCCGATGAAGCGGCAGCCCCCTATGGTTATTGCAAAACCCGTCGGACAATCTGGCTATTCTTGCGCAGCCGAACGCCGTCGCAATCGCTTTCGCCACACATGCAGGCTTCCAGCGTATAGCGCACGCCGCACATGATCAGATCTTCCTGATCGAATGAATAGTTGGAAATGCCGGCGCGCTCGACTTTTTCCTGTGCCAGGGCTTTGAGTGTCATGCGCGTCCTGCCCCTTATTTAAGTGGAAGCAGATATTCGATGCTGCGCTGCAATATGTCAATTGATCGACATTGGTTTGTGAACGATCTGTAACAAAATAGCGCTGAAATGACACGCTTTGGCGCGGTGTCCAATGTGTCTTGCGCCCGGCCACGGCGCGTCCCATATCCCGCGTCATGAACGACAGAAATCGTAACGACATGCCGGTCTGGCACGGCACCACCATCATGTCCGTCCGCAAAAATGGAAAGGTCGTCGTCGCGGGCGACGGTCAGGTTTCCATGGGCCAGACAGTCATGAAACCCAATGCCCGCAAAGTCCGCCGCCTGCATGACGGATCAGTGATCGGCGGTTTCGCCGGGGCCACGGCAGACGCCTTCACCCTGTTCGAACGATTGGAGGCCAAGCTGGAACGCTTCAATGGCCAGTTGATGCGCGCTGCCGTTGAACTGGCCAAGGACTGGCGCACCGACAAATATCTCCGCAACCTGGAAGCGATGATGATCGTCGCGGATAAGGATGTGACGCTGATCCTGACGGGCAATGGCGATGTGCTGGAGCCGGTCGGCGGGGTCGCGGCGATCGGATCGGGCGGTAATTTCGCCCTCGCCGCTGCCCGCGCTCTGGTCGATTATGAGGCGGATGCGGAAACGCTGGCGCGCAAGGCGATGGCCGTCGCGGCCGACATTTGCGTCTACACGAACGACCAGTTGACGATCGAAACACTCGATAGCGCAACCTGACCAATCAATAGCCCCTCCCTTGAAAGGGAGGGGGGAGTCTTGAAATGAACGACAATCTGACCCCCAAAGCCATCGTCGCCGCGCTCGACGCGCATATCATCGGGCAAAAGGACGCCAAGCGCGCCGTCGCCGTGGCGCTGCGCAATCGCTGGCGTCGCCAGCACCTGTCCGCCGACCTGCGCGACGAGGTAACGCCCAAGAATATCCTCATGATCGGGCCGACAGGCTGCGGAAAGACGGAGATCAGCCGCCGCCTCGCCAAACTGGCCGATGCGCCTTTCGTCAAGGTAGAGGCGACCAAGTTCACCGAAGTCGGCTATGTCGGCCGCGACGTCGAACAGATCGTCCGCGATCTGGTCGAGGACGCCGTGCGTCTGGAAAAGGACCGCCGCCGCGACGTCGTGCGCGAAGCCGCATCCGAAGCCGCCATGGCCCGGCTGCTGGATGCGCTAACGGGCAAGGATGCGAGCGAAGCGACCCGGCTTTCGTTCCGCCAGAAAATCGAAAACGACCAGATGAACGAAGTGGAGGTCGAGGTCGAAGTGGCCGACACGCCCTCCATGCCCATGGAAATCCCCGGCATGGGCGGTCAGGTCGGCATGATCAACCTGTCGGACATGATGTCCAAGGCGTTCGGCCAGCAACAGAAGAAGCGCCGCAAGATGCGGGTTGCCGAAGCATGGGACAAACTGGTCGAGGAAGAGCAGGACAAGCGGCTGGATCAGGACGATGTCGCCCGCGCCGCCATCACCAGCGCGGAACAGAATGGCATCGTGTTTCTGGACGAGATCGACAAGATCGCGGTCAGCGACGTGCGCGGTGGCTCGGTCAGCCGCGAAGGTGTGCAGCGCGACCTGCTGCCCCTGATAGAGGGGACGACCGTGTCCACCAAATATGGCCCGCTCAAAACCGACCACATACTCTTCATCGCGAGCGGCGCGTTCCACGTCGCCAAGCCCAGCGACCTGCTGCCTGAACTGCAGGGCCGCCTGCCCATCCGCGTGGAACTACAGGCGCTGACCGAAGAAGATTTCGTCGCAATCCTCTCCGACACAAAAGCCAGCCTCGTCATGCAATATAAGGCGCTGCTGGCGACCGAAGGCGTCACCATAGACCTGACCCCCGACGGCATCGGCAAAGTCGCCAAAATCGCCGCCGAAGTAAACGCCCAGGTCGAAAATATCGGCGCACGTCGTTTGCAGACGGTGATGGAAAAGCTGCTGGAAGACGTCAGCTTCCACGCGGAGGATCGTCAGGGAGAAACGCTGCTGATCGACGCGGCTTATGTGGAAAGCCAGCTGGGTGAGGTATCGCGCGATACGGATTTGAGCAGATATGTTTTGTAATACGAAATAGCCGTGTCGCTGCGAAGGCGGGAACCCAGTCCGGACACTGCGTTAAGCCACGATGGTCGGAACTAGGCTCCCGCCTTCGCGGGAGCACATATGTCATAGGCTCAATAACTCCGCCCCACCAGCACCCGCTCTACTGCAGGCTCACCCGTAAACACGCACACACCATCCGCCGCTGCCGCGTCCAGCGGCACGTTGCGCAAAGTCAGCTTCTCGCCCTTGAGCCACTGCACCACCTTGTCCAGCGCCGCGCCAGTCGGCTTGGCCCATTGCACTTCCGCCCAGCCGGGCTTGGCGCTCGCGTCGAAATAGGCTTTGAGGTCGTCCAGCGATCCGATCGAACGGTCGATCGCGCTGTCCAGTCGCCCCTTGGCGTCCGCAAACAGCGACGCCTGAATATCCTCCAGCATCGCCGCCGCGCCACTCACGAAGTCGCCCTTAGCAACAACCACGCTGTCCAGCTTGCCGTCTGCACGATACAGCCGGTCGCGGCGGATCACCGACACATTGCCGCCAGCGACGTCGCGCCCGCCCACTTCGATGACGATCGGCGCGCCCTTCTTGACCCAGCCCCAGCGCTTGGTTGCCGCCTTGGCCGGACGACGGTCCAGCAGCGCGCGCACCGGTTCGCGGAACACGTCCAGGTCGTTCAGCGACGCCACCAGTTCGCCGCAATAGTCCAGAATCGCGGCATCCTCATCATTGTCGCGCAACATCGGCACCACGACAATCTGATAGGGCGCGACGCGCGGCGGCACGCGCAAGCCGTCATCGTCGCCATGCACCATGATGAGGCCGCCGATCATCCGCGTGGACATGCCCCAACTGGTCGTCTGCGCCAGTTCCTGTTGCCCTTCCGCATTCTGAAACTTGATGTTCTGCGCCGCCGAAAAGGTCGTGCCCAGGAAATGTGACGTGCCCGCCTGCAACGCCTTGCCGTCCTGCATGATCGCTTCGATCGAATAGGTCGCGACCGCACCGGGGAAGCGTTCATTCTCCGGCTTCTCGCCGGCCACCACTGGCATGGCGACGCAATCCTGCGCGAAGCTGCGATAGACTTCGAGCATCTTCATCGTCTCTTCCATCGCCTCATCGACGGTGGCGTGCGCGGTATGCCCTTCCTGCCACAGAAATTCTGTGGTGCGCAGGAACATGCGGGTGCGCATTTCCCAGCGTACGACGTTGGCCCATTGATTGATGAGGACGGGCAGGTCGCGCCATGACTGGACCCAGCGGCTGAACGCCGCGCCGATCACCGTTTCCGACGTCGGGCGCACGACCAGCGGCTCCTCCAGCTTCGCGTCGGGGTCCGGCACCAGCTTGCCGTCCTTCTGGATCAGCCGGTGATGCGTGACGACCGCCATTTCCTTGGCAAAGCCGTCGACATGCTCGGCTTCCTTTTCGAAATAGGACAGCGGGATGAACAGCGGGAAATAGCAATTTTCATGCCCTGTCGCCTTGATCCGCGCGTCGAGCAACGTCTGGATGCGTTCCCATATGCCATAGCCCCATGGCCGGATGACCATGCAACCGCGCACGCCACTTTCCTCGGCCAGGTCGGCCTCCGTAATGACGGCCTGATACCAGGCGGAAAAATCCTGTTCGCGGGTGACGGAAAGGGCGTGTTTCACGGGAATGGCTTGCCTATGCTAGGAACGTCGATGGGCGCGCAATAGGCCAGGCACGCCGTCCCCGTCCACCCCTGACGATGCGCAGAGGTTCAGGCGTCGGCAGCGCCCATCTTTTCCAGCCACGCCTGCGCCTGTTTGGGTTCGCCCACCGCGTCGGACGCCACCGGTCCACGCGCCGCCATGAAGGATGGATGCAGGTCGAACGGCTCCAGACCCAATTGATCGCGCAGCCGGTCGATGTCGTCCGCCATTTCCGACAGTGTAGCGACAACCGGCGCAGTCCGTGCGCGCGCCGCCTTGTCCTTCTGGTGGTCGAACAATCCCCACCGCCCTGCCGCCGTCTCCTTAAGAGCGGCGATCAGGGCGAGGCGATATTCGTCCTCCATCTCGGCGCGGCGCACGTCGAGCCGTTCAAGCCGGTCAGCTTTTGCCATGGTCGAACCGCGTCCTCATATCAGGCCAGTTTGTCGATCTTGGCATTCAGCGCGGCAAGCTGCGCCTTCAGCACGGCGATTTCGTCATCTTTCTGCGTATCGGCAGCACCCTGCGCCGACGCAGGTTTTTCAGTCATGCCCGGTACGCCCGGCATGATCCCGCCCGCACCCTTCAAAGCGCTGGTCGCCGCCTCGAACATCTGCATGTTGCGCTTGGCGATTTCCGCCAGCGGTCCGCCCCCGAACGCGCCATTCATCGCTTCCTGAAACTGAAGCTGGTTCTTGCGAAATGCGTCCATGGATGATTCCAGATATTGCGGCACCATCGACTGCATGGAATCACCATACATGGAAATCAACTGACGCAGGAAGTTGACGGGCAGCATATTGGTGCCACGCTGTTCTTCTTCCATGATGATCTGGGTCAGGACGTTATGCGTTATATCTTCGCCACTCTTGGCATCGACCACAGTGAACTCGCGCCCCTCACGCGTCATCTGCGAAAGCAGGTCGAGAGTGATATAGCTGGAAGTTTCGGTATTATAGAGCCGCCTGTTAGCGTACTTCTTGATAATGACCGGTTCCGATTCATTGACGGTCTTGGACTTGGCCATGGATTCCTCTCCCACACCTGATCTTGTTGCATTAGCACAGAGCGTTGCCGCACCGCAACATGGCCCACGGCCCTTGCCGCTGTTTCTCGGCATATTGTGGCGCGAAACGGCGCATGATCCCGATTTGAGACGACGGGCCTTCGTCGGCCTGCGTCGCTATCAGGAAGCGCAAAGGCCTTCCGCCCCCCCCCCCGCGCCAGCCATCGCGCAGGTCGGGCAGGCGCGCCTGTTGCGCTATGGCGTTGATAACGAGCGCTCTCCTGTCATATTCGTCCCGTCGCTGATCAACCCGCCGCAGGTACTGGACCTCGCGCAACATAGCTCTATGCTGCGCCATATGGCCGCAGCAGGCCATGACGCGATGCTGGTCGATTGGGGCGCTCCATCGCGTCAGAATGCCGACATGGACCTGTCCGGCCATGTGACCGATCGCCTCATCCCCCTCATCGCCACCCTGCCCCGGCCGCCCATATTGGTTGGTTACTGCCTGGGTGGAACATTATCCCTTGCTGCGGCAATGCTGCGCACCGTCGCGGGTCTCGCGACCATTGCCGCGCCGTGGCAGTTCGACGGCTTTGCAACGTCCGACCGGGCGGAGATCGCCACACTCTGGCAGGAGGCAAAGCCCGTGTGCGAGCGGCTTGGCTACATGCCCATGGAGGTGTTGCAGTCCGGCTTCTGGGCCATGGACCCGGCGCGGACCATACGCAAATATGCTGCCTTCGCCGATATGGCGGACGGATCGGACGCCGCGCGCGCCTTCATGGCGGTGGAGGATTGGGCCAACGCCGGTCCGCCGCTGACCTATGCTGCGGCACGGGAGTTATTCGAACAACTTTATGCCGCAAACGCGAGCGGACAAGGCATGTGGACGGTCGGCGGAACAGGCGTCGATCCCGCCGCACTCACCTGCCCAACCCTCTCGATCCGCTCCACGACCGACCGCATCGTTCCCGCTGCCGCCGCCCCCGATCTGGCCGAAGACTGGCGTTTTCCGCTAGGGCACGTCGGTATGATCGTCAGCGGACGCGCGCGCGAAACGCTGTGGACGCCGCTTTCCCAATGGCTTTGCAGTCATGGCGGATGATGCTATGTGCGCCTGCGAAAACATGTACCAATAAGTGAGGATAAAGCCCTTGTCAGACATCGTCATCACCGCCGCCAAACGCACCGCCGTGGGCAGTTTCATGGGTGCGTTCGGATCGACCCCGGCGCACGAACTGGGGCGTCAGGCGATCATCGCCGCTCTGGCGCAGGCGGGCGTCGCGCCCGACGAAGTGGACGAGGTGATATTGGGTCAGGTTCTGACCGCCGCGCAGGGTCAGAACCCCGCGCGTCAGGCGGCCGTCAACGCGGGAATCCCGGTCGAACGCACCGCCATCGGCATCAATCAGCTTTGCGGATCGGGTCTGCGCGCCGTGGCGCTCGCGGCGCAGGCGATCCGCGCCGGTGACGCCAACATCATGATCGCGGGCGGCCAGGAAAGCATGTCGCTCGCCCCCCATGCGCAATATCTTCGCGCGGGTAGCAAGATGGGCAACGTCAGCCTCATCGACACGATGATCCATGATGGCCTGACCGACGCCTTCAACAATTATCACATGGGTATCACGGCGGAAAATCTGGCCGAAAAATATCAGATCAGCCGTGAAGCGCAGGACATCTTCGCCGTCGCCAGCCAGAACAAGGCCGAAGCGGCGCGTGCGTCGGGCCGCTTCGCCGATGAAATCGTGCCGATAACGATCAAGGGCCGCAAGGGCGACACCATCGTCGATCAGGACGAATATATCCGCGCAGGCGCGACCATCGAAGCGATGGAAAAGCTCAAGCCCGCCTTCAAGAAGGA
The DNA here is from genome assembly GCF_049304695.1 of Sphingobium sp. Classification (GTDB taxonomy): domain Bacteria; phylum Pseudomonadota; class Alphaproteobacteria; order Sphingomonadales; family Sphingomonadaceae; genus Sphingobium. Next base: position 38,756 of record NZ_JBAQOK010000076.1, read on the forward strand.
CGGCACTGTCACCGCAGCGAATGCCAGCGGCCTGAACGATGGCGCCGCCGCGCTGGTGCTGATGACCGCCGACAATGCCGCCAGACGGGGCGCGACCATCCTTGGCCGAATCGCGGGATTTGCGACCTGCGGCGTCGATCCTTCGATCATGGGCATCGGCCCTGCCCCGGCCAGCCGCAAGGCGCTGGAAAAGGCGGGCTGGTCGATCGCTGACCTCGACCTGATCGAGGCAAACGAAGCCTTCGCGGCGCAGGCGCTGTCGGTCGGCAAGGAACTGGGCTGGGACGCGGCAAAGGTGAACGTCAATGGCGGCGCGATCGCCATCGGCCATCCGATCGGCGCTTCGGGCGCGCGCGTACTGACGACATTGCTCTATGAAATGGCCAAGCGCGACGCGAAAAAGGGTCTTGCCACCCTGTGCATCGGCGGCGGCATGGGTGTCGCCATGTGCATCGAACGCTGATCTTGATTTGATGAAAAGGCCGCTGCTCTTGTCGGAGCGGCGGCCTTTTCCATGTCAGGTCTTGCGCCCCGCTCCACGACATCGGTCGGAACAATAGACGACCTGATCCCAGTCCCGCTCCCATTTCTTGCGCCAGGCAAAAGGTCGCTGGCATACAGGGCAGGTCTTGGTCGGCAAATCCCGCTTGGCGACGCCGCGTGGCATCGGAATTAGCGCCAGACCCGGTCGAACCGCGCGCCAAGGCCGGTCAGCAGTTCATATTGCGACAGGCCCGAAACGCGCGCTGCGTCCGGCAACGCATAGTCGATCGTCAGCCAGTCACCTTCCGCCACATCAGGTCGCGCGCCAACATCCACCGCGATCAAATCCATCGACACCCGCCCGACGACTGGCAACCGCACATCGTCCGCCCACGCTGCGCCCCGTCCTGAAAAACCGCGCAGATAACCATCGGCATAGCCCATGTTCAGGATGGCGATCTCCATGTCCATGCTGGCGCGATGCGTCGCATTATAGCCGATCGTATCGCCTGCCAGCACGCGCCGCCGCTGCAATATCTGTGCCTCCGGCGCGACGACGGGACGGATATGATCCCGCGCCCCCGCCCGCGCAACCCCGCCGTAGAGCGCCAGCCCCGGCCGCGTAAGGTCGAACGCATAGTCGGTCCCCAGGCAAATGCCCGCGCTGTTCGCCAGGCTATAGCGATCTGCCTGCACTGCTGCGCGCGCGCCCTGAAACCGTTCAAGCTGCGCGGCATTGAGCGGACTGTCCTCGTCCGCGCACGCCAGATGGCTCATCAGCGTCACGATCGACAGCCCGTCCGCCGTCGCTGCAACGTCGCTGCGCCAATCCAGCCCCAGCCGGTTCATGCCGGTATCGACCATCACGTCGCACGGCCCACCGCCCGCCTCGCGCCAGCGCGCCACCTGTTGCGGCGTGGACAGGGTCGGGCGGGCGCGGGAGGCCAACGCGCGTGCCATATCTTCGGCACGCACGCCATGCAGCACAGACAGGCTGACGTCATCCGACAGCAACGGCTCCAGCACCGCTGCCTCCGCCCAGTTCGACACGAAGAAATCCCGGCATCCAGCCCCAGTCAGCCGACGCATGACCTCGACCGCACCGACACCATAGCCATCCGCCTTGATCGCCGCCCCACATGCGGCGCTGCCGCCCTGCCCCGCCAGCCATCGCCAGTTGGACAGGAGCGCATCGCCATCAAGGGCAAGGCGCAGCGGAGCGATATAAGCAGTCATCCTCCCGCCGATAGCCTGCACAGGTTCAGGCGTCGAGAGGGCGGTGAGGCCTTTCGCGCGATCCTATTCCATCTCCAGGATAATCGCGTCCACCGCCAGACTCTCGCCCTGCGCCGCCGACACGGATTTCACCACGCCCGCTTTTTGCGCGCGCAGGATATTTTCCATCTTCATCGCTTCGATCACGGCGAGCGGTTGACCTGCTTCCACCTTATCGCCCTCTGCAACGTGCAGCGCGATCAGCAGGCCCGGCATCGGACAGATCAGGAAGCGTGACAGGTCCGGTGGGATCTTTTCGATCATATGGCTGGCATGGCGCGCGGCATGGGCGGGCAATATGCGCAGCTTGTGGCTCGCCCCATGGGCCGTCAGCACAAAGCCGGACCGGATCGGCGCAATGCGCACGGCCAGATCGTCCTCGCCAAACTCCGCCTCGATCAACCGGTCGCCGGGCGTATATTCCAGCGCCATGTCCATCGACTGCCCGTCGACCGTCACTTCATCGCCATCGATTTCGACATCATGAAGAACGTCGCCGATTTTCACCTGCCAGTCGGTAGGAGGAGGCAGGCGCTTGCCCAATTGCCCATCGATCCGTCGCGCGCGGTCGGCCTGCGCCATCGCGGCGAACGCCCCGATCGCGGCCAGCCGGGCAAGCAACTCGCCCGAAGCAGGCGCGCCCTGAAATCCATCGGGATATTCCTCCGCGATGAAGCCGGTCGTGATGTTGCCTGACCGGAACCGCTCATGCTGCATCAGCGCGGACACGAAATCGATATTATGCCCCGGCCCCTCAATCTCGAACCGGTCGAGCGCCGCGATCTGCTTGTCGATCGCCTCCAGCCGCGTGGGCGCCCAGGTAATCAGCTTGGCGATCATCGGGTCGTAGAAGATGGACACTTCGCCCCCTTCCTCGACGCCATCGTCTACCCGCACGCCGTCCAGCGCCTCGGGCGGATTGTAACGGATCAGGCGCCCGGTCGATGGCAGGAAACCGCGATAGGGGTCTTCGGCATAGACACGGTTTTCGATCGACCAACCGTTGATCTTTACCTCATCCTGCGTGAAGGCCAAGGCCTCCCCATTGGCGACACGGATCATCTGTTCGACCAGATCGACGCCGGTGATTTCCTCGGTCACAGGATGCTCAACCTGCAACCGGGTGTTCATTTCGAGGAAATAGAAACCCTCGCCCGTCGTGTCCGCGCCCGACACGATCAGTTCGACCGTCCCCGCGCTGAAATAGCCAACCGCGCGGGCCAGCGCGACGCACTGCTCACCCATAGCCTTGCGCATCTTGGGCGTGACGAAGGGTGATGGCGCTTCCTCCACCACCTTCTGGTGCCGACGCTGGATCGAACATTCGCGTTCGTTCAGATAGACGATATTGCCGTGCTGATCGCCCAATATCTGGATTTCGATATGGCGTGGGCTTTCGATGAACTTCTCGATGAACACGCGATCATCGCCAAAGCTGTTCAAGCCTTCGCGCTTGGTCGCCTCAAACCCTTCGCGCACGTCCTGCTCGTCATAGGCCAGCCGCATCCCCTTGCCGCCGCCGCCCGCCGATGCCTTCATCATCACCGGATAGCCGATCTCGTTGGAGATACGCACGGCATGTTCGGTATCGTCGATGACACCGACGAATCCCGGCACGACATTGACCCCAGCGGCCAGCGCCAGTTTCTTGGACTCGATCTTGTCGCCCATCGCCGCAATCGCATTGGCGGGCGGGCCGACGAAGATGATGCCTTCCGCGTCCAGCGCCTTACGGAAACTCTCCCGCTCCGACAGGAAACCATAGCCCGGATGAACCGCGTCCGCGCCGGTCGCCTTGCACGCCGCGATGATCTTGTCGGCAATCAGATAGGACTGGGCAGCGGGCGACGGGCCGATATGCACCGCCTCGTCCGCCATCAATACATGGGGCGCACGCGCATCGGCATCGGAATAGACCGCAACGGTCTTTATGCCCATCTTCTTCGCGGTCCGCATGACCCGGCACGCAATTTCGCCACGGTTCGCGATCAGGATCTTGGTGATTGCCATTATATTCCCTGTCCCAGTCCAAATATCTATGTCCGTTCGGGCTGAGCAAAGTCCAAGCCTTCACCTGAACTTTACTTCGCTAATCGCGAACGATTGTGGTTACCTGCGCCAGATCAGCGCTTTGAGTTCCTTGGTCCGCGCATGCGTCAACCGTTCCTTGCACTGCGCCGCCGCCATCGGCTGCATCGACCCACCGGCAAATTCTCCCGCTGCGATCACGCATTGCCTATCGCGATAGGCCAGCCACGCCCGCTGGCTTGCCAGCAACGCAGCCGCATAGCCAAACCCGCCGCCGCGCGACGTGTCACGCGCATCCAACCGCTTCATCGCCGCTTGAGTGACCTTCCACTGCCGCGTCATAGCCGCATCGGCGCTGGCATAGGCCTGCGCCGCGCATTGCGTCATCTGGCTTTGCGTTTGCGCATTGGCGCAGCTTGCCGCTGCGGCGAGCAGGATCAGGAGCATGGCGCAACCTCACCCATACCCGTCATACCGGACTTGATCCGGCATCCCGGTTCTTTCGCGCGCAACGCCAGAATAACAGCGGGACCCCGTATCAAGTCCAGGGTGACGAGGGTGGGCGCCTGGATCATTCCGCCGCCAAAGCCTCCATCGTAACCTTCACCTCAGCCTGCATCGGCACGACGCCCAGCTTGGCGAACAGCGTCGCGTCCGCATTGTCGCCCGCGTTCGCGGTCGTCAGCAACTTGTCGCCGGTGAAGATGCTGTTCGCGCCCGCCATGAAGCACAGCGCCTGACACGCATCCGACATGCTCTCACGCCCCGCGCTCAATCGCACCATGCTCTCCGGCATCACGATCCGCGCTACCGCGACAGTGCGCACGAACTCGATCTCGTCAATCTTGGCCAGCGGCGTGTCGGCCAGCATATCGCCCAGCACCGTGCCCTTGACCGGGACCAGCGCGTTGATCGGCACGCTCTGCGGATGGGTCGGCAGCACCGCCAGCGCATGCAGGAAGCCTACACGATCTTCGCGCGTCTCGCCCATCCCCACGATCCCACCGGAACAGACGTTGATACCCGAATTGCGGACATTCTCCAGCGTTTCCAGCCGGTCGTCGAACGTCCGGGTGGTAATCACCTTCTCATAATGCTCAGGCGAAGTGTCGATATTATGGTTGTAATAATCGAGGCCCGCATCGGCCAAAGTCTTGGCCTGTTTTTCGTCCAGCATCCCCAGCGTCATGCAGGTTTCCATGCCCATCTGGCGCACGCCCTGCACCATCTGGACGATGGCGGGCATGTCCCGCTCCTTGGGGTTACGCCATGCCGCACCCATGCAGAAACGCGAAGACCCTGCGTCCTTCGCCTGCGCCGCCGCCTGCATCACCGCCTGTACGCTCATCAGCTTTTCAGCCTTCAGCCCGCTTTCCGCCGACGCAGACTGATTGCAGTAACCGCAATCCTCCGGGCAGCCGCCGGTCTTGATCGACAGCAGCGTGGAAAGCTGCACCTCATTACGCGGGAAATTCGCACGGTGGATCGACTGCGCCTCGAACATCAGATCGTTGAAGGACAGGTCGAACAAAGCGGCGATTTCGGCGCGGGTCCAGTCGTTACGGGCGATTGTCATGGCGTTCATTCCCTACCTCCGTTCGGGCTGAGCGAAGTCGAAGCCTTCCGCTGAGCGAAGCGAAGCGTCACGCCTTCGACAAGCTCAGGCGGCCCCTTCGACAAGCTCAGGGCGAACGGATTTGTAGTCATTATCATGCGGCTTCCTCTATCCCCGCAGGGGGCATGTTGTGGCCGAGCAGGCGCAGCACATCGGCGGCGCACTCCACGACGTTGGACCCCGGTCCATAAATGCCCTGAACCCCCGCGTCACGAAGGAAGTCATAATCCTGCGGTGGTATGACCCCGCCTGCGATCACCTTGATGTCCGTCCGCCCCGCCTCACGCAGCTTGGCGACCAGTTCTGGGATCAATGTCTTGTGGCCAGCGGCCAGAGACGAAGCGCCCACCACATCGACGTCGCTCTGCAACGCCAGCACCACCGTTTCGTCCGGCGTCTGAAACAGCGGTCCCGACACGACATCGAACCCCATGTCGCCGAAAGCCGACGCGATGATGTTGGCGCCCCGATCGTGCCCATCCTGCCCCATCTTGGCGACGAGGAGTTTGGGTTTGCGACCGAGGCGCCGCTCGACGGCCTGCACGCCGTCAAGTACCTGTTGCCACCGGCTGTCGCCAGCATAGGGCGCGCCATAGACGCCCTTCACCGGCGTCGGCTGCGTGCCATAACGATCGAAACTTTCCTCCATGGCAGAGGAAATTTCGCCCAGCGTCGCGCGCGCGCGCGCTGCCTCAACCGCCAGGGCGAGCAGATTATTGTCCAGGCTGGAAGGCTTGGCCGCACCATCACGCAGCGCCTGCAACGCCGCCTGACACGCGGCGTCGTCGCGCTCTGCTTTCACGCGGTTGATCCGCGCGATCTGCCCTTCGCGCACCTTGGCATTGTCGATGTCCAGCGTTTCGAGGAAATCCTCGCTCGCCAGCCGATATTTGTTCACGCCAACGATCACATCGTCACCGCGATCGACCCGCGCCTGCCGCGCCGCCGCCGCCGTTTCGATCATCGCCTTGGGCCATCCTGCGGCGACGGCCTTGGCCATGCCGCCATCGGCCTGCACCTTGTCGATGATCGCCTGCGCGGCATCGACCAGTTCCTGCGTCAGCGCCTCGACATAATAGCTGCCACCCAGCGGATCGACCACCTTGGTCATACCGGTTTCTTCCTGAATCACGATCTGCGTGTTGCGCGCGATCCGGGCGGAAAAGTCGGTGGGCAGCGCGATCGCTTCATCCAGCGCGTTGGTGTGCAGCGACTGGGTGCCGCCCAGCATCGCGGCCATCGCCTCGATCGTGGTCCGCATGACGTTATTATAGGGGTCCTGCTCGGTCAGCGACACGCCCGACGTCTGGCAATGGGTGCGCAACATCTTGGACCGCTCATCCTGCGCGCCCAGCGTCGTCATCGCCCGATGCCACAACACCCGCGCCGCACGCAGTTTGGCGATCTCCATGAAGAAGTTCATGCCGATCGCGAAGAAGAAGCTCAGGCGGCCGGCAAACTTGTCGATGTCCAGCCCGCTCGCCACGCCATATTTCACATATTCCATGCCGTCCGCGATGGTGAAGGCCAGTTCCTGCACCTGCGTCGCGCCTGCTTCCTGCATATGATAGCCGGAAATGGAGATGCTGTTGAACTTGGGCATCTCGCGGCTGGTATAGCCGAAAATATCACTGATGATCCGCATCGACGGTTCGGGCGGGTAGATATAGGTGTTGCGGACCATGAACTCCTTGAGGATGTCGTTCTGGATCGTCCCGTCGAGCAGCTTGCGATCGACGCCCTGCTCCTCCCCCGCCACGATGAAAAACGCCAGGATCGGGATCACCGCGCCGTTCATCGTCATGGAAACCGACATCTTGTCGAGCGGAATCCCGTCGAACAAAATCTTCATATCCTCGATCGTGTCGATCGCCACGCCCGCCTTGCCGACGTCGCCGGTGACGCGCGGATGGTCGCTGTCATAACCGCGATGGGTGGCCAGATCGAACGCGACGCTCAACCCCTTCTGCCCCGCCGCCAGATTGCGGCGATAGAAAGCGTTGGATTCCTCCGCCGTCGAAAAGCCCGCATATTGCCGGACGGTCCACGGACGCCCCGCATACATGGACGCGCGCACGCCGCGCGTGAATGGCGCAAAGCCCGGCAGGCCCGGATCGACCGTCACGTCCTCGGCGGTATAGAGCGGCTTGACGTCGATCCCTTCCGGGGTCGCCCACGTCAAATCCTTGCCCTTCACTTCCTTGGCAGCAGCAGCAGCCCATTGGTCCAGCGTTGGCTTCTCGGTCATCCCAGTCCCTATCTAATCGTCACCCCGGACATGATCCGGGGTCCCGCTGCCTTCGACCCGCTCGCATAAGAAGCGGAATGCCGGATCAATTCCGGCATGACGACATAATCAATGTCCGGTTTCGCCCTTCGGCGTCTCCATAATTTCGGTCAGCACCCCGTTCATATCCTTGGGATGCACGAAGAAAATCGGCGTCCCATGCGCTCCAATCCGCGGCTCACCCAACACCCGCGCGCCCTTGGCCTCGAACCATGCCTTGGCCTCAAGAATGTCAGCCACTTCATAACACATATGATGCTGCCCCCCGGCCGGGTTCTTGGCGATGAACGCAGTGATCGGCGACGTCGCATCGAACGGCTCGATCAACTCGATCTGCGTCCCCGCCGTGCCACCTTCGCCCGGCGTATCGACAAAACACACCTTCACCCCCTGCGCAGGCAGGTCGAACGGTTCATGAATCTTCGTCGCGCCCATCACATCGCGATAATAAGCGATGCTCTTTTCAAGGCTGGGCGTGGCAACCCCGATATGATTGAGCCGACCGAGTTTCATGCCCCCAATCCTCCCCTGCAAGGGGAGGTGGCTGGCAAAGCCAGACGGAGGGGTGTCCCCCCATCGAGAGCGTAACACCCCTCCACCATTCGCTTCGCGAACGGTCCCCCTCCCCCTGAGGGGGAGGATTGAGAAACATATTCGAGTTTCATCTAGCGTTCCTAAATTTCGTCATTCCCGCAAGGCAGGAATGACGGACCTTAGTTAAAGCGGAATATTGTCATGCTTCTTCCACGGATTCTCCAGCGCCTTGTTACGCAGCTTCCGCAGGCCCAGCGCGATCCGTCGCCGCGTAGAGTGCGGCTGGATCACCTCGTCGATAAAGCCTTTTGACGCGGCCACGAATGGGTTCGCAAAGCGCGCCTCATATTCTGCGGTCCGCTCGGCAATCTCGTCCGCCGTCTTGCCGCGAAAAATAATCTCCACCGCGCCCTTGGCCCCCATCACCGCGATCTCCGCAGTCGGCCAGGCATAGTTCAGATCGCCGCGCAAATGCTTGGAGGCCATGACGTCATACGCCCCGCCATAGGCTTTGCGCGTGATGATCGTGATTTTCGGCACGGTGGCTTCGGCATAGGCGAACAGCAGTTTCGCGCCATGCTTGATAATGCCATTATGCTCCTGCGCCGTCCCCGGCAGAAAGCCCGGCACATCCACCAGCGTCACGATCGGTATCTCGAACGCATCGCAGAAACGCACGAAGCGCCCCGCCTTCTTGGACGAATTAATGTCCAGCACGCCCGCCAGCACCATCGGCTGGTTCGCGACGATACCGATGGTGCGCCCTTCGACCCGCCCGAAACCGCACAATATGTTCCCGGCATGGGCTGGCTGCACTTCAAAGAAGTCGCCCTCGTCCACGATCTTGCGGATCAGTTCGTGCATGTCATAGGGCTGGTTGGCATTGGCGGGGATCAGCGTATCCAGGCTCGGCTCGATCCGGTCCCAAGGGTCCGCGCTTGGACGCTCCGGCGCTGGCTCCTTATTGGACGCGGGCAGGAAGTCCACGAAATCGCGCACCGCCAGCAGCGCTTCGATGTCATTCTCGAACGCCACATCGGCCACACCGGATTTGGTGGTGTGCGTCACCGCACCGCCCAGTTCCTCCTGCGTCACCACCTCGTTCGTCACCGTCTTGACCACGTCCGGCCCGGTCACGAACATGAAACTGCTATCCTTCACCATGAAGATGAAGTCGGTCATCGCGGGCGAATAGACTGCGCCGCCCGCGCACGGCCCCATAATCACGCTGATCTGCGGCACGACGCCCGACGCCAGCACGTTGCGCTGGAAAATCTCCGCATAGCCGCCAAGGCTGGCCACACCTTCCTGAATCCGCGCGCCGCCACTATCGTTCAGGCCGATCACCGGCGCACCGACCTTCAGCGCCATATCCATGATCTTGCAGATTTTCATCGCGTGCCGTTCGGACACCGCGCCGCCATAAACGGTGAAATCCTGACTGAACAGGAACACCAGCCGCCCATTGATCGTGCCCGATCCGGTGACCACGCCGTCGCCGGGAATATGCTGGTCGTCCATCCCGAAATCGGTGCAATTATGCTCGACATACATGTCCAGCTCTTCGAAGCTACCTTCATCCAGCAGCACCTCGACCCGCTCGCGCGCGGTCAGTTTGCCCTTGCCATGCTGCGCGTCGATCCGCTTCTGTCCGCCACCCATACGGGCCGCTTCCCGCTTGGCATCCAGCTGTTCGATAATGGCGAGCTTCGACATAGATAGGTCTCTCCGGTTGTGGCACGGACGTCTTATAGCGCCCCTCTTCCCATCTTTGCATTTTTTCGCAAATGCGAATTTGCTAATTTGCAAATCACGACTTCGCAAATTAGGAACGGTCCGACGGTTCATTTGGCGCCGTGAGGAGCTTCATCATGGCACGCGGCAATCGCATCTTCGCAGGACCACGGCTGCGCCAACTGCGGCTCGAACACCGCATGGATCAGGCGACGATGGCGCAGGCGTTGGGCATCTCCGTATCCTACCTGTCGCAGATGGAAAATGACGACCGCCCCCTGACCGCGAAGGTCAAGGCGGCGCTGGCCAACGCTTTTCCCACCGACTGGGCCAGCTTCGACGCGCGTGAGGATGAGCAGATGCTGGGCGCGTTCACCTTCGCGCTGGGCCACCCCGAATTGCCCGGCCCCGCGCTGGAACCGGAACGGATCGAAAAGCTGCACCTGCAATTCCCCGAATTTGCCGCCCGTTACCTCGATCTTTACAACGCTCATCTGCGCGCCAACGAACGCATCAACATGATTGAGGAAGCGATCGGCAACGACAGCACTGTGCAGGCGCGCCTGCCATGGGAAGCGGCGCGCGACTGGTTTCACGAAGCGGGCAATTATGTCCACAGCCTCGACTGCCTGGCCGAAGACATGGCCGCCCATTTCACCGCCGGGCAGACGCTGGACGAGGGCATGCTGGTGGAGGCGCTGGCCCGTCGGCACGGCATCGAAACGCTGATCGCCGACACGCCCGACAGCGCGCTGCGATCGTACAGTCCCGCCGACCGCCGCCTCTTCGTCAACGCTGCGCTACCCACCGAAAGCCGCAAGTTCATGCTCGCCCATCAGCTCATGATGCTGGAGGGGCAAGCCGTGATCGCCGACGTGGTGAACAAGGCCGCCCTGCCCGTGGTCGGCGCGGACCGGCTGCTTGCCGTGGGCCTCGGCAATTATGCAGCCGGCGCACTGCTCATGCCCTACGCCCCCTTCCGCGAAGCCGCCCGCACGATGCGCCACGACATCGATCGGCTCGCGCGAACCTTCGGCGTCAGTTTTGAGCAAGCCTGCCATCGCCTCTCCACGCTCCAGCGGCCCGGCCTGCGCGGCATCCCCTTCTTCTTCTGCCGCGTCGACATGGCAGGCAACATCACGAAAAGGCACAGCGCCACCCGCCTGCAATTTGCCCGTTTCGGCGGCGCATGCCCGCTGTGGAACGTCCATGAGGCAGTCGCCATTCCCGACCGGATCAACGTGCAACTGGGCGAAACCCCCGACGGCGTGCGCTATGTGTCGATGGCCAAGGGGCTGGTGAAACCGTCGGGCAGCTACAGCCGCACGCCCCGACGCTTCGCCGTCGTGCTGGGTTGCGAAACCGCGCACGCCGCCAATTTCGTCTATGCCGATGGCCTGCAACTGGAAGTGGAGGGGGCGGCCACCCCGATCGGCATCACCTGCCGCCTGTGTTCACGGCAAAGCTGCGACCAGCGCGCCTTTCCACCTGCCGACCGCCCCATCCATGTCGATCCCGACAATCGCCAGATCGTGCCTTATTGGATCGAATGATGCGCATGTCAGCGTCGACGCCAGCTTGCGGAAAGCGGCCCTGTCGCACGTCATGGTCGTCAGATAGGAACTATTCATGACCGCCATCGCGCTTATCTCCCCCGCCACTATCGCCCTGTCCGCGAAGATGGCTGCTGATGGTTATGCGCGCATCGACGGCACAGAGATGCTGGCGCGGCTAAACGCCGATACAACGTCGTGGCAATCGTTCGCCGATAGCTGGAATGACCTCGGCCCCGATCTCTACATGGCGGATGGGGGACGCTATCGCCGCCGCCGCCACGCCGCCTTTGCCTGCGATCATGGCGCGATCATCCGCAAGCCCGACCAGCCCCATTATCAAAGCCGCGACTATAACGCCCTGAACGGCGACGTGCAGCGCTGGTTCTCTCCCGTGGAGGCCGCCACGATCGACAATCCGGTCAGCCGCGCGATCTTCGCCTTCTGCGCCCATCAGTTCGATCCCGCCGCCCACCGCCGCTGGCATGTCGAAATGCACCAGTTCCGGATCGAGGCGAAGCCGGACGAGGCCGGCCGACCCACGCCCGAAGGCCTGCATCGCGATGGCGTTGATTGGGTCTTCGTCATGCTGGTGGAACGGCGCAATGTCCGCGAAGGCGTCACCCGCATCGGCGCGCCCGACGGCACGGCGCTGGGCGAATTTACCCTGGCCGCGCCCGGCGACGCGATGCTGATCGACGATCATCGCATCCTGCACGGCGTCACGGAAATTCACCCGCAAGACCCAGCCCAGCCCGCCTTGCGCGACGCGCTGGTGGTTACGTTCGTGGGAGAGGGGTAATACTCCCTCCGTTCGTTTCGAGCGAAGTCGAGAAACCTAGGCCAGTGCTGGCGGCTTCTCGACCCTGATCTGTCCTGAGCGCCTGCCATGGCAGGCAGTTGAAGGATTCGAAGCGAACGGGTTTAGAAAGTCATTCCCCCTCACCCAAAGCCAGCTCGATCAGCGCCATGGTGGATGGATCGAAGCCCTTGGCCCCATCCGCCTCGATCGACTTGGCGATCTCCTTGCCCAATTCCACGCCGAACTGGTCGAACGGGTTGATGCCCATCAGCACGGCATTGGCAAAGGTCCGATGCTCATAGAAAGCGATCAGCGCGCCCAGCACATGCGGCGTCACGTCCTCCAGCAATATCGTCGTCGAAGGCCGATTGCCCGGATAGGCGCGCGCAGGGTCGGCATCATTGGCCTTCCCCTGCATCAACGCTGCCCCCTGCGCGAAGCAGTTGACCAGCAGCGCGCGGTGATGCGCCGGGTCCAGCGTATGACCCTGCTCGATCGACGCGATGAACTCCACCGGCGTAATGATCGTCCCCTGATGCAGCAGCTGGAATACGGCATGCTGTGCATCCGTACCGACCCCGCCCCAGGTGATCGCCGCGCTCGGCCCATCGACCGGCGACCCGTCGGTCTGCACCGACTTGCCGTTGCTCTCCATCTCCAACTGCTGAAGGTAGGATGGCAGCAGCGCCAGCCGCTCGTCATAGGCGAACACTGCGCGGGTCTGGCATCCCATGACGCGCGTATAATATTGGTCCACGAAAGCTGCGATCAGCGGCGCATTCTCGCGCGGGTCCGACAGACGGAAATGGCGGTCCATCTCGGCTGCGCCTTCCAGCAGGCTCTCGAACGCATCCCAGCCCAGCGCCATGGCAGCAGGAAACCCAATCGAGGACCAGAGCGAATAACGCCCGCCCACGCTCTCGGCGAACGGCAGGATGCGCGTTTCATCCACGCCCCATTCCATCGCCTTGTCCGGCGCAGCGGTCAGCGCGATGACGCGGCCATAAGGGTCGTCCACCCCGGCCTCGACCATCCAGTTGATCGCACTCGCCGCGTTCAGCATCGTCTCGCTGGTGGTAAAGGTCTTCGACGCGATCGCGATCAGCGTAAATTGCGGGTCGAACCCGTCCATCGCCCGCTCCAGCGCAGTGCCATCGACATTGGACACGATCGCCACGTCATAGCGCACACCATCGCCATCCAGCGCATCGACGATCAGATTGGGACCAAGCGCCGACCCGCCAATCCCGATGTGCAGGATGTGGCGGATTTCGCCCAGCGCCCCGGCCTCGATCGCGTCGATCAGGCCGCGCATCCGCGCATGCAGCATCTTGGCATGGGCCACGCTGTCGGCATTGCCCTCGCCCCGCTCGGCGGGATGTTCGGCCGCGCGCCCTTCCGTATTGTTGACCGCTGCGCCTGCAAACAGCGCGTCGCGTCGCCTAGCAAACCCCTGCTCGTCAGTCAGCGTCAAAAACGCGTCCATCAATGCATCGGTCAGATGCGTCTTGGACCAATCGAAACGGATCGCGCCCTGCGTCATCACCAGCTTGGACAGCCGATCGGGATCGGTGGTGAAAATCGACTTGAGGTCCGGCTGGGGAAGCGCGGCGATGGCCGCCAGTGCAGGGCTGGTCATGGTATATCCTTCTTGCAGTTGATCGACACCGACGCTGCACCGGTCGATTCTCCCTATCATTACCCAATATGATGACGCTTTGCATCGTCAAGGTCATGCTTGACCTGCCGGGCGACAGGCCTCAAAAGCCGCTCCGGCCGCGCTGTCGGCACATTCAAAGGACGTGACGGACACCCATGACTGCAAAATCGGAAACGCGGGACTTCCTCTGGTTCCTCGCAAAGCTGGGGCTGTTCGTCTTCATCCTGCGCAGCTTCATCATATCGCCCTTCAATATTCCTTCCGAATCCATGCAGCCGCGCCTGCTGATCGGCGACTATCTGCTGGTGGCGAAATGGCCCTATGGCTATTCACGCTATTCGCTGCCCTTCGGCATTCCGCTGATCCCCGGTCGCATTTTCTCCACCCTGCCCCATCGCGGCGACGTGGCGGTGTTCAAGGCGCCACCGACGCAGAAGAACGACTATATCAAGCGCGTCATCGGCCTGCCCGGCGACATGATCGCCGTGCGCGCAGGCACCGTCTATCTCAACGGTCAGGCGATCCCCAAGCAGAAGGTCGCCGACCTCGTCATCCCCGTGACGCAGAACATGCTCGACGCCGCCGCCAAGGAAGGCGCGGTCTCCCCCTGCTATCGTCCTGATTTTGAGGAACCGGCTGCAGGCGGCGGCAAGCAATGCCGCTATCCCCAGTATCGCGAAACCCTGCCAGCGACGAAGGATGTTCCGGCCAAAAGCTACAACGTCCTCGACCTCGTGCCGGACGGCGCGGCGGACGATCGCGAAACCGTGCTGGTGCCTGAAGGCCATCTGTTCATGATGGGCGACAATCGCGACCGCAGCGCCGACAGCCGCTTCCCCGCAGTCGAAGGCGGCGGCATCGGCCTCGTCCCGCAGGAAAATCTTGTCGGCAAGGCGCTGATCTCCGTCTTCTCGACTGACGGCAGCGCGCACTGGTTGCTCCCGTGGACATGGATTTCAGCCGCACGCTTCAACCGCATCGGGGAAGGTTTTTGACGGCAGCAGCGCCCAGGCCGGACACGGCAGGCTGGCTGAAGGCGCTGATCGGTCGCGTCCCGCACCAGCCTGAACGGTTTGCCCAAGCGCTCACCCATGGCAGCGCGAAGGCCGACAATTACGAGCGGCTGGAATTTCTGGGCGACCGCGTGCTGGGCCTGACCGTCGCCGAATGGGTCTATGAACGCTATGCGGGCGAACCCGAAGGCAAGCTGTCCCGGCGCTTCAACGCGCTGGTATCGGGCGAAACCTGCGCGGCCGTCGCCCGCACGGCGGGCGTGCCCACTCATCTCGTGCTGGGCAAACAGGCGCGGGACGACGGCGCGGCGGACAGCGACAATGTGCTGGGCGACGTCATGGAGGCGCTGATCGGCGCGCTCTATCTGGAGGCTGGGCTGGACGAAGCGCGCGCGCTCGTCCGTCGCCTCTGGGCCGACCGCGTCGATACGCAGACAGCCGCCCCCCGCCATCCCAAATCCGCGCTGCAGGAATGGGCCGCCGCCAACAAGCGCAAGCCCCCCGAATATGAAATGAAGGACCGCTCCGGCCCCCACCACGCCCTGCGCTTCATTGTCTCCGTGTCCATCAAGGGCGTAGGCGAAGCCAGCGCGGACGGCGGATCGAAACAGGAAGCGGAAACGGCAGCGGCAGCGGCGTTGCTGGAAAAGCTGGCGCGGTGACTCCCCCACCTCCGTTCGCCCTGAGCTTGTCGAAGGGTCTTACTTGTTCTTAAAAATATTTCATGTCGTTCTGGACCTACCTCCTTCACTGCGCAGACCGCAGCTTCTACGTCGGCCACACCGACAATCTCGAAACGCGCATTGCGCAGCATGAAGCAGGCGAAACCCCTGGCTACACCCAAACGCGCCTGCCGATAAAACTGGTCTGGTCCCAATCGTTCGGCTCGCGTATGGAGGCGCTCGAAGCCGAACGGCAGATCAAGGGCTGGAGCCGGGCGAAGAAGCTGGCGCTGATCCGCGAGGACTGGACGTTGATTTCTACATTGGCGAGATCTCGCAAAGAAAAGTAATGCCCTTCGACAAGCTCAGGGCGAACGGAGTGTTATTTGACGATAGATACAGGTCCCCATCGCTGCGGCGTCATCGCCGTCGTCGGCGCGCCCAATGCGGGCAAATCGACACTGGTCAATGCGCTCGTGGGCCAGAAGGTCGCGATCACCAGTGCCAAGGCGCAGACCACGCGCACGCGTGTCATGGGCGTCGCGATCGAGGGGGACGCGCAGCTGGTGCTGGTCGATACGCCCGGCATCTTCGCGCCCCGGCGTCGGCTTGACCGCGCGATGGTGCAGGCCGCATGGGGCGGCGCGCAGGGCGCGGACCTGATCGCAATGGTCGTGGACGGTCGCGCCGGGCTTGGTCCCAAGCTGGAACCGATCATCGAATCCTTGAAGCATCGCACCGAGCGCAAGTGGCTGATCCTCAATAAGGTCGATATCGCCATCAAGGAAAAGCTGCTGCTCCATACGCAGCGGCTGACCGAGAAGCTGGACATCGCCGAAACCTATTTCGTATCTGCCCAGACCGGCGATGGCCTGCCCGAACTCAAGGCCGCTTTTGCCGCCGCGATGCCAGCGGGGCCATGGCATTTCCCCGAAGACCAGGTGTCAGACGCGACAGACCGGATGCTGGCCGCCGAAATCACGCGCGAACAACTCTATCATCAACTCCACGCCGAACTGCCCTACGCCGCCGCTGTCGATACCGAACAATATAAGGAGCGCGCGGACGGATCGGTCGAAATCCACCAGCAAATTCTGGTAGGCCGCCCCACCCAGCGCGCGATCGTGCTGGGCAAAGGCGGGCAGCGCCTCAAAGAAATCGGCTCCAAAGCCCGCGCCGAACTCGCGACCCTGCTGGGCGTCAAGGTCCACCTCTACCTGCATGTCAAGGTGAAGGAAGACTGGGAAAACGATCGCGGCATCTACCGCGACATCGGCCTGGACTGGGTGGAGTAAGGCCACCCCGTGTTCCCGCGCAGGCGGGAACCCAGTCCACACGTCACAGCTGGATTCCCGCCTACGCGGGAACACGCACGGCCTTACTCCCCCACTCCCGTCATGCCAGCGCAGGCTGGCATCTCTCTTCTTCGTGGCGCAACGACACAAGAGAGATCCCAGCCTTCGCTGGGATGACGAATAGAAAAGCCTACTCCGCCGCTTTCTTCTTCGCAGGCGCTTTCTTAACCGCCGGTTTCTTCACCGTCTCGCCATCTTTTTTGGCCGCAGGCTTCTTCGCCGCCGCCTTCTTGGGCGCGGCCTTCTTCTTCGCGCCCTTCTTGGCAGGCGCCGCCGCCGCCCGCGCGTCGATCAACTGCGCGGCTTCCTCCAGCGTCAGTGCATCCTTGTCCACCGTCTTGGGCAAGGTCGCATTGGTCGTGCCATCGGTGACATAAGCGCCATAGCGCCCCTCCATCAGCTTGATCTCAAGCTCGGTACGCGGATGCGCGCCCAGTACCTTCAACGGCTCGCGGCCCGCACTGCGTGGCCCGCGCTGCGCCGCCTCGGCCAGCTTCACGACCGCGCTATTCATGCCGACCTCGAAAATCTCCGCCGTATTGGCCAGCCGCCCATATTTGCCATCGTGCAACAGGTACGGACCAAAGCGCCCGATATTCGCCACGATCGGCAAGCCCGTTTCCGGGTGCAGTCCCACCTCGCGCGGCAGGCTCAGCAGCTTCACGCCCCAATCCAGTGTCAGTTCGCCATCCGGCAGATCCTTGGGGATCGACCCGCGCTTGGCCTCCTTGCCCTCGCCCATTTCGATATAGGGACCAAAGCGGCCGGATTTCCTGACGATGTCCTGTCCGGTCTCTGGATGCTGCCCCAAAACCTCCGGCCCGGTATCCGCGCCGCCATCCGCGCCGCCCGGCTGTCCGAACTTGCGGGTATATTTGCACTCAGGATAGTTGGAGCAGGCGATGAACGCGCCAAACCGCCCCCCACGCAGCGACAATTGCCCATCCGCGCACAGCGGGCAGGCGCGCGGATTGCTGCCGTCCGCACGCGGCGGGAACAGCATCGGTTCCAGAAACTTGTCCAGCGCCGCCGTGATGTCGCTCGGCTTCTGCTCCATGACTTCGGCGGTCTTGGGCTTGAAATCCTTCCAGAAGGCTTCCAGCACTGCCTGCCACTGCGCACGGCCACCCGACACATCGTCCAACTGGTCTTCAAGGCCAGCGGTAAAATCATAGGACACATAGCGTTCAAAGAAGCGTTCCAGAAACGCCGTCACCAACCGCCCGCTTTCCTCGGCGAAGAAGCGGTTCTTCTCGATCCGCACATAGTCGCGGTCTTTGAGCACCTGCAAAGTGGACGCATAGGTGGACGGACGCCCGATCCCCAGTTCCTCCAGCCGCTTGACCAGCGATGCTTCCGAATAGCGCGGCGGTGGCTGCGTGAAATGCTGGTCCGCCGTCACCTTCTTCTTGGCGGGCGCGTCGCCCTGCGCGATGCGCGGCAATAGTTTGGAATCGTCATCCTCGCTGTCGTCGCGGCCTTCCTCATACAGCGCCAGAAAGCCGGGGAAGATCACAACCTGCCCCGTCGCGCGCAGCGTATGGCTGCCCGATCCGTCCACCATGTCGATCGTCGTCCGTTCCAGCCGCGCCGACGCCATCTGGCTCGCCAGCGCCCGCTTGAACACCAGATCATAGAGGCGCGCATGGTCGCCCGACCCCGCCTTGTCGCGATTAAACTCTGTCGGACGAATGGCCTCATGCGCTTCCTGCGCATTCTTGGCCTTGGTCTGATACTGGCGCGGCTTTTCGGGCAGATACCCGCCGTCATAGCGTTCCGCGATCGCCTTGCGCGCGGCGGAAATGGCGCTGCCATCCATCTGCACGCCATCGGTTCGCATATAGGTGATCGCGCCGTCTTCATACAGTTGCTGCGCGATCCGCATCGTGTGGCTCGCCGAAAAGCCCAGCTTGCGCGCCGCTTCCTGCTGCAATGTCGATGTGGTGAAGGGCGGCGGCGGATTGCGGGTGAGCGGCTTGGTTTCGACCTTCTCGACCGTAAAGCGTCCGGCTTCCACATCGGCCTTGGCGGCCATCGCGTCGCCTTCCTTGCCGATGGTCAGCCGCTCGATCTTCTCGCCTTTCCACCGGACGAGGCGCGCGGTGAACGCCGTGCCATCCTGCTCCATTTCAGCGGCAACCGACCAATATTCCTGAGCGACGAAGGACTCAATCTCCCGCTCGCGTTCGACCACCAGCCGCAAAGCGACCGACTGCACGCGACCGGCCGACTTGGCGCCCGGCAACTTGCGCCACAACACGGGCGACAGGGTGAAACCGACCAGATAGTCGAGCGCCCGCCGCGCGCGATATGCGTCGATCAGATCCTCGTCCAGCGCGCGCGGCTTGGCCATCGCGTCCAGCACCGCCGCTTTGGTGATCGCGTTGAACGTCACCCGGTCCACGACAGCAGGCAACGCTTTCTTGGCGCGCAGCACTTCCTGCACATGCCAGCTTATCGCTTCCCCTTCGCGATCAGGGTCAGTCGCGAGGATCAGGCGCGTCGCCTTCTTGGCCGCGTCCGAAATGGCCTTGAGCTGCTTGCCCTTGTCGCCATAATTTTCCCACGACATCGCAAAGCCGTCGTCCGGGTCCACCGATCCGTCCTTGGCGGGCAGGTCGCGAATATGGCCGTAACTGGCCAGGACATGGAAATCCCCGCCCAGATATTTCTCGATGGTTTTCGCCTTGGCCGGCGATTCAACGATGACAAGCTGCATTTTGGCCCCGAAATTTATGCCTCACACGTATGCGCGAGTCTGAAAGGCGATGACGGCGGGCGTCAAGCGGTGCGTTGATTAGGGGAGAAGCGGGGCGTTGGCCAGCGCCTTCCCATCCCTGTGGGTCGCGCCGATATGATCCTGCCCCTGCGCCACGGCCCGTTGTTGCTGCCGATGCCGTTCGCGATAGCCCGCCCGCTGCGCATCGCTGCGCTCGCCATGGCAGGCGGGACAACTGACGCCCTCCTCATAGAGCGGCGACGCGCGATCCGTTTCCGACACCGGCCTGCGACACGCATGACAGATGAGATGCGTCCCCTGCGCCAGCCCATGGACCACCGTCCCGCGCTGGTCGAACACGAAACATTCGCCCTGCCACAGGCTCTCGGCCTCCGGCACGGTTTCCAGATATTTCAGGATGCCGCCTTCCAGATGATAGACATCGTCCACCCCCTGCGCCCTGACGAATGCCGTCGCTTTTTCGCACCGTATCCCGCCGGTGCAGAACATCGCGACTTTCCTGCCCTCGCTCCGCAACGCTTCGCTGTTCGCGCGAAACCATTCTGGGAAATCCGCAAAGCTCTGCGTCCCCGGATTGATCGCCCCGGCGAACGTACCGACCGCCACTTCATAATCATTGCGCGTATCGATGACGATCGTGTCAGGGTCGGCGATCAAAGCGTTCCAATCCTGCGCCGTGACATAACGCCCCGCATCCTTCACCGGGTCCAGATCCGGCTGCCCCATCGTGACGATCTCCGGCTTGATCCGAACCTTCATCCGATGGAAAGGCATGGTCGCCGCGCGCGAAAACTTGACCGCAATGTCCGCGCAGCCCGGCAACCCGCGTATCTCCGCCAACACCGCATCAATCGCGCTATCGCCCCCAGCGATCGTCCCGTTGATCCCCTCGCGCGCGATCAGCAGCAGCCCTTTGATCCCCAGCGAACAGCATAAAGCCGCCAACCGCGCCTTGATCGCCGGGCAATCGTCGAACGTCGTAAAATGATACAGCGCCGCAACCCGGATCGGCATGTCACTCACCGCAAACTCACCCGTCCGCCCGCCAGCCGATCCAGCCGCTCGGCCAGTTCCAGTTCCAGCAAAACTGTCTGCACCACTGCAGGCGACAACGCAGACAGGCGGATCAGTTCGTCCACCGGCACCGGCGCATGGCCCAGCAGCGCGAAGACGGCATCCCGCTCCCCCGCCGCCACATCGCTCGACACTGGCTCGCCTGCAAAATCAAGGCTGCCCTGACGCACCATACGCGGGTCGATATGGCCCACCGCCTCCAGCACATCGGCGGCACTCTGTACCAATATCGCGCCTTCACGGATCAACTGGTTGCACCCCTGCGCGCGCGGATCGAGCGGCGATCCCGGCACCGCCATCACCTCACGCCCCGCCTCACCTGCCAACCTTGCCGTAATCAGCGACCCGGATTTGGGCGCCGCCTCCACCACCACGGTCCCCACGCTCAATCCCGCGATGATCCGGTTGCGCGCCGGAAAATGCCGAGCGAGCGGCTGTACGCCGGGCGGATGCTCCGTCACCAGCAGCCCCTGCTCGGCAACCTGCCCCTGCAAAGCTGCATTTTCCGGCGGAAACACGACATCCAGTCCGCAGGCGATGACGCCGATCGTCCCGCTATCGACCGACCCCATATGCGCCGCCGTGTCTATGCCCCGCGCCAGTCCCGACACGACCACCGCCCCGCGCTGCCCCAGATCCTGTGCCAGCACCCTGGCGAACCGCACCGCCGCCGCCGACGCATTGCGCGCGCCGACCATCGCGATACATTGCCTCGCGCTCAACGCCGCATCGCCCCGTATGATCAACGCAGGCGGCGCGCCGTCCATCTGGTCGAGTAAGGCAGGATAGTCCGCATCCCCCATCAACAGGTATCGCGCACCCAGCGCTCTCGACGCCGCAATCTCCCGCTCGACAGCACCCGCATCCGCAACGCTCGCCTTGCCCCCGCCCCGCGCCGCAAGGTCCGGCACGGCGCGCAACGCTGCCCCCGCCGTACCAAAGCGCGCCATCAACTGCCGATAGGTAACAGGTCCGATTCGCGGCGATCGAATGAGCCGCAGCCGGTCGAACCGTTCCGCCTCGCTCACGTCTTGTCGGCCCCGATCTTCGGCTCCGTGCCGCGCATCAACCGCGCGATATTGGCGCGATGCCGCCACAGCAGGATCAGCGCCATCGCCATCGCAACCGGCACCAATTCGATCCGCCCCATGAACCATAAGGCGATCGGCGCGCTCACCGCCGCCGCCATGCCGCCGACCGATGACCATTTCGTCCCGAACAATGCGCCCAGCCACACGATCGCGAACAGGATTCCCGCCGGCCAGTACAACGCCGTCACCACGCCCATCATCGTCGCCACACCCTTGCCACCTGCAAAGCGCAGCCACACCGGATAGCAATGGCCGATAAACGCCATCGCGCCTGCCATCGGCCCGCCGCCATCGACCAGAGCCGCGCCGATCTGCACCGCTACCACGCCCTTCAGCAGGTCGAGCAGCAACGTCGCCGCCGCCAGCCCCTTGCGCCCCGTCCGCAACACATTGGTCGCGCCGATATTGCCCGACCCGATCTGCCGCAAATCGCCTGCGCCGGTAAAGCGCGTCAGCAGCAGCCCGAACGGAATGGAGCCAAGCAGATAGCCAAGGACAAGAACGAACGCAGGAATCAGCCAGGGAGGAGTCATGAATGTCGCCAATAGGAGTGGGGCGCGACCATAGCGTGACAGCCGCGTGGAGCAATGCGGATGTTGACACTCCTGCCCCAGCCCGCGACATGTCGCCCCATGACGGTCGCACCCAACGCCCCCATCCTCTTCTTCGATTCCGGCGTCGGCGGCTTGTCCATCCTCGCCCCCGCCCGTGCCGCGCTGCCCACTGCGCCCATCATCTATGCCGCCGACAGCGCAGGCTTTCCCTATGGCACCAAGAGCGAGGATGAAATCGCCGCGCGCGTCCCCGCGCTGCTCGGTCGCCTCGTGGAGCGCTACCGGCCGCGCCTTGCCGTCATCGCCTGCAACACTGCCTCCACCATCGCGCTCCGTCACGTCCGCGCCGCGCTCGACATACCGGTCGTCGGCACCGTCCCCGCGATCAAACCCGCCGCGCTCCTGTCCAAAAGCCGCGTATTCGGCGTACTCGGCACCGACGCAACCGTGCGCCAGCCTTATGTCGATCGCCTCGCCGCCGAACATGGCGCTGACTGCATCGTCCTGCGCTACGGCAGCGGCGCGCTGGTCGCGCTGGCCGAGGCGAAGCTGCGCGGGCAACCGCTCGACCCAGCCGTGGCGCGCGGCGCGCTGGCTGGCCTGCTGGACCAGCCGGGCGGCGATCGCATGGACGTCGTCGCACTCGCCTGCACCCATTTCCCGCTGGTGGAACCCGAACTGGCCGCCGCCGCGCCGCACCCGATAATCTTCGTCCACGGTGGCGAAGGCATCGCCCGTCGCATCGCTTTCCTGACGCAGGGCCAGCCCTGGCCCGCCCACGCCACCGCTGGAACGGCCGTCTTCACCCGCGTGGACGACGACATTCTTACCCTCGCCCCCGCGCTCGCCCGCTACGGCCTCGACCGCATCGAACAGCTATGATCTGGACCCATAGGACAAAAGGTCCGATGGCCATGATCGATAATGTCCCTATATCTGCGAGCGGTTAGCGCTGGTAATGGCGCGCATCTGCCGGTAAACGCCGCAATCGATGAGGATGCGGACCAGCAAGGATTGGGCGAGCGTGAACTACAAACATATCTTTGCGCAGGCGATTGACCGTCTCCATGAAGAGGGTCGCTATCGGGTGTTCATCGACATCCTGCGCAATCGCGGCTCCTTCCCCAACGCGCGCTGTTTTCACGGCCATAACGGTCCCAAGCCCATCGCGGTCTGGTGTTCCAACGACTATCTCGCCATGGGCCAGCATCCCAAGGTCGTCGCCGCGATGGAAGAGGCGCTGCATGATGTCGGCGCAGGATCGGGCGGCACCCGCAACATCGGCGGCAACACCCATTATCATGTCGATCTGGAAGGCGAACTGGCCGACCTGCATGGCAAGGAAGCAGCCCTCCTCTTCACTTCGGGCTATGTCTCGAACGAAGCGACGCTCTCCACATTGGCCAAGCTGCTGCCCGGCTGCATCGTCTTTTCCGACGAATTGAACCACGCCAGCATGATCGCGGGCATCCGCAATTCCGGCTGCGAAAAGCGCGTCTTCCGCCACAATGACATCGATCATCTGCGCGAACTGCTGGAGGCCGAAGACCCTGAAGCGCCCAAGCTGATCGCCTTTGAGAGCGTCTATTCGATGGACGGTGATATCGCGCCGATCGCGGAAATCTGCGACCTGGCGGATGAATTCAACGCGCTGACCTATCTCGATGAAGTTCATGCGGTCGGCATGTATGGCGCGCGCGGCGGCGGCATTTCCGAACGGGACAAGGTGGCTCATCGCCTGACCATCATCGAAGGCACGCTGGGCAAGGCATTCGGCGTCATGGGCGGCTATATCGCTGCCGACCAGATGATCGTCGATGTCATCCGCAGCTATGCACCCGGCTTCATCTTCACCACGTCCCTGTCCCCCGTGCTGGTCGCAGGCGTGCTGGCCAGCGTGCGCCACCTCAAAGGCTCCACCGAGGAACGCGAAGGGCAACAGGCCTCCGCCGCATTGCTCAAGCGCCTGATGGCCGAAGCGGGCCTACCGGTCATGCCATCGGTCACGCATATCGTGCCCTTGATGGTCGGCGATCCGGTCAAGGCCAAGCGGATCAGCGACATATTGCTTGCCGAATATGGCGCCTACGTCCAGCCCATCAACTATCCCACCGTACCACGCGGCACCGAACGCCTGCGCTTCACCCCCGGCCCCGCCCACACCGAAGCGATGATGCGCGATCTGGTGTCAGCACTGGTGGAAATCTGGTCGCGCCTGGAACTGGAACTCAAAGAACGCCGCGCAGCCTGACCACTGTTCCCCGGCGCAGGCCGGGGAACACAATGTTTGGCATAGCCCCTCCGTGTTCCCGCGAAGGCGGGAGTCCAGTCCCACGGCCTCAAAGCCGAATAATCCCGCCCCGCACCGCATAGCCCCGATACAGCGACCGCACATGCGCCGCGCCACCACTGGCCCGCGCCATCGCCTCGATCGCCAGCGCCAGTTCCCGACGCGGCGTCACATGAAATGCACCGAGCCACCCGAACAGCAGCCGTTTCCACACCCCCGGCAACCGATCCTGCTGCCCAAAGTCCACGATGTCGAGTCGCCCACCCGGCGCGACACACGCCGCCGCTTGGCGCAACGCAGCCTCCCAATCCGGGATCATCGACAGCGCGTAACTGATGAACACCCGGTCGAACATCGCCCGCCCGAACAGCGCCTGCGCATCGAACCCGCAAGCATCCCCCTGCGCCAGCATCACCCGATCGCCCATGCCTGCCTTCGCCACGGAAGCCTGCGCGGTATCCAGCATCGCGTCGCTGATATCCACGCCATATAACCGCGCCTGCGGCCACGCTCGCCCGACCGCGATCAGGTTGCGCCCGGTCCCGCATCCGATCTCCAGCACCGCACCACCGGGCGGGGGAGCCAGATCGGCGATCAACCCATCACGCCCCAGCAGATAATATTTGCGCGTCAGGTCATAGATATGCCGCTGATAGCGATAGACCCCATCCATCACCGCGCCATGCCCGCTCACGCCGCGCCATCCGCCAGCACATAGAGATGCACGCCGCCATAAATGGCCGACCGGTCGCGCGCGCTATAATCCAGCGACGCGTCCGCCTGATAAGCCCACCGCCCCAGCACATCGTCGGCAACCCGCCCCGGCAATATGCTTGGGCAGCCAGCCGTGCGGAACAACACCCGCGCGCCCGGTTTCGCCGTCCGCGTGATTTCCTGCCACAGCGCGTTCAACTGCCCGTCGTCCATCCAATCCTGCGCATCGAGCAGGATATAGCGGTCGGCCGACGCCGCTGGCTGGTCCCGCAGAAAATCGGTGAAGTTCACATGTCGCACATCCACCCGGTCGGCCCGGTCGCGCACGGCGTCATGATGCGCCGCCTGCAAATAGGGCGGCAGCGAGCCTTCGCCGCCTGCATAGCCCCGTCCGAACGCCTGCACCGCGAAATAATTATCCTTCAGGTCGAAATCACACGCCAGCTTTTCCAGCCGCGCCTTCAACACGGCGTCCATCCGCTCGTCCCCAGCCAGCGCTTCGAACTGCGCAGGCGGAATGCCCAGGCCGAACAGCGAAGCCGGCTGGCTGGTCAGCCATCGCACGAACCCCTTGTCGAAAATCGGCGCGATTTCCGCATCGAAAATTGCGCGCTGCTCCTCCCGCGTCGTCGCGTCCAGCATCCGCCGGGGATTGATGCCATGCAGCCGCGCCAGCAGATGTGCCGCGCCGATGAACCGCCCCAGCAGGCCATGGCGATAGATGCCGCGCGCAAAACCACCGATCCGCCGCCGCCCGATCAGGTCGCGTCCTTCCCAGTAACGCCGTGTCGCTTCGTCCAGATGCGGCGCGACATGGCCATGATAGGCCGTCACATTCTCCCGGCTGTCGGCCTGCGCAAAGAAACGGTGAAAAGCCGCATGATCGGGCAAGGTCCGCGCCGCCATCAGCTTCAGACGGTTAAGCGCGATATGCGCGGTGTTCAAATCAACCGCTGTAATCTTTGCTGGATCGGCCGTCAGGTAGGACAGGACATTACATCCCCCCGACGCGATCGTCACGACATGGCAATCGGGCGTGATGGCCAGCGCCTCCATATCGACCGCAGGGTCTTCCCATATCTGGGCATAGACAAGGCCGCGAAACGCAAATGTGAACGCCCGCTCCAGCAGCCCCTGTTTCGACAGATGCCGATGGCGATGCACGGCCTGCGTGACATTGTGGTGCGCTGAAACGGCCATATGCATACTCCTCGATACCGGGTCGTGGCTCGCGCATAGGACGGCGGCGCGTCAGGGGCATGACGCTGGCATGACGAACCCATGACGGCCTTTGGTTCATACGCCTTGTGGAACCGCACGCCCGCCTCCCATCTTGTACCCCTCATGGCTCACTGGATCGAACCCCACCCCACCGGCATCTATGTCCGCCCCGCCGACGCCTGGATCGACCCGTCCCTGCCGCAGGAGCGCGCGCTGGTGACGCACGGCCATGCCGATCATGCGCGCGGCGGCCACGGCCATGTCTGGGCGACGCGCGAAACACTCGCCATCATGGGCCTGCGCTATGGCACCGCATCCGGCACGCCGGTCGGTTATGGCGAGGAAATCCGGCTGGGCGGTGTCACTATCCGCTACGTGCCCGCAGGCCATGTGCTCGGCTCCGCGCAGATCGTGCTGGAACATGCGGGCGAGCGCGTCGTCGTCACCGGCGACTATAAACGCCGCCCCGATCCGACCTGCCCCCCGTTTCAACCCGTCCCCTGCGATATCTTCGTCACCGAAGCGACCTTCGGCCTGCCCGTCTTCCGCCACCCCGACACCGGCAGCGAAGTCGATCGCCTCCTCGCCGCGCTCCACGCCAACCCCGATCGCTGCGTCCTCGTGGGTGCCTATGCACTGGGCAAGGCGCAGCGGCTGATCTGCGAAGTCCGCGCGCGCGGCCACAAGGAACCGATCTATATCCACGGCGCGATGGAGCGCATGTGCGCACTCTACGCCGATTTCGGCATAGACATGGGCGAACTGCGCCCCGCCGCCGGTGTGTCAGCCAAGGATATGCGCGGATCCATCGTCGTCGCGCCGCCCTCTGCGCTCAACGACCGCTGGAGCCGCCGCCTGCCCGACCCGATCACTGCCATGGCATCCGGCTGGATGCGCGTGCGCCAACGCGCGCGGCAAAAGAATGTCGAACTCCCCCTCGTCCTGTCCGACCACGCCGACTGGGACGAACTGACCGACACCATCCGCGAAGTCGCCCCCACCGAAACCTGGATCACCCACGGCCGCGAAGAAGCGCTGCTCCACTGGTGCATGACCCACCAAATCCGCGCCCGCGCCCTCGCCATGGTCGGCCGCGAAGACGAGGAGGAGGAAGAGTGACCTCTAAACCCGTTCGCCCTGAGCGAAGTCGAAGGGCCAAGCCGAGCCTGTCGAGGCACTTCGCCATGCTCGGTAAAGGGCTTCGACTTCGCTCAGCCCGAACGGTTTTGGGGAAAATCCTACCCAACTCAACTCCGTTCGGGCTGAGCCTGTCGAAGCCCCTTCCTTCTCAAACGACATCGTCAGATCGCCCATGAGGCCCTTTTCCCAACTCCTCGACGCGCTCGTCTACACCCGCTCGCGCACCAGCAAGCTGGCCCTCATCGCCGCCTATCTGCGCACTGCCCCCGACCCGGACCGGGGCTGGGCGCTGGCAGCGCTAACCGGCAACCTCGACCTCAAGGCCGTCAAATCCTCCGCCATCGGCGATATGATCCGGGGCCGTGTCGATCCCATCCTCTACGAAATGAGCCGCGATTATGTGGGCGACCTTGCCGAAACCGTCGCGCTCCTGTGGCCTGTCCCCGCCGACGAACCGCCAGAACTTGACGACGGCACGCTGACGCTCGCCACCGTGGTCGATCGTCTCCACGCGACAAGCCGCGTCGGCGCGCCTGCGATCCTTGGCGAAATGATGGACCATCTCGATGCGTCAGGCCGCTTCGCCCTGCTCAAACTCGCGACTGGCGGCCTGCGCGTGGGCATCTCCGCCCGCCTTGCCAAGACCGGCTTCGCGCAAGCCTTCGGCCTCGACGTCGATGATGTCGAACAGGTCTGGCACGCGCTAAGCCCGCCCTACGCCCCGCTGTTCGCATGGGCAGAAGGCCACTCATCCCGGCCCGACCCCGAAGGCACGCCCTATTTCCGCCCCTTCATGCTCGCCCATCCGCTCGAAGCCGACAGCGTCGATCTCAAAGACTATGCCGCCGAATGGAAATGGGACGGCATCCGTATCCAGATCGTCGGCACCGGCACCGAAACGCGCCTCTACAGCCGCGCAGGCGACGATATTTCCGCCAGCTTCCCCGAAGTCGCAGACGCCTTCACCGGCCATGCCGTCCTCGACGGCGAACTGCTGGTGAAGGGCGAGTTTCAGGGCGGAGAAGCGGCCAGCTTCAACGCCCTGCAACAAAGGCTGGGGCGCAAGGCCGTCACGACTAAGATGATGGCCGACTATCCCGCGTTCGTCCGCCTCTACGACGTGCTGCTCGATGGCGACGAGGATCTGCGCGCCCTGCCATGGGAACAGCGCCGCCCCCGGCTCGAAGCGATCGTCCCCACGCTCGACCCGAACCGCTTCGACATTTCCGCCCTGATCGACGCCGCCGACTTCGACGCGCTGGCCGACATTCGCGCGGGCGCCCGCGACGCCGCGATCGAGGGCGTCATGCTCAAACGCCGCGACAGCCCCTATGTCGCGGGGCGTAAGGCCGCGCTCTGGTATAAATGGAAACGCGATCCGCTGACCGCCGATTGCGTGATGATGTATGCCCAGCGCGGCCACGGCAAACGCTCGTCCTTCTATTCGGATTACACGTTCGGCTGCTGGACGGAGGATGGCGAACTACATCCGGTGGGCAAGGCCTACAGCGGCTTCACCGACGAAGAACTCAAGATGCTCGACCGCTTCGTGCGGCAGAACACAGTCGCCCGCTTCGGCCCCGTGCGCGAAGTGGAAAAGACGCTGGTCCTCGAAGTTGCGTTCGACAGCATCCACGACAGCAAGCGCCACAAATCCGGCCTCGCCATGCGCTTCCCAAGGATAGCCCGCATCCGCAAGGACAAGCCTGCGCATGAGGCAGACACCGTGGAAGGCTTGAAGAAACTGGTGCGCTAACGCTCCCTAAGCCGTTCGGACTGAGCGAAGTAGAAGCCTTTCTTCGCAAGCCCCGATAACCTTAAGCCGCCTCCCACCACATCCGTTCGCTTCGAGCGAAGTCGAGAAGCCCTACTCCCCCACAAAAACAAACGGGCCGATGGCAAGGGGGCGTAGCCATCGACCCGTCGGCCATCACATCAGTGCAACACGGTTCAGGGCATCAGAACCGTATCGACGACGTGAATGACGCCGTTGGACTGCATGACGTTGGCAATGGTGATCTTCGACTGACCACCCTTGGCATCGGTCAGATACCAGTCCTTGCCCTTCTTCCACGCAGTCAGCATTTCGCCCTGCACGGTGGTCAGCGTCGCCTTGCCGCCATGCTTGGCTGCGTTGGCGGCGATGTCGGCGGCGGTCATCCGACCCGCGACCACATGATAGGTCAGGATATTGGTCAGCATCGCCTTATTCTCAGGCTTCACCAAAGTATCGACCGTACCAGCGGGCAACTTTGCAAACGCAGCGTTGGTCGGCGCAAATACAGTGAACGGACCCGGACCCTTCAGCGTATCGACCAGCCCGGCGGCCTTGACAGCGGCGACCAGCGTCGTGTGATCCTTCGAATTGACGGCGTTATCGACGATATCCTTGGTCGGATACATTGCCGCGCCGCCAACCATCGGGTTCTTGGCCATCTGCGCACCGGCCATCCCGCCGCCAGCCGCCATCACAGCGCCCGCAATCATCAGGGATATGGGGGAAATTTTCATGAGAGACATCCTTCTCGATCTTTGCACCCCACAAAGGCGGGATGTGCAGCAGCTACGCGCCACGGACGAGAACGGATGCACGAATGACCTAAAGGACATTCGAAACGGCGTCGAAAGCCAGGCAAGTATATGCGCATGTAATTTACCTCGTCATGCTGAACTTAATTCAGCATCCATCGCGCCCCCAAAGCGGCAGCGAGTGACGAGAAATATCAAATCTGCGTGATTTGCCCCGCCGCCACCGGCGCGCTGCTGGGCGCTGCATGGGGCATGCCCTGCTGCGGCTCCATCGTCACGGCCAGCGTCGCGCCCTCGACCAGCAACCGCCGCTGCCCGTCGGTCAGGCGCAGCGCCATCGTCCCCGATGACGGAATCCCGCCCAGCGACACCGGCGCGCCACCAGCCGGTATGACCCATAGTTCGGGCGATAGATCGCCCTGCTTCATGCCCGACACCCGCAACGTCAATTGCGCCGACCCGCTATCGTGCCGCATGCTCAGCTGCGGCCCGCCAGCCTCGCCCGCCATCTGGACGAAGGCCACCGGCGTCGCATCAGGCACGCCTGTCACAGGCACCTGCGTCGCAGGCCGCACCAGCAACAGCGCTGCCAGCCCTGCCGCCAAAGCCCCTGAAACGATCGTCCCCGCCCGCCAGCGCGCAACCCGCGTGCGCAGCGCTACGACATCGCCCACGGGCGCAACCTCCGCCCCGATCCGCGCAGCTACCGCCGCCCACACCGAATCGCGGGGTGCAACATCGGCCCACTCACCATGCAGCGGTTCCAGCCGCGCTTCCCACGCAGAAACCTCCGCCGCAAACGCACTATCCGACAACCGCAGCCGCAAAGCCGCCGCGCGCTCGTCCCCGTCCAGCAGCCCCAGCGCCAGTTCCGCTGCCAGCGCGCTGCGTTCTTCCTGGGGCGTCAGGACGTCATCCATCGCCGATACAATCCTTCAACCGCAACAGTCCACGCCGCACCCAGCTTTTCATCGTCCCCAGCGGCACGCGCGCCCGCGTGGCCAGTTCGCTATAACTCAGCCCATCGTAGAACGCGGCGCGAATGGCCGCACCCGTGCGCACATCCAATGTCTTGAGGCACTCGAAGATGCGCCCGCGCTCCTGCTCCCCGACAATCCGGTCATCCGCCGCAATCGCTTCATCGGCAACGTCCGCAGCCGCGCTTTCAGGCAGCATGTCCATGCGTCCATTGGCCCGCCGCCAGTCGATCGCACTGTTGCGCGCGATCGTCGCCAGCCAGGTGATCGGGCTGGCACGCGTGGCATCGAACTGCCCTGCCCGTCGCCAAACCTTCACATAGACGTCCTGCAAAATATCCTCCGCGCTTTGCCTGTCACCGCAGATACGCAGGCAAATGCCAAACAGCTTCGCGGACGTCATCGCATAGACGTCGCTCAATGCGCTGCGGTCCTGCCGTGCCACGCCCTGCATGGCCTGCGTCAAGCGCGCGCGGGCGTCGTCCGCCTGATCCCCCAGTGTGTCCACCCTCCCAACCTAGCCGCGCCGGTCGTCAGCGCAAGCATGCATTATCACCATAACACTGACTTTGCGCTGTAACGCCCAGCCCCTATATGGGCGCTTTCGCGTGAGGCACGCGATCGGCAAATGGAGATGAAATTGAGCAAGGTTCTTGTCATCGGCGCAGGCGGCGTCGGTTCGGTCGCGGTTCACAAGATGGCGATGAACAGCGACATTTTCAGCCATATCACGCTGGCCAGCCGCCGCATCGTCAGTTGCGAAAAGGTCGCCGAATCGGTTCTCGCCCGCACCGGCGTGACCATCGACGTGGCGCAGGTCGATGCCGATGATGTCGCCGCGACCATCGCGCTCATTGAACGGGTGCAGCCCAAACTGGTCGTCAATCTGGCCCTGCCCTATCAGGATCTCAACATCATGGACGCGTGCCTCGCGACCAAGACCGATTATCTCGACACCGCCAACTACGAACCGCGCGACACGCCCAAATTCGAATATAGCTGGCAGTGGGCCTATCAGGAACGCTTCAAGGAAGCGGGCATCATGGCCCTGCTCGGCTCCGGTTTCGACCCCGGTGTCACCAGCGTCTTTGCCAGCTACATCAAAAAGCACCTGCTCGACACCATCGACACGCTCGACATTCTCGACTGCAATGGCGGCGACCATGGCCAGCATTTCGCGACCAACTTCAACCCGGAAATCAACATCCGCGAAGTCACCGCCCCCTCGCGCCACTGGGAAAATGGCCAGTGGATCGAAGGCCCGGCGCTCAGCCACAAACAGGCGTTCGATTTCGACCAGGTCGGCGAAAAGAATATGTACCTCATGTATCATGAGGAACTGGAAAGCCTCGCCAAATTCTACCCCGAAATCAAGCGCATCCGTTTCTGGATGACCTTCGGCGACGCCTATCTCAAGCATCTGGAAGTCCTCCAGAATGTCGGCATGACCCGCATCGATCCGGTGATCTATGAGGGCAAGGAAATCATCCCGCTCCAGTTCCTCAAGGCTGTCCTGCCCGAACCGTCCAGCCTCGGCGCCACGACCAAGGGCAAGACCAACATCGGCGACATCGCCACCGGCACCAAAGATGGCGTCCAGAAAACCGTCTACGTCCTCAACATCTGCGATCATGAGGAAGCCTATGCCGAAACCGGCAATCAGGCGGTCAGCTACACCACCGGCGTCCCCGCGATGATCGGCGCAGCGCTGATGCTGACCTGCGCGTGGAAAGGGGAAGGCGTGTTCAACATCGAACAGATGGACCCCGATCCCTTCATGGACATGCTCAACCAACATGGCCTGCCCTGGCAGGTAAAGGAACTGGACGCCCCACTGGCGTTCTAAAACAACCACCGTCATCCCAGCGAAGGCTGGGATCTCCCTTCTCTTCCACAACGCCACAGGTAAAGTGAGACCCCAGCCTCCGCTGGGGTGACGATGTGGCGGAGGATATTTCATGGAAACCAAAGCTGGCGATCCCGCCGCTTTCGCCCGCTTCGATCTGTATCGCGTCCCATCCCCCGCCTTCGTGGTGGATGAGGCCGCGATCCGGCGCAACCTGTCCGTCCTCGCCGATGTCCGCGACCGCGCGGGCATCAAAATCCTCGG
Organism: Sphingobium sp.; assembly: GCF_049304695.1. Classification (GTDB taxonomy): domain Bacteria; phylum Pseudomonadota; class Alphaproteobacteria; order Sphingomonadales; family Sphingomonadaceae; genus Sphingobium. Next base: position 72,197 of record NZ_JBAQOK010000076.1, read on the forward strand.
CGCGCTCAAGGCCTTCTCCATGTGGTCGCTGGGCAGCGTGCTGGGCGAATATCTCGACGGCGTATGCGCCTCCGGTCTCTACGAAGCCCGCCTTGGCCGCGAGGAATATAAGGGCGAAGTCGCCACCTACTGCGCCGCATACAAGGCCGCAGACCTCGCCGAAATCCTCACCATCTCCGATCATGTCATCTTCAACAGCCCCGGCCAGATCGCCCGTTTCAAACCGCAGATCGACGCCGCCCGCGCCGCTGGCCACAGCTTCGACATCGGTCTGCGCATCAACCCCCTCCATCCAGAGGGTGAAGTTCCCAAATACGACCCCTCCCAACCGCACAGCCGTCTGGGCTTTCCGATCGACCAGCTACGCGCTGAACATTTGGAAGGCGTGACCGGCCTTCACTTCCACAATCTGTGCGAACAGGATTTCCTCCCCCTCGAACGCACATGGGCCGCGATCGAATCGCGGGTGATGCCTCATGTCGGCTCGCTCAAATGGCTCAACTTCGGCGGCGGCCACCATATCACCCGCGACGATTATCAGCGCGACGCGCTGGTCGATTTCCTTCGCCATATCCAAGCGCAGACCGGCCTTTCTCTCTACCTTGAACCCGGCGAAGCGATGGCGCTGGACGCCGGTATCCTCGTCGGCGAAATCCTTGACGTGGTGAACAACGGTATGCCTGTCGCGATCACCGACATCTCCGCCACCTGCCACATGCCCGACGTCATCGAAGCGCCTTATCGCCCCGCCATGCTGCACGAACCGGCTACCGGCGACGTGACCCGGCTGGGCGGCCCATCCTGCCTCGCAGGCGACATCATTGGCGACTATCGCGTACCCGGCGGCGCGGAGCCGGGTGCGCGCATCGCCTTCCTCGATCAGGCGCATTATTCGATGGTCAAGACCAACACCTTCAACGGCGTCCCGCTGCCCGCCATCTGGCTGTGGAACAGCGCCACGGATCAACTCACGGAAATACGCAGCTTTTCCTACGCCGATTTCAAGGACCGTCTGTCTTAAGGCACGGCTCGTGGCCCCTTGCGCAACTTATTTTACACACGCGCTTTACAGGGGGGTCACCGGGGCATATAGCGCCCTTCCGCTGCCCCATGGGACTTCCACCGCAAGGCAGCTTTTTTCGCCCTGAACGACACTGGAGGTCCCTTGAATTGCACAAGTATCCTAGCGCGCTGGGGGTAGCGACCACCCTCACACCGGCAGCTCCGGTAACGCTGATTCGCCCGCAGGCTGCGGCGCGTGCCGCCCGATTCTTCGTTGAGAAGTTTCCGGGACGCTCGCTCTATGCCGTAAAGGCCAACCCATCGCCCGATCTGCTTCGGACGTTGTGGGACAGCGGTATCTCGCATTACGACGTTGCCTCCATCGCGGAAGTGCGCCTCGTTGCGGAAACCCTGCCGGACGCCAAACTCTGCTTCATGCACCCGGTAAAGGCTGAAGAAGCCATTGCCGAAGCCTATGCAGTCCATGGCGTGCGCACCTTCTCGCTCGACACCATCGACGAGCTGGAAAAGATCATGCGCGCCACCAATGACGCGACCGATCTGGAACTGTGCGTTCGTCTGCGCGTGTCGTCGGAACATAGCGAACTCTCGCTTGCGTCGAAATTCGGCGCGGAACTGGGCGAGACCCGCGAACTGCTGATGGCCACGCGCCAGGCCGCCGATGCGCTGGGCATCTGCTTCCACGTCGGCAGCCAGGCGATGTCGCCTCAGGCGTATAGCGACGCGATCGAACGTGTCCGCGCTGCGATCGTCGATGCGGCGGTCACGGTCGACATCATCGATGTCGGCGGCGGCTTCCCGTCGGTCTATCCCGGCATGGAACCCCCGGCGCTGGAGGCTTATTTCGACGCCATCCATCGCGGTTTCGAAAGCCTGCCGGTCAGCTATTCGTCCGAACTATGGTGCGAACCCGGTCGCGCCCTGTCGGCCGAATATAGCTCCATCATCGTGCGGGTAGAGCGCCGTCGCGGCACCGAACTCTACATCAATGACGGTGCCTATGGCGCGTTGTTCGATGCGGCGCATATCGGCTGGCGCTTCCCTGTCGTCCTGCTGCGTGACGAAGAAAGCGATGCCGAAATGACCGGCTTCTCCTTCTATGGCCCGACCTGCGACGACATGGATCATATGGTCGGCCCGTTCATGCTGCCTGCGGACGTTGCGACCGGCGACTATATCGAAATCGGGATGCTGGGCGCCTATGGCTGCGCCATGCGCACCGGCTTCAATGGCTTCACGTCGCAGGCCACGATCGAAGTGGAGGACGAGCCGATGGCCAGCCTCTACGCCGAACGCCTGCCCGAACGCCGTCGCGCTACTGTCATCAAGCTGGGCTAAACCCAGACCCGCTCCCCTGTAGGAGAGGGTGCCAACACAATGTCCCTCGTCGCTTCCCCCAGCGA
>NZ_JBAQOK010000077.1:0-75282 GCF_049304695.1 Sphingobium sp.
CGGCAGTATGCCAGAGCCGAACTGCTTTTGCCAAGTGATCTGACTGACGCGGAATGGGCGATTTTGGAACCGCTGCTCCCACCGCGTTCGAAGCTCGGTCGTCCGCCAGTTTGGGATTACCGGCAGATTGTCGAGGCGATCCTTTATCTGCTTCGGGGCGGACTGCCGTGGCGGATGCTGCCGCCAGGGCTATTTCCGCCCATGACCACTGTACAGCATTATTTCTACCGATGGAGCGCAATGGGTGTGTGGAAATCGATCAACCACGCCCTGCTGCTAATGGCACGTGAAGCGATGGGTCGGGAAGCTTCTCCCAGCGCGGGTGTCATCGATAGCCAAAGTGTGAAAACGACAGAAAGTGGCGGCCCACGGGGCTTTGACGCGGGCAAGAAGATCAAGGGTCGCAAACGGCACATCGTCACAGACACGCAGGGCCTGCTGGTCGGTGCCATCGTTCACACCGCCGATATCCAGGATCGCGACGGTGCGCCTGACGTCCTTGCCAGCATCCGCCAAACCTTCCCGTGGTTGCGTCACGTCTTCGCCGATGGGGGATATGCCGGGGACAAACTGCGCACCGCGCTCACCAAAATCGGCACATGGACCTTGGACATAATTAAGCGCTCCGACGCCGCCAAGGGCTTCAAGCTTCTGCCACGCCGCTGGGTAGTCGAGCGGACAATCGCATGGCTGAACCGCAACCGCCGCCTCGCCAAGGACTTCGAGCGAACCATCGAAAGCGCCACCACCTGGCTTTTCATCGCATCCGTCAACCAAATCATCCGCAGAATCGCACGCGACTGTAATCAAACCGCTTCTTTATGAGTCAGCCTCTCAGAGCGGCTGCCGAGCGGGAAAAGAAAGCAACATTGTCGAGCAGATGGGAACCCTTGCCCTACCCTGCTCCCAAAGCGCGCGAAGATGCAATGCGCCAACGAACAATATTCAATCGGATTCCGATAACGATCGGCATGATTGAGATGCTATGGTAAAACGGAAGTATTGCATTATCAGTCTAAGGCAGATTTACCATGGGAGAGAGCAGCGTAATCCGAGATCTGGGTAGAACTTCGTTCATCGTGGTGGATGATGCGATCTGCTTTTACGAGCCTTGGCTAGGTAGCGCAGTTCGGATCATACCGCCCTACGGGACCGAAGTCGAAGTTTTGGAGCAGGATGGTAATTGGGTTCGTATCAAATGGGTCGGGAAGGAGGCATGGTCTGTAAGAGGACACCTCGACCATGAAGTGGCTGTTAGAAAGATAAATTTGATCGATCAAAGTATTCTCCGGCGACGAAATTCGACAGTAAGTAGTGGAATAGTTGTCACTTCCGGTGTGGAATACGGCCCAAGGGGTGGGAGGTTTACACGCACAAATTCTGGATTTCGTCGGTATTTCTAAGCTCCTACTATGTTCATTTTTGAGAAGCGTTAATCAGGTCCATCGCATCAATGGATGGTCCTTGTATCCTATGCAGGATGATCGTTCGGGCGCTCTATGGTCGTTAGGTGTCTCCAGCCATCGTCATCCCGGACTTGATCCGGGATCCCGCTTCTCTCGCCGCGATGTAAGTCAGGCAGCGAGACCCCGGATCAAGTCCGGGGTGACGATGGAGGTGAGATCGGCCTTATTCTTTCCCTTACCCCAGCATCGCATCCGCCACCAATTTCGCGCCCAGCAGCACCATTAGCGCGTAGATGAGTGTGTAGAAGCGCGCTGGGTCCACCCGCCGGACCAGCGCTACGCCTGCGAAGGTGGAGACGATCGCGACCGGGACCAGCATGGCCGTCGCCATCAGGTTGGCGTGGGTGAATTGGCCGAGCGCGGCATAGGCGGGGAGTTTCATCCAGTTCATCGCGGCGAAGGCGAGTGCGGTGGTGCCGACCAGCATGTCGCGGGGCAGGCGTTTGGGGAGTACCCACATCTGGAACGGGGGTGATCCGGCATGGGCGATCTGGCTGGTGAAGCCGCTGGCGATGCCGAATATCATGCCGACCCAGCCGGGCGAATCCGATGGCAGGAGCGCTGTCTTGTTTCGTTCCAGCCACAATCTTTGCAGGCCGAACAGGATGGAGATGGCGCCCAATACGCCCAGCACGGCCGTTTCGGAGACCTGCGCGGCGAACAGCCAGCCGAGCGTGATGCCAATCGCTGCGCCGGGCAGGATGACCTTGAGGATGCCCGCGTCCCAGTCGCGGCGATAGACCCAGACGCTGACCGCGTCCTGAAGGATCAATATGGGCAGCATGATCGCCGCGCCGCGCACCGGATCGACCCCGATCGCCATGATTGGCATGGCAAGTGCGCCGACGCCCGCAAAGCCGCCCTTCGCCAGCCCCGCAAGGATGACGGCGATGATGGCGCAGGCATAATAGAGATGGTCGGGGTTCATGGCTTTTGCGCTTAGGCAATCTGCGTCATGGATGCCAAATGATTTGGGGTATTTCGCGGGCGGCGGGGCGGCATAATGGCTTGCCTCCGTGCCGCGCCAGGATTAGGGGAGCGGCATTGTCGGCCCCCTGCCCCGTCGGGCAGCGCCGCACGGTCTTACGCCCAAGGAGTTCGCGTCCCATGAAAGCCCGCATCTTCGTCACCCTCAAAGGTGGTGTGCTCGATCCGCAGGGCCGCGCGATCCATCATGCGCTCGACGGACTGGGCTTTGGCGGCGTCAACGAAGTGCGCGCGGGCAAGCTGATCGAACTGGACCTGGCCGATGGCACCAGCGACGAGGATATCGACGCGATGTGCCGCAAGCTGCTGGCCAATACGGTGATCGAAAATTACCGCATCGAAAAGGTCGCCTGAGCCATGAAGAGCGCCGTCATCGTCTTTCCGGGCAGCAATTGCGACCGCGACCTGGCTGTGGCGTTCGAGGCCGCGACCGGTGCGAAGCCCGTTATGGTGTGGCACCGCGACAGCGAATTGCCTGACGACATCGACCTGATCGGCGTGCCGGGCGGGTTTTCGTACGGCGATTATCTGCGGTCGGGCGCGATGGCTGCACGATCGCCAGTGATGCAGGCCGTGGCGCGGGCCGCCGATCGTGGCGCCTATGTGCTGGGCATCTGCAACGGATTTCAGGTGCTGACCGAGGCGGGGTTGCTGCCCGGCGCGCTGCTGCGCAATGCAGGTGGGCATTTCGTGTGCCGCGACGTGGCCTTGACGGTGGAGAATGCGCAGAGTGCGTTCACCAGTCGCTATGACTCTGGCGAGCGGATTTCCTATCCTGTGGCGCATCATGACGGCAATTATTTCGCCGACACCGATACGCTGGACCGGATCGAGGGCGAAGGCCGGGTGGCGTTGCGCTATGCCGAGGACGTGAACGGATCGGCGCGGAACATCGCGGGCATATTGAACGACAAGGGCAATGTGCTGGGCATGATGCCGCATCCTGAGCGCGTGATCGAGGCGGCGCATGGCGCGACCGATGGCAAGCGGCTGTTCGATGGGCTGGTCGAAGGTTTGATGGCGCGGGCCTGAGAGCTTGAGTTGGGCTGACCCTAACAGCCATATTTAAAATCTCATCGTTATTAGGAGCGTTGCGACGCACTGGTTAAGCGTGACGATTAACCACCTCCGTTCGCTTCGAGCGAAGTCTAGAAGCAAGTAGCGCTGCGCTTGGTTTCTCGACTTCGCTCGAAACGAACGGGGGTGGGGGCAAGCTCAAGAGGCTTCGACTTCATCTTTGGTGACGTTTATCCTGAGCACCTGCCGTGGCAGACAGTCGAAGGGCCAGCCCCAACGGGATTGGGGAGCCGGTGGGATACTTACCCTCTCTACCGTCGCCGTTCGCTACCCTGCCCTATGATAGTCATAATCGACCGAGCGGCCTTGCTGCTTGGTCAGGATCGCGCCGACGATGGCGACGCCGGAGCGGCGGAGGCGGTCGACGGCGGTGCGCAGGCCGCCATGGTGGTTGCGGCCCCATTCCACGACCATCAGGCTGGCCTGCACCTTCGCCCCAAGCGCGGGCGTGTCGTCCAGGCCCAGGATCGGCGGCGCGTCGATCAACAACGTGTCATAGTCTTCGCGCAGATCGGCCAGCATGGCGTCGAAGGCGTTGGTTGAGAGAAGTTCGGCGGGATTGGGGGGGACTGCGCCGCAGGGGAGCAGCGCCACGCCCGGCACGCCGCTATCGATGATGACGTCACGCGCGCGCGCCTGTCCGGTCAGCACTTCGGATATGCCGCGACCGGCAGGCTGGCGGAACAGGCGGTGCTGGACCGGGCGGCGCATGTCGCCGTCGATCACCAGCACGCGCTTGTCGAGGCTGGCGAGCGCGAGGGCCAGCGCATGGACGGTCAGGGACTTGCCCTCCCCCTCCTGCGCGCTCGTCACCAGCAGCGATCGGGGCAGGCCATCGGCGGATGCGAGCAGCAGCGACGCGGCGATGGGAGCGAATATTTCGGGCGGCTGGGGCGCGTCGCCCGTTACGGGGACGGCGCCGATGAGTGGCAGGCCCACCCGTTCCGCCAGCGTGTCGGCCGATGTGACTGCATCATCGAACATATGGCGCGCGGCGACGAGCAGCAGGCCGATCGCGATGCCGCCCAGCGCGGCGATCAACAGCGTGACCCCGATATGGGGGGAAAAGGGATTGGCAGGCACGGCGGCCTTGTCCAGCGGCTGGATGCGACCCGCCTGAAAGCCGGCCTGCGACGCCATGTCGCGATAGCGTTGCAGCAGGCTGTCGTGCAGCATGCGGTAGGTATCGACGGAGCGTTGCATGATGCCGCGCTGGACATCGCGGCCCTGCTCCGTCTGCGCCTCCTGTTCCAGATCGGCGATTTCCGATGCGATCTGTTTTTCGCCGCGCACGGCAACCTCATATTGGTCGCGCAGGGAGGCGCGGATGGTGTTGGCGAGGCTTTGCGCCTGATCGTCCAGCACGGCGAGGCGGGCGCGGGCTTCGCGCATTTCGGGATGGCCATCCTTGCGGAATTGCCGTTCTTCTACGATCTGCGCCCGTGCCTGCGCGCGTTCGGTCATCAGCGTCTGCATCGCGCCGTTGCCCAGCACTTCGGGCAAAGTTTCGGCGCTGGCGCTGCGCGCGCTTTCCCAGCGTTTTTGCGCAGCGATGCGGTCGGCCAGCGCCTGGGCGCGGAAGGCGTTGAGTTGGGTCAGGCGCGTGGCGATGCTGCCGTCGGGCGGGGCGATGGTGGGTTTGGTTTTTGCTTTGCCGTCAAGCTGCGGATCCACGGCAGCGCCGGATCGGGCGACGTAGACGGACAGGTCGCGCTCCGCACGGGCAAGGTCGCCGCGTGCGCCGTCCAGTTCGCCCAGCAGGAAGCGGCGCGCCTGCACGCCTGATTCAAAGCCGCGTTTCAGGTCTGCGCGGATCAGATTGTCGGCATAGCTGTTGGCCACGCGAGCGGACAGGACCGGGTCGGCGCTGACGAAGCTGATACGCAGGACGCGGGACTTGCCGGGCAGTTCGACTTCCAGATTGTCGCGCAACAGGCCGACCGTCTGTTCATATTCGATCTGGCGCTGGGTCAGGGCACCCTTCCCCTCCGTCGGGCGCCTGCGGCCCATGCCGTCGAAGAAGGTGGCGTTGCCGACGAGCGCGAGGTCGTGGATGACCTGCTGCGCCAGCGCCCGGCTGCGCAATACTTCCAGTTCGGTCTGCATCAGCGATTCGGTATCTTCGGCGCTGGGTCGTCCACTGGCCCCCGCCCCGGCTGCGCCGGCCGGAATATCCTGCACCTCGACCGATGCGGTGGCGCGATAGTCGGGGGTGGACATGAGGATGACGAGCAGCCCCGCCATCAGGCTGAGCGCCATGGTGACGAACAGGATGACGCGGTGCCGCCGCAGGATCAGCCAGCTTTTGCGCGCGGTGGCGACGAAGCGACCGGTCTGATCGGACGGTGGCGGCAGATGATCGGATGCGAGCGAGGCGGCCATCAGCGGTTCCCATCCAGCGCGATGAACCCGGTGGCGAGTGCCGGGATGGCAAGCAGGCTGCCGCCCAATATCGCCTTCGCCCGCGACAGGCCGACGATCACGGTGTCGCCGGGCAGGATTTCGGGATCGGGCGCTTGCCCTTTACGAATGGCGGACAGGTCGAACATGGCGGCCTGCCGCTGGCCATCGGACTGGCGCACAACGACGATCTGCGCGAGGCTGGCGAGGCGGGTTGGCCCCTTGGCCAACGCGACCGCCTGCGACAGGGTGAGGCGGGCGTCGAGCGGGAAGAGGCCGGGTTCGCGCACTTCGCCATCGACGGTGATGCGGCGGCCGACGGCCTTTTTGACGAAGACGCTGACTTGGGGGGAGACGAGTATGTGGCGGCTATATTGACCCGCGATCACGTCGCCCGCTTCGGTGGCGGAAAGGCCCGCAACCGATACGTCGCCGATCAGGGGCATGCGTATCATGCCTGCGGCTGTGACCTGCGCATCTTCCAGCGAGAGGTCGGGTTCGTGATATATCCGAATACGGATAATATCGTCCGGGGCGATGTGATAGTCCACGCCAACGGCGGGCGGTGCGGGCATCACCGCATAGGCGGCGTCACCGCGCGGCGCATCCTCTACGGTCGCGCAGCCACCCAGCAGCATCAGCAATAGAAGGCCGGTCGCCGGCCAGCGCGCGTCGCCTATCATGCGGCATAGTCCCCCTTGCTGGCTGATGCCGGACGCGCAAAAGCGCCGTGAGCCTGTGCAGTTAGCGGGGGGGCGGGACGATGGCAACCATGTGCGCGACGGGCTGCGGCGGATGGGCGATGCCTAGACCGCGATGCGGCCCGGTGTCGGATCGAAGGCGCGGCGCGGCTGGTCCGGCCAGATGCCGCGTGTGTCGTAGACCAGCTTGTCGGCGCGTTCGTCGACGGGGACCGATTTGAACATGTCATGATCGACAAGAATGACGAACAGGCCGCATTGTTCCAGAGCCGTATCGAGATCGATCAGCTCCGCGCCGGTTCCGGCGAACTCCATCGGCAGCGCCTGCGCATAGGGTTCGACCAGTTTGACGCGGCGGCCATAGCGGCGGGCGAGGCGCGCGGCGACCTTGACCGCAGGGCTTTCGCGGAAGTCGTCGATGTTCGCCTTGAACGCGAGTCCCAGGCAGGCGATGTCCTCTCCGGGGGCGTTGTCGATCATGTCGGATGCTTTGGCCACGACATGATCGGTCTTGGCGTCGTTCACTTCGCGCGCGGTGCGGATGATGCGGGCGTTTTCGGGGTCGCCATGGACGATGAACCACGGATCGACCGCGATGCAGTGGCCGCCGACGCCGGGACCGGGCGACAGGATGTTGACGCGCGGATGGCGGTTGGCCAGCCGGATCACTTCCCACACGTCGATGTCCATATTTTCCGCGATCACCGACAATTCGTTGGCGAAGGCGATGTTGACGTCGCGGAAGCTGTTTTCGACCAGCTTGACCATTTCGGCGGCGCGGGCGGTGGTGGTGATGCATGCGCCGCGCACGAACTGGCGATAGAAGCCCAGCGCCTTGCGCGCGCAACGGGGCGTGATGCCGCCGATGCAGCGATCATTATCGATCAGTTCCACGAGGATGCGGCCGGGCAGCACCCGTTCGGGGCAATAGGCGATGGCGATGTCGCCCGCCGTGCCGAGACCGGGCATTTTCAGGTCCGGGCGCATCGTGCCGATCACGTCGCGCATCGCTTCGGTCGTGCCGACGGGCGATGTGGATTCGAGGATCACCGTGTCGCCGTTTTTCAGCACCGGGGCGATGGTGCGGGCGGCTTTCAGAACATAGGAGATGTCGGGGGCGCGGTCTTCGGACACGGGCGTTGGGACCGCGATGATGAAGACGTCGCTGTCCTCCACCGTCAGCGATGCGCGTAGATTGCCGCGCGCGACGACGCCCTGCACCAGACCGTCGAGATCGACTTCCTCGATATGAACGCGGCCGGAGTTGACGGTTTCCACGACATGGGCGGACACATCCACGCCCACCACCTGAGCGCCCCCGCGGGCAATCAGCGCAGCGGTCGGCAGGCCGATATAGCCAAGGCCAATGACGGACACTTTTTGTTTGGCGTCGACAGGCATGGAACGGGGCAATCCTTCAGACGATGATCCTGTCTGTGGCTTGCCCGGAAATGCTGAAGATTTTGGTAATATTGGGACCGCACGCCGAACGAAAAATGCGCGGCGTGCGGATTATCGCCCTATCTGTAGCGTGGAAGCGGCTGGCGCGCCATGTGGAGCGGCGAGCGCACGATGGGGTCTGTAATGAGCTTTTTGGCCAGCAGTTCGCGGATGCGATCGGCGCCGATGGGGTTTAGCAGGACGACGCGCGTGCCGCCCGACGCCAGCGGCTCGATGGTGGAAATGGCGATGGCATGCTTGGCACACAGCGCGGTCACATCGGCGACCTGCGCATTGACGTTGACGGCGCGGCTCATATGCGCGCCTCCATCGGGGCGGATGATGCGAGAATGAAAGAGTGGGACATGAAAACGCGCCTTGCCTGGCAAGCGGGAGCGCGAATGTGTCTCTCGGTCGGTGCGAATGCTTGCGGGCAGGGTTTCGCGGCGATGGGGTCGCCCTAGCAGGTCGAGGTCGCTGCGTCGCTGCCTTTATACCACATATATCAACCCGCCGCGATCACCCCGCGAAACCATCGACTATCCTGATGCCCATCACACAGGCTGACGGGAGCGCAACCATAATAAAACGGGCCGTCGATGCGCGCGAGAAAAGCAAGGCAAAGCCGGACAACATAGAAAGTATCAGCAGGATTGGAGAAAAAGCTAATGCCGCTGCGAGCCAAGCCTGCTCCGTCGTGCAGCGCGTCTCACACATTATGAAACTGCCGAAGAGAAAATATCCGCTGAGCAATATCAGCGAAAATAATGAATGTATGGCGATAGCCGTACCGATTATCTTGAGGATAACCCCGGTCCGCGTCAGAATGCGATATTGGTCATAGATCGCCATGTTATATGAAACACCTTATCCCGCGATGATCGCCGCGATGCGCTGCGCTGCCTTGCCATCGCCGAAGGGATTGTGGGCGCGGGCCATGGCGTCATAGGCGACGTCATCGTCCAGCAGAGCCAGCGTTTCACGCACGATCCGGTCGCGGTCTGCGCCGACCAGTCGGGCGGTGCCAGCCTCTACGCCTTCGGGCCGTTCGGTGGTTTCGCGCATGACGAGGACAGGCTTGCCGAGCGAGGGCGCTTCTTCCTGCACGCCGCCGCTATCTGTCAGGACCAGATGGCACAGGTCGAGCAGGCGGACGAAATGGGGATAGTCGAGCGGGTCGATCATCGCGACATTGGGCAGGCCGCCCAGCACCGCGTCCATGACCGGGCGGACGTTGGGATTGGGGTGGACGGGGAAGATAACCGCCACGTCGGGACGCGCGGCGATGGCGGCGATGGCCTGTGCGATGGCATCCATGCCACCGCCGAAGTTTTCGCGCCGGTGGCTGGTGACGGCGATGATGCGTTTGTCGGCAAAGCGCGCGGCCAGTTCATCCAGTCCTGCCGCCATGGATGGCTGCGCACGCACCCGTTCGCGCGTGGCTAGCAGCGCGTCGATGACGGTGTTACCGGTGATGTGGATGCCCGCCGCATCCCGGCTTTCGCGATGAAGCGCGTCTGCGGCGGCTTGTGTAGGCGCAAAGTTCATGTCGGCGATGCAGGCGACGACGCGGCGGTTCACTTCCTCCGGCCACGGGTGATGGATGTCGCCGCTGCGCAGGCCCGCTTCGACATGGGCAACCGGAATCTTGCGATAATAGGCCGCGAGGCTGGCGACCATGGTGGTGAGCGTATCACCATGCACGACGACGCGGTCAGGCTTTTCGGCGTCGAACGCCTTGCCCAGTTCCACGATCAGCGTGGCGGTGAGGCCATCGAGCGTCTGATTGGGGGTCATGACGTTGAGGTCGACGTCGGGGACGATCCCGGCGATTTCCAGTACCTGATCGAGCAGACCGCGATGCTGCGCGGTCACGATGACGCGCGTTTCGACGCCCGGTTGCGCGCGCAGGGCGTGGACGACGGGAAACATCTTGATCGCTTCGGGGCGTGTCCCGAATACCAGAGCAACCTTCACGCAACATCCTTCGTCATGGGGCCGATGGTGTCGCTATGGCAGAAGAATGTAACGATTGGCTGAACGTGTGGGTACGATGTGGCTTTATGCGGACGTGTTTCTTATATCGTCATTGCGAGCGGATTAAGATGTGACGAGTAAAAAGGAAAAGCCGCGTGAAACCAGACGACGGATGGCCATGGCCGTGGATGGAACAGGGGGATGACGCCCTGCCCCGCTGGTATCACTGGCTGATCGCGGCGGTGTTTCTGGTCGCGCTGATGGTTATCGGACCAGTCTTTGCAGCCTTTGCCTAAGCCTTGATCTTCCAGCCGCGCTTGAGCAGCGTGTAGCAGGCAGTGCCCAGTATCAGGTTGAGCGCGAGCAGGATGCTGCTGCCCACCACGACATTGGTGTCCGCCGCCGCTACGAAGCCGTAGCGGAAGCCGGAGATGATGTAAAAGAAGGGGTTGGCGTGGCTGATCCCCTGAAAGAAGGGCGGCAGCCGGTCGATCGAATAGAAAGTGCCCGACAGCAAGGCGAGCGGGCCAATGACGAAGTTGGTGATCGCTGCGCCATGATCGAACTTGTCGGCCCAGATCGACGTCAGCACGCCCAGAAAGGCGATGAAGCTGGTGCCGAGCAGGCCGAACCACAGCACCGCCCACAGATGCGCGGGCGTGACATGAACGCCCGGCCACAGGGCCATGGCGGCCCACAGCGCGCAGCCGACCATCAGTGCGCGCGTGACCGACGAAGCAACGAGCGCGAACAGCAATTCGCCCACGCCAATGGGCGGCATCAGATAATCGACCAGAGTCCCCTGCACTTTGCCGACCATCAGCGCGAAGCTGGCGTTGGCGAAGCAGGCGTTGATCATGCCCATGATGATGAGGCCGGGGGCAACGAAATCGGCGAACGGCACCAATTGTCCACGCAGGGCCACCGTGCGACCGGCTCCGCCGAGCGCGACGATGAAGATAACCAGAAACAACAAGGTCGTGATGGCGGGCGCCCAGACGGTCTGAAGCTGGACCTTCATGAAGCGATGCACTTCTTTTCGGTACAGCGCCCATGTGCCGGTCCAGTTGATGTTGCGAATCTGCGGCACGCCCGGTTCGGGAAATGGTGCTGATACGGCGGCAATTTTGGGCTGGTCGTTCATGATGGGATCGACTATCGGCTGGGACGTTGTGCTGCAAGCGCGCAGTTTACACATTTGAACATGCGCGCCCGCTTCCCATATAGGAAGCCAAGCCTGTTTTGTGAGGAGTTTTTCATTGTCCTGGACCGATGAACGGATCGACCAGCTCAAAGCGATGTGGGAGCGCGGTCTGACCGCCAGCCAGATCGCCGAGGAGTTGGGCGGGGTTAGCCGCAATGCGGTGATCGGCAAGGCGCATCGCCTGGGCCTGCAATCACGCCCTTCGCCGGTTAAGGCGAACGACGCGCCCAAGAAGGCCGCGCCAGTGCCGCCGCGCAAGGTCGTGCCAGTCGCTGCGCCTGCCGCCGAAGCACCCCGCGCTGCTGCGCCCGTGTCGTCCGCGCCGGAACCGGTGCGGGCCGCTGCGACGGCTCCCGCGCCGACGCCAGCCCCGGCTGCACCTGCTGCTGCTGCTCCGGCGGCACCGGCCGCTGCGACTGACGCACCGCCTCCCCCGCCACAGCCCCGGATCGTTTCGGTCGGCCCCGGCGGGTTCCTGCGTCAAGGCCCAGGCGATCAGCAAGCGCCGATCCCGCCAGCCCCGCCGCGCCGTCTGGTCCCGGCCAAGCCAAGCGCCGAGATCGCTGCAAAGACGTCGCTGCTCGACCTGACCGAGCGGATCTGCAAATGGCCGATGGGGCATCCGGGCGAGCCGGATTTCCATTTCTGTGGTGAGCAGGTGAACCCCGGCTTCCCCTATTGCGTCGAACATTGCGGTCGCGCCTATCAGGCACAATTGCCGCGCGGCACGCGCCGCCCGCCCCCGCCGCTGCCATTTGGTGGCCCACGGGTTCGCTGATTTCATACGGTTCGCCGAGATATTAAAAAGGGCCGGTTCCTGTTGAGGAACCGGCCCTTTTTCATTGGGCTTCAGTTCTGGAGCGGGTGATCCGATTGCGTCGGATCACCCGCTCCAGAACTGTGGATCAGAAGCGGAAGCTCGTCGTGACCATCACGCTCTGCGTGTCGAACTTGTCGCCACGGTTGATGCTTGCGCCACCCGAGGGGGTCAGGCGGAAAGGATTGCTCGCAGGAGCCGTGCCAGCACCGACATCGACGTTATAGTCGCCGGTGTTATAGCGGGTCCACAGATAGCGGGCACCGATCGAGAAGTTCGGCGCAACCTTCGCTTCGATACCGCCACCCATGGTGTAGCCCCAGGCGTCTTCCTTGGAGTCGTTCGCGGTGAAGCTGTTAGCGCCGTTGCTGGTCGCAAAGCTGTTCTTCACCTTGGCATAAGCCAGACCGCCAGTGATGTAGGGCATGATGCCGCCGGGCGTGGTATAGCCCAGACGCGCACGCAGGTTACCGTTATAATCGATCCGGCGCGTCATCGTGTAGAAGGCGGGCGTGGTCGAATATTCGGTTACGCTGTCGCTGATATAGGCCTTGCCGCCTTCAGCGACGACGCCAGCAACGAGGCTGCCGAACTGCATGTCATAACCGACATGGCCCATCCAGCTGATCGCGTCCTTGTCGTCATTGCATCCGGCCGCCGGAGTTGCGCCACGCGCCGAACCACCGCAGGTGCCCGGCGAAAAGGCATTTGCGCCGGTGGACGTACGGATCGTGTCGTCGTAGCTGCCGTCATTATTGGCGTCGAAACGCAGATGTTCGTTATTGTCGTTCTTCTGGAAGGTGTAGCCGAACGATCCACCGACATAGGGACCGGTCCAATCGACCGCGCCGCTATCCTGTGCGAGCGCCGGCGCTGCAAAAGCCAGAGCCAGGGTGACGCCCAGCGGCGCGATAAACTTGGTATTCATAGAAATAATCTCCTCGCCTGATCGGTCTCTTCGACCAACCTGCGTCCCGCTAACGAGCCGTTTGCAGATTTGGTTTCACTGAAAAATGTAAGTTTTTGTGAACGTTGCCTTCTTGCCACAGGTTAAGCTGTGGACGCTGGACTTGCGCACGGCGTTGGCCCGCCTATAGCTTGGCATATGCCTGATGATCTGTTCGCCGCCAACGCATCCGCCGCCCAGCAATATGATGCATCCGCCATCGAAGTGCTCGAAGGGCTGGAGCCGGTGCGGCGTCGGCCCGGCATGTATATCGGCGGAACGGACGAACGCGCGCTGCATCATCTGGCCAGCGAAGTGCTGGACAATAGCATGGATGAGGCAGTGGCGGGCCATGCCACGCGGATCGAAATCACGCTGGAGGTCGGCAACCGCCTGACCATCAGCGACAATGGGCGCGGCATCCCGGTCGACCCGCATCCCAAATTTCCCGGCAAGTCAGCGCTGGAAGTCATCATGACGACGCTCCATTCGGGCGGCAAGTTCACGGACAAGGCCTATGCCACGTCGGGCGGCCTGCATGGCGTGGGCATATCGGTGGTCAACGCGCTGTCGATCAGCACCGTGGTAGAGGTTGCACGCAACAAGGAACTGTTTCGCCAGAGCTTTTCGCAAGGCCTGCCACAAGGGACGTTGCACAAGGTCGGGGCGGCACCCAACCGGCGCGGCACGTCGGTTACGTTCGTGCCGGACATGGAGATTTTCGGCGAGCAGAAGTTCAAGCCTGCCCGGCTGCACCGGCTGGCGCGGTCGAAAGCCTATCTGTTCGCCGGGGTCGAAATCCGTTGGAAATGCGCGCCGGAGCTAATCAGCGACGATACGCCGGTCGAAGCGATATTTCAGTTTCCCGGCGGGCTGGCCGATCATCTGAAGGAACAGGTCGCCGACCGCGAATGTGCGACCAGCCAGTTTTTCACGGGCAATCAGGATTTCCCCGGCACGGCGGGCCGCGTCGAATGGGCGGTCGCATGGCCATTATGGTCGGACGGCAGCTATAGCTGGTATTGCAACACGATCCCGACGCCCGATGGCGGCACGCATGAAGCGGGGCTGCGCAGCGCGCTGGTTAAGGGCATTCGCGCCTTTGCCGATCTTGTCGGGCAGAAGAAGGCGAAGGACATCACCGCCGACGACGTCATGACGTCATCGGAAATCATGCTGTCCGTCTTCATCCGCGATCCGCAGTTTCAGAGCCAGACCAAGGACCGGCTGACCAGCCCGGATGCGGCGCGGCTGGTGGAAAATGCGGTGCGCGACCATTTCGACCATTTCCTGTCCAATCATATGGACCGGGGCAAGGCGCTGCTCGCCTATGTGATCGACCGCATGGACGAGCGTCTGAAGCGCAAGCAGGAGAAGGAGGTCAAGCGCAAGACTGCGACCAATTCGCGCAAACTGCGCCTGCCCGGCAAGTTGACGGACTGTTCCAATGACGATCCCGAAGGCGCTGAAATCTTTCTGGTCGAGGGCGACTCTGCAGGCGGTTCGGCCAAGCAGGCGCGCGATCGCAAGACGCAGGCGATCCTGCCCCTGCGCGGCAAGATATTGAACGTGGCGTCGGCTAATAATGCGAAAATCCTGGCCAATCAGGAAATTGCGGACATGATACTGGCGCTGGGATGCGGGACGCGCAAGGACTGCAACCCCGACCATCTGCGCTACGAACGCATCGTCATCATGACCGACGCAGACGTGGACGGGGCGCATATCGCCACGTTGCTGATGACATTCTTCTTTCAGGAAATGCCCGAACTGGTGCGGCGCGGGCATCTCTATCTGGCGCAGCCGCCGCTCTATCGCATCGTGGCGGGGGGCAAGAGCCTCTATGCCAAGGACGACGCGCATCGCGACGCGCTGATGAAGAAAGAGTTCAAGGGCAAGAAGGTCGAGACCAGCCGGTTCAAGGGGCTGGGCGAAATGAACCCGATGCAACTGCGTGAAACGACCATGGACCCCAAGACACGCAGCCTGATCCGCATCACGCTGCCCACCGACATTGAGGACCGGCAGCAGGTGCGCGATCTGGTCGACCGGTTGATGGGCACCAATCCCGCGCACCGCTTCGCCTTCATTCAGGAAAATGCGGCGGCGGTGGACGAGGAAGCGATCGATGCCTGAGCATGGGGCGTGAAGGCTCTGGCGGCGTTGCTGGCGCTTTTATCGCTGGCGCTGTCGCCCGCCTATGCGGCTCCCGCTATGATTGAGACGCCTGCCTATCAGGCGCGCGCGGCGCAGTTGCTGCCACTGCTAGCTGGGCCGGGGGACGAGGCGGACTATTTTTCCACGCTCTTTCTGGACGCAGTGCCGATCGACCGGTGGAGGGCGATCACGGCGGATCTGCGCGCGAGCCATGGCAAGCCAGTCGCGCTGGGCGCGGTGCGGCAGGAAAGCGCGACCGCTGGGCAGGTCGAGATACGTTATGAACGGGCGACGGTCGGCTTTACGCTGGTGGTTGCGCCGCAGGCACCCCATCGCGTCGTTGGCCTGCATATCGTGGGCGCAAAGGCGATTAACGACAGCATGGACAAGGTGGTGGCGGAAATTGCCGCCCTGCCCGGCCGCACGGGTTTTGCTATCGCGGAACTGGGCGCGGAGGCACCGACATGGCGCACGATGCTGCATGATCGGGACAGGCTGGCGACTGGATCGACGTTCAAACTCTATATTCTTGCCGAACTGGCGCGGGCGGTGGCGGCGGGCGAGCGGCGATGGAGCGATGTCGTGCCGCTTGGGCCGGTCAGCTTTTCAGGGCGGTTGAAAGATTGGCCCGCTGGTGCGCCAATGACGCTGCACAGCTTGGCGACGGCGATGATCGCCGAGAGCGACAATAGCGCCGCCGATACGCTGCTGCTGGCGCTGGGCCGGGCGAAGGTGGATGCGATGGTGGAGCGCAGCGGCCATGCCGACGCGGATCGCACGTTACCGCTACTGACCACGGCAGAGGCTTTTGCGTTGAAGATGCCGGAGCGGGCGGATCTGGCCAAGCGATATGCGGCAGCATCGCCTGATGAGCGGCGAGCGATCCTGCTGGCGCAGGCGCGCGACCTGACGGCTGCGTCGGTCGATGTCGGCAGCGTGGCGGAAACGCCCACGGCGATCGAGAGTATCGAATGGTTCGCGTCGCCCCATGACATGGCGATGCTGATGGACTGGTTGCGGCGGCAGGGTGGCGATGCGCTTTCGATCATGGCAGTCAATCCCGGCATCGCACCCGCCGACGCCAAGCGCTGGCGCTATCTGGGCTATAAGGGCGGGTCGGAACCCGGCGTGATCGCCATGACGTTTCTGGCGCAACGGCAGGACGGCCAGTGGTTCGCGATCACGGGCGGATGGAATAATCCCGCCGCCCGCGTCGATGAGGCGCGCTTCGTGGCATTGATGACGCGGGCGCTGAACCTGATCGCGCCCGCGCCCTGACACACCTTACCAGTTGAGGCGCAGCGACCCCATGACCGTGCGCGGCGCGCCATAATAGCAGCTGTTGTTGAAGGGACAGGCGGAGATGTGCGTCTTGTCGAACAGGTTGGCAGCGTTGACCGCGATGCTCCAGCCGTTCAGCCCGGCCTTCGACAGATCATAGCCGATCAGCGCATCGACCAGAATGAAGCCGTCGGTGTGGAAGCGACGGAAGGTCGTGACATTGTTGATAACCGCATAATTGGTCGTCCCATCCGATCCGCCGACATAGCGCACCCCCGCCCCAAGGCTGAGGCCCGCCAAGGCACCGCCTGTCTTGGCGCCATTGGCAAAATCATAGGACAGGAAGGTGGATGCAGCCCATTCCGGCGTGCCGAGCTGGCGCGTGCCTGTGGTCTTCGGCGTACCGCTGGTGGTGGCGGTTGGCGCGACGGCCCGCACGCCCTGCGTGATGATGGCGTCGGTGTAGCTGGCGGCCGCCACGATATCGAAGCCGGGTGTGATTTCACCACGCGCTTCGAACTCCAGCCCGCGCACCTTGACCTCGCCGATCTGGATCTGCGCGGTGCTGGGGATACCGGCGGTGCCGGCCTGCGGATGGCCGACCAGCACATTCTGGCGGCGCAGGTCATAGGCCGACAGGGTGAAGATGGCGCTGGTGCCGCTGGGCTGATATTTCAGGCCCGCCTCATATTGGTGGCCGGTCACTGGCGTCGCGGGATCGTTTTGCGTGGGCGAAACATAGACGAGCCCCGCCTGCGGCTCGAAGGATTCGGCGTAGCTGACATAAGGCGAGAGGCCGAACGCAAATTCGTAGAGCGCACCCAGCCGCATGGTGAACGCCTTTTGCGCCAGGCGGGTCACGCTGTTGTTGCGCTTGTTGAGCGAGACCTGATCATACCAGTCCTGCCGCCCGCTGGCGATCAGTTGCAGGCGACCGATGCTCATCTGATCCTGCACATAGACGCCGGTCTGGTCCCGCTGGCTGTAGCCATTGGTATAGGCGGACGATAGCTGGGTCAGGTCGAAGCTGGGCAACGTGCCGCCATAGGTCGGCGCGAACAGGTTGAGATTGGGGATGCTGGTCAGCGGGTTCGCCGTTTGGCCGGTGTTGAACTGCTGCACATTCTCGCCCGTGATCCGCTGATAATCGACGCCGATCAGGATATTATGGTCGATGAAGCCAGTCGCGAATTTGGCGTTCAGGCCGTTGTCGATCGTCAGCGTGTCGAAATCTTCGTCCGCCCCGCCGCCGCCACGAATGATCGTGCGAAAATCGCTATTGCGGTTTGCGCCAGTGCCGGTGGTCGTGAAGCCCGCGACATAGAGCTGGCGGTAAGACAGTTTGTTATTCTGATAGCGCATGTTCGACCGGACGGTCAGGTGCGGATTGAAATCGTGCCGGAAAAAGGCCGCGATCGACTTGGCCTTGTGGTTGTAGCGCTCATAGCCCGGATCGCCGGTGTTGATGTTGCGCGGCAGTTCGCCAAGCCCGCCATTGTCCAGCACCGTGCCATAGGCAGGCACACCGGAATAGCCGCCGCCGCTGGGCGAATGCTGGTATGCGCCCACCAGCGTGAAGCTGGTCGCCGCGTCGGGGGCGAAGGTCAGCATCGGGCTGATATGATAGCGTTCGCTGAAGGTGCCGTCGGTCAGGCCATCGGATTTCTGCCATCCGCCGACCACGCGGGCGATCAATCGTCCATCCGCATCGAGCGGCTGATTGACGTCGGCGGCAACGCGGTAGCTGTCATAATTGCCCAGTTGCGCTTCAAACCGGCCCGACGCGGTGGCTTCGGGCATCTTGCTGGTCAGGTTGATAAGCCCGCCGGGGGTGGAATTGCCGTACAGGACGGACGCTGGCCCCTTTACCACGTCGATATGATCGACCCGGTTGAAGTCGATCTGAGGCGTGGAATAAGGCCCGGCGATCAGTCGCATCCCGTCGAGGAACACGCCCGGCGCAAAGCCGCGCAGGATCAGTTGGTCATAGCGCGTGACCATCGCGCCGCGCTGATTGGGCGACACGCCAGCGACATAGCCAAGCGCCTGATTGATCGACAGCGCGTTGCGGCGTGTCATTTCGTCATTGTCGATGATGGTGATGCTCTGCGGCGTGGCCATGAGCGGCGTGTCCGTCTTCGTCCCCGATCCGGTCTGATTATCCTTCAGCCCGGTGACGACGATCGTGTCGGCATTGCCATCCGCCGCATCGTCGGCGCGGGCTAGGCCGGGCGCGATCGCCTGCGCCATGGCCGTGGCGGCCAAAAGAAGTCGCGCATGGCGGACGGAAAAACGGATCATGAACACCCCCAATAGGCTTGCGAATAAGAACGATTCGCAATTGCACCTAATCGCGGGAAGCGTTAGAGGCAAGCTACCGAGCATCAGGATAGTGCGTTGAAGACACAGACCCAGACCCGACCCATTTTCCTGCGATGGCGCGCGCATCGTCGTGCCTGGTCGATGGTGCGCCGATGCGTCACCGCTCTGATCGGCGGCTATGCGGCGGCGGCTGGACTGGCGTCTCTGCTGGCGCGGCTGTTGCCGATCGCGGCGGTCGAGGCGACGGCTTGGGGGATGATCGCGTCCTTCCTGATCTACGCGCTGCTGGCGCTGTGGGCTTTTCATGAACAGCGTATCGGGCGGGTTGCGCTGCTGATCTGGGGCTGCGCGCTAGTGTCCATTGCGCTGGTATGGATGATGGGGCCGCGCGCATGAGCGGCAACGCGGCCATAGCCAGAGGCCTGCGCCGGTCGATGGCGTGGATCCACACATGGCTGGGGCTTTTGGCAGGATGGCTGCTGTTCGCCATGTTCCTGACCGGGACGGCGAGCTATTTCCGGCCGGAGATCACGCAATGGATGCAGCCTGAGTTGCGGCTGGCGCCGGTGACGCCGGAGCGCGCGGCGGAGACCGCCATCGCCCATATGCAGGCGACGTCGCCCAGCGACGAACAATGGTATATCTACCTGCCCAACGATCGCACGCCGATCACCCGCATCTTTGCCATTCCCGATCCAAAGGCCCCCCCCGCCGCCGTGCCGCGCGGCGAGATCCAGCTTGATCCGGCCACCGGCGCGCCGATCAAGGCGCGGGAAACGCGCGGGGGCGAGCATTTCTATCGCTTCCATTTCCAGTTGCAATTGCCCCATCCATGGGGCCGGTGGCTGGCGGGGGTATGTGCCATCTTCATGCTGGCGGCGATCATATCGGGCGTCGTCACCCACAAGCGTATCTTCATCGATTTCTACACGCTGCGCTGGAACAAGGGGCAGCGTAGCTGGCTGGACGCGCATAATGTGTCTGCAGTGCTGGCCCTGCCCTATCATGCGATGATTACCTATACCGGGCTTATCACGCTGGTGCTGATGTATATGCCCTGGCCGATCCTTGCCAATTACAAGCAACCCACGGTTTTTGCGACGGAGGCTTATGGCGCGGATGCCGATGGCAAGGCGTCGGGGCAGGCCGTGCCGCTCAAGCCCATCGCCCCGATGGTCGCGGCGGCGGCGCGCGAATGGCATGGCGGGCGGCCCGGCACGCTGATCGTGCGCAATCCCAATGATGCGGCGGCAACGGTCACTATCTTACGCAGCGGGGCCGACACGCTGAATGCGCGGGCGGCGTCCGTCACCTATTCCGGCGCGACCGGACAGCGCCTGTCCGGTTCGGCTACGCCGGGTGCGGCCATTACGACTGCGGGCGTGATGCTGGGTCTGCATATCGGGCAATTTGCCGGGCCTGCGATGCGATGGACCTATTTCCTGCTGGGCATGACGGGCGCGGCGATGGTGGGATCGGGCCTGCTGCTGTGGACCGCCAAGCGACGCAAGCCGGAGGCCAAGCCGTTCTTTGGATTTAGGCTGGTGGAGCGGTTGAATATCGCGGCGGTCGCATGCCTGCCTGCGGGGATGGCCGCATACCTGCTGGCCAACCGCCTGATCCCGGCCGGACTGCCCGGACGCGAAGGGATGGAAGTGTCCGCGATGTTCTGGACGTGGTTTGGCCTTGCCATAGTATCACTGGCGCGCCCCGTGCGGCGGGCATGGCCTGAATTGTTCGCGATCGCCGCCTGCGCCTTTGTCGCAATACCTTTGGTCAATATGGCAACGACGGATCGGGGATTGTTCGCCAGCGTGGCGCGCGGCGACTGGCTGTTCGTCGGGTTCGATGGTGCGATGCTGGCGATCGGGGCGATGCTGGGCTTTGGCGCATGGCGGGCCAACCGGGTGAAGGCCGCGCCTGCGCCGCGTCGCCGCGCACAGCCAGCACCCGCGCCTGCTCATGCCATAGTGCGGGAGTCCGTCAATGCTATTTGAAGCGGGTTTGATCGGCTATGCCGGATTTGCCAGCCTGACGCTGGGCATGAACAAGCATCGGCCAAATAAGCCCCTTTCGCTGATGCCGTCACGGTTTACCGCGCAGGTGTTGGGATGGGCGTTACTGGCGTGCGCCGGGGTAGTCGCGGTAATCCAACTGGGCGTGGCGCAGGGGATTATTGCGTGGATAGGGCAGATCTGCCTGGGCGGCGTGATGATGGTGTTGCTGTTGTCGTGGCGACCGCGACTGGCATTGCAGCTCGCGCCCGTGGCCCTGATCGTGGGATTGATCGGCGTCATTGCCTGAGCCACGCCTTCGATACTTGCTCCCGGCCGCCTCCCCCGCTATCGGCGCTGCCCATGACAGCGCATAAATCCGGCGATCCCACGACGCTCAACCGACTCTATGGCCGCCAGTCGGGTCACAAGCTGCGCCATGGCCAGCAGGAACTGGTCGACAGCCTGCTGCCCGCCATTTCGGTGCTGGAGGAAGGCGCGATCACCGCCGCCGACCTGTTCGGCTATGATCGTCCGCTGCATTTCGAGATCGGTTTTGGCGGCGGCGAGCATATGGCCTATCGCGCCGACATGCTGCCCGATCATGGCTTTATCGGGTGCGAACCTTTTCTGAACGGCGTCGTCACCGCGCTGGCCCATGTGCGCGACCGGAAGCTGGGCAATGTGCGCATGCATATGGGGGACGCGCTGTCGGTATTAAGCCGCATCCCCGACGGATCGCTCAGCTTCGTCTATCTGCTGCACCCCGACCCATGGCCCAAGGCGCGTCATGCCAAGCGGCGGATGATGAACCCCGGCCCGGTCGCGATGATCGCGCGCAAGCTGAAACCGGGCGGCGAGTTCCGCTTCGGCACCGACCATCCGGTCTATCTGCGCTGGGCGTTGATGGTGATGAACGGCCATCCCGATTTCGAATGGCTGGCGAGCAGCCCTGAGGATTTCTTGACGCGGCCGGGCGGCTGGCCGGAGACGCGCTATGAAGCGAAGGCGCGGCGACAGGGGCATGAGGTCTGGTACTTCCGCTACCGGCGGCGGTGATCGGTCAGCGCCGTTCGATCATTTTACGTCAATATAATATAGGCTGTCAGGCCGATTAACGTCCAGATCATGACGGAAAGGCAGATGGCGATTAAAAATCCTCGTCCAAAACTCTCACCCTCAGCCGTGCTGACGATGGAATGCTGCACAGGCTTTGGCTTGATCGGGGCGGACGGCACGCGATAACCGGGGTTGCAGGCTCTGCGAAATCTGGACGCAAATCCCGATTTGGGGGCGGTGATGATATCTGCGGAACTGCATTCCTGATCGCTCACACCCATCCCTTTCGTGCATGTTGTCGGGATTTTTACGACTTGTGAGGCGGGCATGGCTCTGGCATGATTGCCAACGCCACGGTATGCACGCTCGATCAGCGTAAAATCCGCCTTTCTGGTCAAAAGGACGGCCCGCTTGTATTTTCGAACTCGAGTAACTGCTCACGCGCCTGCGCGTTTATCATCTATGGCGGGCGTACGACTGTGCAGTGTTCCGGAGAAATGCTTTCATCGATGCAGAATATAAATGCCTAAATCTCATGCTTCCCATGATCAGACCAATAGTTCCAACATTGGGACAAAGCAATCCTTTGCTAAAAAAAATGAAGAGAAGGCTGGGTTTTCTGAAAGATTAGCGTTTTTAATCAAAAGGTTAAATCTTAGCGACGCGGAGTTTTCAAGGCGTAGCGGCTTACCCAAAAATACGATCAGCCGGTATCGCAACGCCGAATCGCTACCCGAAGTTCGTCACCTGTTCACGATCGCAGAGACGTTGGAAGTCGATCCCGAATGGCTGCTCATAGGAACTGGCCACCCAATACGCATGAATAAGGCATCTGGCCCGCATCAGGACAAGTTGATCGATCTATTCACTGCCTTGGACGACGAAGCCAAGCAGTTCCTCTTGCGCACGGCTACACTGCTTTGGTCGCGGCCCATGCCCGAAACGAACAGTGTAATATCCGACAGCATCGTTCATGACGTCCTGACTGAATATCGTGGCGAGAAAAACTAATCGCTTTATTGAGTTCAATCGGACGTCGTCAGCCGTACCGACATGTTGCGTATAATGGCCGTGCAGATGCAATAAACGCAAAGTCTGGTGCCTTGACCAATTGCCTGTTCGCGACCATCTAAACCCCTTCTTTCCACATTGCATTGCAGCATGGAGCTTTGGCCGTGAGCGCTTCCCCGCATCAGGCGCATCCCGCGCTCGTCCTGTTCGCGTTGTCCGTCGGCGCATTCGCCATCGGCACGACCGAATTTGCAGCGATGAGCCTGCTGCCTTTCTTCGCGCGCGACCTGGGCGTCGATGCGCCGACCGCTGGTCATGCGATCAGCGCCTATGCGCTGGGGGTGGTGGCGGGTGCGCCGGTGATCGCCGCGTTCGGCGCGCGCCTGCCCCGTCGCACATTGCTCATCGGGTTGATGGCGATGTTCGCGATCGGCAACGGCCTGTCGGCCATCTCTCCCAGCTATGGCTGGATGCTCGTGTTTCGGTTCCTGAGCGGGCTGCCCCATGGTGCCTATTTCGGCGTCGCGGCACTGGTCGCGGCCAGCCAAGTGCCCGTGGAAAAGCGCACGCAGGCGATTGCGCGGGTCATGTCGGGCCTGACCATCGCCACCGTCATCGGCGTGCCGGTCGCCAACTGGATGGGGCAAGCGCTGGGCTGGCGATCGGGTTTCTTCGTCGTCGCGGCGCTGGCCGTGGCTACGATCACGCTGGTGGCATTCTATGCTCCACGCGATGCGGGCGATCCGCAGGCCAGCCCGATGCGTGAGCTAACGGCTCTGGGCAAGCCGCAGGTCTGGCTGACGCTACTGACCGGAGCGGTTGGTTTTGGTGGCCTGTTTGCCGTCTATACCTATGTCGCGTCGACCATGATCGACGTCACCCATGTGTCCGAACGGATCGTACCGGTCGTGCTGATGATTTTTGGTATTGGCCTGACGCTGGGCAATCTGGCGGCGGCATGGGCGGCGGATCGGGCCGACAGCCGCGCGCTGGACCGCACCGTCATCGGCGTGCTGTTGTGGAGCGCCGTCGCGCTGGCGCTGTTTCCGTTGATGGCCGGCAATATCTGGACGCTCTCGCTCGACATATTCCTGATCGGCATCGGCGGCGGGCTGGGCACGCCATTGCAGGCGCGGCTGATGGACGTATCGGGCGACGCGCAGACGCTGGCGGCCGCACTGCACCATAGCGCATTTAACGTCGCCAATGCGCTTGGGCCATGGCTGGGTGGCCTCGCCATCGCCGCAGGTTATGGCCTGACATCGACCGGGTGGATTGGTGCGCTGCTGGCGCTGGCGGGACTGGCCATTTATCTGGGCGCGATCGCGCTGGAAAGACGAGGACGTGCGTTGGTGCCGATGGCCTGCAAATAAGCGCCTTCCCCGCTGGCACGCTCCAGATTAAGACCGGGGCATGACTGATACGCCTGCCGACATGATGGTACGAGAGACGCAACTGCGCGATACGGCGATCGCTGCCCTGCGGCGGGGCGATATGGCGTTGGCGCGCGCAAGCCTGGACGCGATGGGCGATCCGCCCGCGATGCTGGTGGCGCAGATATGTGCCCGCGCGGGTGACCTGGATGGCGAAGCGGCGGCGCTGCAACGCATATTGGACGCCCATCATCGCGACATTCCCGCGCTGCTGGCGATGGGGCAGAACGCCCTGCGGCGGGGCGACGAGCGGGCGGCATCGACATGGTGCCGCGCCGCACTGGCGCAGGCCGCTGCGACAGGTGCGCCGGCGCAATTGCAATCGGTGCTGGCCCGCGCGCAGGCTATCGTCGCGCAGGCCAGCGGGCGGTTCGAGGATCATCTGAGCGCTGCCATCGCCGACTTGCCCGCCTTGCCACGCATCGCCCATGCGACCGACCTGCTGCTGGGCAAGAGCGAGGTCTTTCTGCAGCAACCCAGCATGTTCTATTTTCCAGGGCTGCCGCAGCGGGCTTTCTACGAACGGGATGAATTCGACTGGATTGAACCTATGGAGGCGATGACCGGCGCAATCGTCGAGGAGTTGGCCGATGTGCGCGCGGGTGCGCCTGACTTCGCGCCTTATGTTCAGACTACGCCGGGTCGCCCGTCGCCGAATAATCCCTTGCGCGACGACCCAAGCTGGGGCGCTTATTATTTCTGGCAGGGCGGCGCGCCGGTGGCCGATCATGCAGCGCGATGCCCGGCGGTCATGGCGGCGCTGGCCCATGCGCCGATGCCAGTGATCGAGGGACGATCCCCCATGGCGCTGTGGTCGCTGCTGCATCCCGGCACGCATATCCAGCCGCATCATGGTTTGCTCAACACTCGGCTAATCTGCCACCTGCCGCTGGTCGTGCCGGATGGCTGCGCAATGCGTGTCGGTGCGGAAACGCGCGCGTGGCGGCCGGGCGAGATGCTGATTTTTGACGATAGTATCGAACATGAGGCGTGGAACCGGGGCGCGGACACCCGCGTCATCCTGTTGTTCGAGATATGGCGGCCCGAGATCGATGCAGAAGAGCGGGAGGCGCTGACACGATTGTTCCAGGCGATCGATCTGTTCGGCGGGGGACAGGTCGATACGGGCGGCTGACGATAAGGTTTGCAGCGCAGCGCCGCCACTGTATGAGCGGCGCGGGGATGAGGATGACCGGGCATAACGCCTTGCCGGAATCCCGCCATGCCCATCCCGTCCGCACACAGTCCGCTGCCGCCGCCGCGTCCGCACAATCTGGCCGAAGATGGCTATGCCATCGCCATTGGCTGCGCCTTCATCGCCATGGGGCTGTTGCTGTTACGCGCGGCCAATCTGGTGACCGGTGGCATGGCCGGCATCGCGTTGCTGCTGTCCTATCTGATTCACTGGTCGCCAGCGACCTTGTTTCTGCTGATCAACATCCCCTTCTTTCTGTTCGCGGGACGACAGATGGGACTGTCTTTCTTCCTCAAGACGCTGTTCGTGAATGTCGCGATCCTGGGGATAGGCGTCGCGATGCCCCATGTCCTGACGATCGCGCGTGTGTCGCCCCTGTTCGCGTCGCTGTTCGGCGGGTCGATCATCGGCTTTGGCATTCTTGCCATCGCGCGCCATGGAGCGGGCGTCGGCGGGCTGGGCGTCGTCGCGCTGATCCTGCAAAAACGGCGCGGCTGGAATGCGGGGCGCACGCAGATGATGGGCGACATCGTCATCCTGCTCGCGTCGCTACCGGTGTTGAGCGTCGAGCGATTCGGTCTGTCGATCCTGTCTGCGGCGGCGATCAACGCCGTGCTGTTCGTCAATCACCGACCGGGACGATATGTCGGGCATTAGGAGACCAGTGCGTGAAAGGGTGCAGGCAGCGGCTTTGATTGCTGATTCTACACGCTTTTCCGAAGAGGGGATCAGGACGTGGCACATCGTTCGATTGGTCGGAGCGGTTCAACTTTGCTGGGCGTACATCTCTCCTGAAGCCAAAGTCATCCTGTCATTAAAAGGCGGACAGCCTGCCTCTGGCGATCATCACATTTTCTACCAAAAGACTGGATATTCCGTTGGCTTGCCGCAATGATGCAAGCATGGCCGGTGTGATTGATCCCAATAGTTTTAGCGACTCCCTCGTCATTCTGGGCGCGGCGGGGCTGGTTATTCCCGGTTTTGCGCGGTTTCGGATCAGTCCGGTCATCGGGTTCATCCTGGTGGGGCTGGCCGTCGGGCCTGCGGGACTGGGCGCGCTGGTGGGGCAATATCCCTGGCTTTACCATGTCACCATATCCAACCGCGAAGCGATCGAGCCGTTTGCGGAACTGGGCGTCATCCTGCTGCTGTTTTCGATCGGGCTGGAACTGAGTTTTCGCCGGTTGTGGACGATGCGCACGCAGGTATTCGGGCTGGGTGCGGCGGAATTGCTGGGCAGCGCGGCGCTGATCGCCATGGGGCTGTATCTGCTGGGGCAGCCGTCGTCGGGCGCGATCGGGCTGGGCCTCGCGCTCGCGCTGTCGTCCACCGCCGTGGTGTTGCCGATGGTCGGCACGCAAAGCCCGGTCGGGCGCGCGGCCTTTTCCATGCTGCTGTTCGAGGATCTGGCGCTCGTCCCGATCATCTTCATGCTGGGCGCGCTGGCGCCATCCGTCGCGGCCAGCCCCGATGGCGCATGGGGCGCGATGACGGCCACCCTGTTACGCGGGGGCATCACGATCGTCATCATGCTGGTGCTGGGCCGATTTTTCCTGCCGCATATTTTCAGTCAGGCGGCACGGACGAAAAGCCCCGAAGTGTTTCTGGCCGCCAGCCTGCTCGTCGTCATCGTGTCGAGCCTTGCGACGTCCATCGCTGGCCTGTCCCCCATCGTGGGCGCGTTGCTCGCGGGATTGATGATCGCGGAAACCGAATATCATGGCGAGGTGGAAGTGATGACCGCGCCGTTCAAAGGGCTGGCGCTGGGCGTCTTCCTGATTACCGTCGGCATGAGCCTGGACGTCCGGGTCATCCTGGCCAACTGGCCCAGTCTCGTCTTGGCGGTCGCGGGCGTCGTGCTGGCCAAGACGCTGGTGACGGCGGCGCTGCTCTACTTCTCCGGCACGCGCAAAGGCGTGGCGCTGGAAGTGGGCGTGTTGATGTCCAGCCCGTCCGAAACGACGCTGATCGTGCTGTCCACGGCGGCGGCGGCACAATTGATCCTGCCATCGACCGCCGCATTCTGGCAGATCGTCACTGCCATCGGCCTGACCATCACCCCCCTGCTCGCCCGGATTGGGCATGACGTTGCCCGTCGGCTGGAAATGGCGCTCGGCGAGGAGACGGTTGACCCCAGCGGAGAGCAAACCGAAGCCGCCACCGTCGTCATAGGATTTGGCCGGGTCGGCCGGTTGGTGTGCGACCTGCTCAAGACGCATAAACAGCCCTTTATCGTCGTGGAGTCCGACCCCGACATCGTCGCGGATGCGCGCAAGGCTGGCTACCCGATCCTGTTCGGAGACGTCGCCCGTGTGGAGATGCTCGACAGGATGCGGCTGGGTCATGCCCGCGCGCTCATTCTGACGATGGACGATCCGGTCCTGTCGGTCCGTCTCACCAAACGCGTGCGAGGATGGGTGCCGGACCTGCCGATCATTGCCCGCGCCCGCGATACCGACCATGCCGCGCAACTCTATAAGGCGGGCGCGAGCGATGCGGTGCCGGAAACGTTGGAAAGTTCGCTGCAACTGGCCGAAACGGCGCTGGTGGACCTGGGCGTCGCCATGGGTCCGGTGATCGCGTCGATCCACCAGATGCGCGAGGATTTGCGCGTCGGGATCAAGGAAGCAGCGCAAATGGAGGTCGCGCCTAAATTGCGGCGATTGCGGCCTGATGAGGTGGGTTAGGGATTAGGCTGCGATCCGTGCTATTCGCGCAGGCTCGGCTTGCCTCGCCCCCTCTCCAGTTGGAGAGAATTAGGCTTAGTCCCTCTGCCTTGAACCGGTCGTGTGCATCGACCCCTAAGCGATCAGCGCTTCGACCAGCGCCTTGACCTTTTTCTGTCGCCATTGTGGCAGGGGGGCGATCAGCCAGTAGGATAGCGTGGTGGGGATGACTTCGCCCACCTGACGCACGCGGCCAGTTGCGATGTCCGCCTGCGCCAGCAGGGATGGGACGATCGCGCGGCCAAAGCCATTGGCCGCCGCTTCGATAGCAAGACCGGCATCAGCGACGCGGATGATTGCCGGTTCATCCTCATTCGGGCAGCCGGGCCATGCGATCCGTTGATCGGGTCCGCCATTGGCCGCTTCCACCGTGACGAAAGTCGCCTCCCCCAGTTTCAGCCCTTCATTGTCGCCCAGCGTGTCGGACAGGCGCAGCGCAAGGTCGAGATTGGCTTCGGTGAAATCGAGCGCTTCGTCAGCGGCGACCAGCAGGAATTTGAGGTCGGACTGGCTGGCGGCATAGGCGGCCAGACGCGGCTGGAGCCATTTGGCGGTGATGTCACGCGGCGCGGCGATGGTCAGCGCGCTGCTGGACTGGCCAGCCTGCATGGCGCGCACCGCTTCCTCAAATTCCAGAAAGCCCGCCCGCAACGCGTGGAGGCCCGCTTCCGTTTCCGGCGTCAGTTCCAGCCCCTTGGGCGTGCGGCGGAACAGGACGACGCCGAGCAGGTCTTCGAGCGCGCGGATTTGCTGGCCGACGGCGGCGGGCGTCACTGCCAGTTCGTCCGCCGCGCGGGTGAAGGACAGGTGCCGGGCGGCGGCATCCAGCACGCGCAGGCCGTTGAGCGGCAGATGCGTGCGCTTCATTCCGCCACCGCCGACGCGATCAGGGCGAAGGCAGGAATGGTCACGTCGAACAACTCCCCCGCCGCGCCGATCATCTGATAGCTGCCGGTCATCGATCCCGTCGGCGTGTTGAGCGGGCAACCCGACACATAGTCATAGCTTTTGCCCGGCTGCACCACTGGCTGTTCGCCCACCACGCCATCGCCATCGACGCGATGCTGGTTGCCGCGACCATCGGTGATGACCCAGTGGCGGGTCAGCAACTGCACCGGCTGATCCCCCTGATTTTCGATACGGATATGATAGGCCCAGAACCAGCGGCCCCGATCCGGCTCCGACTGTTCGGGCAGGAAAGTGACGGCGGCGTGGACGATAATGTCGCGCGTCGTCGCGTGCAGGGGAAACAAAGCGTTCATGAGGGGAGAGATGCGCCTGCCGGATGGCTTACGTCAACGCCCTATCGACGTCAGTGCGCGATCGAGATCGGCGATGACATCATCGGCATCCTCCAGACCCACGTTCAGGCGCAACATATCCTCGGTAATGCCGACCTCCAGCCGGGCTTCTTCTGCCATGCCGAAGTGGGTGGTCGATGCCGGATGCGTCATCAATGATCGGGAATCGCCGATATTATTGCTGATATCGACCAGTTCCAGACCGTTAAGCAGTCCGTGCGCCTCCGCCCGGCCACCGCCGACATAGAGGGCGAAGATCGGTCCGGCCATCTCCATTTGTTGCATGGCCAGCGCGTACTGGGGATGGCTGGGGAGGCCCGGACACAGGACTTTTGCCACGCGTCCTTCCAGAAACTGCGCCACCCTGATCGCATTTTCGCTCTGGCGGCGGATGCGCAGGTCGAGCGTTTCCAGACCCTTGAGCACAACCCAGGCGTTGAACGCGCTTAGCGTCGGGCCGGTGTTGCGGTGAAACGGCAGCAGGACGTTATCGATCCAGTCGCGCGTGCCGCAAATCGCGCCCGCGAGCACACGCCCCTGCCCGTCCATCATCTTGGTCGCGCTATAGGCCACGACGTCCGCGCCGAACTCCATCGGCCGTTGCAGCGCGGGGGAGGCGAAGGCGTTGTCTACGACGCTGGTGATGCCATGCGCTTTCGCGATGGCGCACACCGCCGCCAGATCCACGATGTCCATCGTCGGATTGGCGGGGGTTTCGAAGAAGAAGACTTTGGTATTGGGGCGAATGGCCGCTTCCCATGCAGCATTGTCGCGCGCGTCGATGGTCGTGGTTTCGATGCCGAATTTGGGGAGCAGCGTGTCGGTCAGCCAGCGGCAGGAACCGAACGCCGCCTTGGCCGCGACGACATGATCGCCCGCCGACAACTGGCACAGCAAGGCGGCGGTCATCGCCGCCATGCCGGTGGCGGTCGCGCGGCAGGCTTCTGCCCCCTCCAACAGGGCGATGCGCTGTTCCAGCATCTCAACGGTCGGGTTTTGCAGGCGCGAATAGGTCATGCCCTGCTGATCGCCCGCGAAGCGCGCGGCGGCGTCTTCGGCCCGGTCGTAGCTGTAGCCGCTGGTCAGGAACAGGGCTTCGGACGTTTCGCCCCATTCGCTGCGCGCGGTGCCACCACGGATGGCCAGCGTCGCAGGCTTCCAGTTTTTGGTGATCTCAGGGTTCTGGCCGCTTTTCCGCTTCATATCGCTTTCCGCATATCCTGATTTACGTGCGGCGTCGCGCCGCTCAATATCTCCGCCATCTGGCTCATATCGCCATTACCGCCCGACAGGATAACCGCAACCTTCTTGCCCGCCATGGCGTCCTTTTCCTGCATCAGGGCAGCGAGCGCCACCGCCCCCGCCCCTTCGGCCAGATTATGCGTGTCCTGCCAGTAGATGCGGATCGCCTGGGCTACTTCGTCATCGGTGACGGCCACGAAGCGGTCGGCGCGGGGGCCGAAATAGTCGAGTGCGGCCTGAACGGGGGTGCAGACGGCGACGCCATCGGCAAAGGTGAAGGCGGTGGGCGACGCGATCAGCCTGCCCGCCTCGAACGATAATTTGGCAGCGTCCACATGGGCAGACACGACGCCAACGACCTTGGTCGCAAGGCCCAGCGCATCGCGCGCTGCGATGGTGCCGCACAGGCCCGATCCGCAGCCGACAGGGACATAGACGGTGTCGAGGTCGGGCACAGCGTCGAACAGTTCCAGACCATAGCTGGCGACGCCGCGCACCAGTTCGTCATGATAGGCCGGGACCATGAACAGCCCCTGCGCCTGCGCCAGCCGGATCGCTTCTGCCTTGGCGCTGTCGAAATCATGGCCATGTTCGATCAACGTCGCGCCGAACGCGCGCATCGCCGCGTTCTTTTCCAGCGCATTGCCGTGCGGCACGACGATGGTGGCTTTCAGCCCCGCCGCAGTGGCTGCGCGCACCTGCGCCTGACCATGATTACCGCGCGTGGCGGTGATGATGCCAGTGACGTGCGGATGGGTGCGCCGCAACCAGTCGATATAGGTGATCGCCCCGCGCGCCTTGAACGCGCCGGTGGGTGTGTGGTTCTCATGCTTGACCCAGGTTTCACAACCCGTTCGCCGGGACAGCAGCGGCCAGGCATATTGGGCGGTAGGAGGGACATGCGCATGAACCATGGCGGCGGCGGAACGCAGGGAAGCGAGGGAGAAATCAGTCATCCCATGCCCCTACCGCGTCGGCCATCCCGCTGACAGAACCGTTTATGCGTAACTGGACCGGTCAGGCCGCGCGGTGATATGGGCGATCGAAAGAGGATGGAGATGTTCTTCCTCCCACTCCATGCGTTCGTATAAGCCGTCCTGCAGGGCCAGCACCGCGTCGCGATAACCCGGCCAGTCCCGCCCGATCTGCGCCGGGGTCCAATATTTGATATGGTCGCTATACCGCAGGAACAGGGCGACGATAGCCCGGCTATGTTCGCGCAATATGGCGTCGGCCTGCGGCGTCAGAGGGCCACGGCGCAATGCTTCTATGATGGCGTTTTCCTGACCCATATGGTCGCTGAACAAGCGCGAAAATGCGATGCGCAGACGCGCAATAACGGGCATATCAGCCATGGATGCAGTCTGCATGACATGGGCGAAATCCCGCATCGACACGCGCAGGTCGTCATGACCCTGCGTTAAATTTCCGTACATATGTGCGCCCCTGTTTTATGCCTTGATAACGACATGGGCGCGCAATGATTAAATGGCGGTTACAGCACCGCCAGCACGGCGTCGCCCATCTCCACCGTGGTCATCGCGCCGCCAAGGTCTGGCGACCGCGCGCCATTGGCCAGCGCCTTTGCCACTGCGGTTTCGATCCGGTCGGCCTGATCGGGCAGGTTCAGCGAGTAGCGCAGCATCATCGCGGCGGACAAAATAGTCGCCAGCGGATTGGCCTTGCCCGTGCCGGCAATGTCCGGGGCGGAACCGTGGATCGGTTCATACAGCCCCTGCCCGCTGCCGTTCAGCGTTGCGGACGCCAGCATGCCGATGGAGCCGACGCACATGCTCGCCTGATCGGACAATATGTCGCCGAACAGGTTGCCGGTTACGATGACGTCGAACTGGCCCGGATTGCGCACCAGTTGCATCGCCGCATTGTCGACATACATGTGGGTCAGCGCGACGTCGGGATAGTCGGCGGACACTTCGATCACAACATCGCGCCACAACTGGCTGGTTTCCAGCACATTGGCCTTGTCCACCGAGCAGAGCTTGCCCCGGCGGGCGCGCGCCGCCTGAAAACCGGCATGGGCGATGCGGCGCACTTCGGCTTCGTTATAGGACATGACGTCATAGCCTTCGCGCAGGCCGTCGGCAGTCGTGCGAAAGCCCTTTACGCCGAAATAGACGTCGCCATTGGTTTCGCGCACGATCAGCAGGTCGATCGAACCAGCGACTTCTGGTTTGAGCGCGGATTCATGGGCGAGTTCGGGAAAGACCTTGGCCGGACGCAGGTTGGAGAACAGACCCAATTCCTTGCGCAGACCCAGGATTGCCTGTTCCGGGCGCAGATGGCGTTCGAGCGCGTCGCAATCGGGATCACCCACCGCGCCGAACAGGATGGCGTCGGCACGCCTGGCGAGGTCCAGCGTTTCAGGCGGCAGCGGATGGCCCACCGCCTTGTAAGCCGCGCCGCCGACCAGCCCGTCCGCATAGGTCAGGCCGTCGATCGCCAACGCGTCGAGCACGCGGATCGCCTGCGCGACGATTTCGGGACCGATACCGTCACCGGGGAATAGGGCCACCAACATGCGTCATCTCCTGCTCAATGCGTCGCCGCGCCTTATGGCGACGGAGCCGTTCAGGCAACCGCCCTTTTGAGCCTTTCCACCAGCCGTTCGCGCGCGGCGAGTATGTCGGCCAGCCGATCCGTCAGGACCGATCGTTTGAGGAAGAAGCCGGTCAGGCGCAGTCCGTCGAGTATCTGACCCCAATCGCCCATGCCCCCTTCCAGCAGGAAGGGCGGCAGGGGCAGCAGGCGGCTTTCATAGCCTATCGCTGCGGCACGGCTGACGGCGGCGGCGCTGCGCGGGCTGACGAAAGCCAGATCGTCCGGAGCGCCCATCACCGCGCAGCGCGTCAGATCCAGCCCGAAGCCCAGTTCAGCGAGCAGCAGCAGTTCATAGCGCACCAGCGCCGCCGCCCATCCGCGTGCGGCAGGCGCTGCCTCCACGGCGGACAGAACGCCATCGAGCGCGTCGTGGAGCGTAGGGAAAGGCGTGCCTTCCGAAAGAGTTACGGCGGTCAGCGCGCAGCTCCACTCGATCGCGGCGGACGGCAGCGGTTCGGCATGGAGCGGCGCGCGACTATGCGCCAGTTCGACCGTCAGCCCGGCCAGCTGATCGTCCGTCCGGGCGCGAAATTCGGCCATGACGCTGTTGCCCGCCAGCAGCACGGGCCGCATCGTGCGTGATCGCCCGCCGCGCACATAGCCCGCGATCATGCCATGGGCGGGCGTCAACAACCGTGCGATAACGCCATGTTCGCCATGGGCGCGCAGGGAACAGACAAGGGCAGGCGTGATGAGCGTGGGCACGCAGCCCTCTTAACCCCGCATCCGCCTAACAGCTACCGCCGTTCGCCCGTCAGGCTACGCGTAATTCCTGCAGCACGCTGCGCACGGTTTCCTGCAACGCCTCCGACCGGCTGGCCAGAGCGCTGGCCACGGAGTCGGTTTGATCCATCGCCCCCTGCGCCTCGACCAGCGCGGCGCTCAGGGCGTCGGCCTGCGCGGCGGCATTGGCGATGTGGCAAGCCATTTCTTCCGTCGCGGCGGCTATCTCCCCGGTCGCCCGAATCTGGTCGGCCACTTCATCCGCGATGGCGGCAGCCGAAAAGTCGATCGTCTCCGCCGATCGCGCGGCGATCTCGATCGCGCTCGATACACTGGCGGCCGCCCGACGAATATCATCCAGATAGCGATCGATCTGCCGCGTAGCGTCGGCAGTCTGCGTTGAGAGGCTTTTCATTTCGGACGCGACGACCGCGAAGCCGCGCGCATCGCCCTGCGAACGGGCCGCCTCTATCCCGGCGTTGAAGGACAGGGTGCGGCTTTGCCCGGCGATCTGCGAAATGAGCGCGACGATGGTGCTGGCAGCGTCGACGGTCGTGGCGAGCGCCTGTACTTCGGGGGTCAGCGCACGAGTCGCCTCCGCCCCCTGATGCGCGCTCTGCCGGGTGCGGCCGGCACTGCTGCCCACCTCCCCGATCGAGGTTGCGAGCCGTTCAGTGTCCTGCGCCACCGCCCGCACGTCGCCCCTCGCCCGGACATGCGCCGCGCGCAGCTCGTCGGATCGGGCCGTAGTACGATCCAGCAGGTCGAACAGCCATTGTTTGCTGGTGGACAATTGGCGGGCCAGTTGGCCCAGATCGCTGACGACGGCGCCAAGCCGCGCTTCAAGCGCATCGGCGACAAGGCGGCGACGGTCGGTGGCTTCCTCCGCCCGGCGCGCCGCTTCCTCCACGACGCGTTGGCGGTCGGCCACGACCTGCGCCTTTTCCAGCGCGACCAGTGCAGCCTCGGCCCGCCCCTTGGCTTCATCGGCCACCACGCGCAGGGCGTCGCTGCATGCCTTTTCCGCTGCCTGCGCACGGATCATCTGGTCGAGCCGCGCCACGATCCATAGCAGCGTTGCCGTCTGCAAGATCAGGATCGTCGCGTGGAACAGGACGCGCGGCAAGTCGCCGCCGCTGGGAAAGACCCATTCTGGATGCGCATAATTGAGGATGAGGTGATGCACCGCCGTAACCGCCGCCGCCGCCAGCAGCGCCGGCCGGTCCAGCAACGCCGTCAGCGCGGCCAGCGCCGCGAAGAAGGCCATGTGCATGTCCATCTGCCACGGATGATCGCGCAACAGGAATATGTAGAGCGCGGGGAAAGCCATCGTCGTGACGGCCAACGCCATGCGCGCGGGGGCAGTGACGTCATGACGCAGCACCGATAGCGTCGGCAGCAGCGCTAATGCGGCGGCAAACAATGTTGCGAGCAGCGCATCGGGCGATCCGATCAGCGTCGCCGTCACGAACAGCGCTGGTACGTTGAGCCAGAAAACCAGCATCAGCATCCGGGCGCCGGACAGGCGAATGGCTTGCAAGGGATCCGGGGTGGTCATGCTTCACCTGCAGGTTCGGAACCACAAAAGCCTGTGGAGGCAGCGAGCGGAATGATGGCATGAGGCAGCATGGCCTGAAGCAGGCGCGCCCGTTCGCCCTGTACGATCAGCGCGCCGTTGGCGGAACGTCCGACCAGCACCGCCCCGGCGGCGATGGCGATGGCCGCGACGCCCTTTCCATTCTGACTTCCAATGGGCCATAACAGCATCGTCCCCCGCTGGGACGGCATGACTGTAAGCAGGACCAGTAAAATTATCACGCCCAGCATCTGCGCGATTGAGCGAAAATACGTCCTGGTTCCCATAGACCCCGCCTCCCCCCGTTGCCGAGCAATATGTCCAATAGGGAAGGTTACAGGAATATCTTAACAGGGCATTATGATCAGTCCGGATCGCATTTATTTACGCAGAGTATTCGCAGGGCGAGGAAGTCAGCCGCTGACAAAAGGTCAGCCGTGGAAATAATCATAGACCTGCTGAGCCACCGCCTTTGACACGCCGGGCGCGCGGGCCAGATCCTCCAGCGCGGCGTCGCGCACCGCGCGGGCCGTGCCGAAATGCATCAGCAAAGCCTTTTTGCGCGCTGGGCCGATGCCGGGCACTTCGTCAAGCGAACTGACAGTGATCGCCTTGCTGCGCTTCGCCCGGTGCGCGCCGATGGCGAAACGGTGCGCTTCGTCGCGCAG
This sequence comes from Sphingobium sp., assembly GCF_049304695.1. GTDB lineage: Bacteria > Pseudomonadota > Alphaproteobacteria > Sphingomonadales > Sphingomonadaceae > Sphingobium. The sequence continues at coordinate 36,323 of NZ_JBAQOK010000077.1, forward strand.
GCGTTGCAGGTAGAACAGCACTGGATGATTCACCGGAAAGCTGATTTCCCGCCCGTCGAGCATGTGAAAGACCTCGCGACCGTCGCGGCCATGATGCGGCCCCTTGGCAACGCCGATCATGCAGACATCCTCTATGCCCATTTCCTCCAGCATGGCGCGGGCGGCGGATAGCTGCCCCTTGCCGCCGTCAATCAGCACCAGATCGGGCCATTCGCCGCTGTCGCGATCGGGGTCTTCCTTCTGCGCCCGACCAAAGCGCCGCTCGAACATTTCGCGCATCATCGCGAAATCGTCGTTAGAGATCACCGGGTCTTTCATGTTGAACTTGCGATAGGCGTTCTTGCGGAACCCCTCCGGCCCAGCGACTACCATCGCGCCCAAAGCGTGCGCGCCCTGTATATGGCTGTTGTCGTAGATTTCGATCCGGTCCGGCACGCCGTCCAGCCCGAAAGCCTCGACCATATCATCCAATATGCGGCCCTGGCTCGTGGTTTCTGCCAGACGGCGGTCGAGCGCCTCGACCGCGTTGCGTTGCGCCTGCTTTATCAAGCGGGTGCGGTCGCCGCGCTGGGGGATTTCGATCTTCACCCTGAAACCTGCTCGTTCGCTGAGCGCCTGCATCATCAACTCGCATTCGGCGGGCTGGCGGTCGGCCAGGATCAGGCGGGGCGGCGGCACTTCTTCATAAAATTGCGCCATGAAACTTTCCAGCACCTCATCCTCTGCCACATCGGCGGTGTGGACGGGGAAGAAGCTGCGATGGCCCCAATTCTGACCACCGCGAATGAAGAAGGCCTGGATGCACATGGCTCCACCCTTCGATGCCAGCGCGAAAATGTCGGCGTCGCCCAGCCCTTCGGCATTGATCGCCTGACTGCCCTGAATGAAGGTCAGCGCTTTCAACCGGTCGCGAATCACCGCCGCCTGCTCGAAATCGAGGGACTCGGCGGCCTGTTCCATCGCCGCGCCCAGCTTCTTTTGGACAGCCGTCGATTTGCCGCCCAGAAAATCCTGCGCATCCTGTACCAGTTCGGCATAGCCCGCCGGGTCAATGCGATCGACGCAGGGCGCCGAGCAGCGGCGGATTTGATAGAGCAGGCACGGCCGCGATCGGTTGGCGAAGAAACTGTCGGTGCAGGATCGCAGCAGGAACAGCTTTTGCAGCGCGTTGATCGTTCGCGTCACAGAACCCGCGCTGGCGAAGGGACCATAATAGCGCCCCTTATATTTACGCGCACCGCGATGTTTCTGGACGCGGGGGAAGCTGTGGTCGTCACGCAGCAGGATGAAGGGGAAACTTTTATCGTCACGCAGCAGGACGTTATAGGGCGGGCGGTAACGCTTGATGAGTTGCGCCTCCAGCAACAGCGCCTCGGCCTCGCTATTGGTGGTGACGATGGTCATGCTGCGCGTCTGGGCGACCATGCGCTGAAGCCGCCGGGGCAGGCGATCGACCTGGGTATAGTTGGCGACGCGATTTTTCAGCGCGCGGGCCTTGCCCACATAGAGCACGTCGCCGCGCGCGTCATGCATGCGATAGACGCCGGGGCGGATCGGAAGCGTCTTGAGCGTGGTGCGGATCGCCTCCACCCCAGCATCAATGTCCGGCTGGCTGCCGGTAATGGTGAAACTCGCCTTGTCTTCGTTGAAGCGATCGGGGGACTGTGGGCCGGACATGGGGCAGAGATAGCGTCGCGCGCGCCTTTCGCAATGGCGCAGGTTGATCGCGGCATCCTCAATCCTATCTATGGCCCACGCTGCCGGTCCCGGCGGCATTCCATCATTAAGGACATCAACCATGAGCGTAAAAGCCTATGGCGCCCACGCAGCCGACAAGGCGCTGGAGCCGATTACGATCGAGCGGCGCAGCGTCGGCGCGCACGACGTGCAAATCGCCATCGCCTATTGCGGCGTTTGCCATTCCGACCTGCATCAGGTGCGTTCAGAATGGGACGGGACGCTTTTCCCCTGCGTACCGGGCCATGAAATCGTCGGCCATGTGACGGCGATCGGCGATCAGGTCGATGGCTTCCAGGTCGGAGATACCGTCGGCGTCGGCTGCATGGTCGATAGTTGCCAGTCCTGCGCGTCCTGCGACGAAGGGCTGGAGCAATATTGCGAAACGACCGGCTTTGTCGGCACGTATAACGGCCCGACCAATGACGCGCCCGGTCACACGCTGGGCGGCTATTCGCAGAGCATCGTGGTCAAGGACCATTCGTGCTGAAGGTCAGCCATGCGGCGGACCAGCTTGCCGCCGTCGCCCCACTGCTGTGCGCCGGCATCACGACATGGTCGCCGCTGCGCCACTGGAATGTCGGGCCTGGGCAAAAGGTCGGCGTCGTCGGCATCGGCGGCCTTGGCCATATGGGCGTGAAGCTGGCCCACGCGCTTGGCGCGCATGTCGTGGCGTTCACCACGTCGGAATCCAAGCGGCAGGATGCACTGGATCTGGGCGCGGACGAAGTCGTCGTGTCGCGCAACCCCGATGAAATGGCGGCGCATGCCAACAGCTTCGATTTCATCCTGAACACCGTCGCGGCCAGCCATAATCTGGACGCTTTCACCATGTTGTTGAAGCGCGATGGGACGATGACCGTGGTGGGTGTACCGGAACATCCGCATCCTTCGCCCAATGTCGGCGTGCTGATATTCGGTCGCAAGGCGATTGCCGGATCGCTGATCGGCGGCATTGCCGAAACGCAGGAAATGCTCGATTTCTGTGCGGAAAAGGGCATCGTTGCCGACATTGAACTGATCGCCATGCAGGACATCGAAACCGCCTATGCGCGGATGGGAAAGAGCGACGTCAAATATCGCTTCGTCATCGACAACGCTACTTTGGCGGGCTGACAGAACGGGCGGGTGCCTTTTGGGGCGCTCGCCATTTTCCGCGATGGTGGGTCAGCAGAAAAACCCCCTCGACCTCTCGACCTGATCTGCTCCGAAATAGAAATATAATTTCACGTCCGTTCGGGCTGAGCTTGTCGAAGCCTCGTCCTTCTCTTTGAGAGGGGAAGCAAAGCCCTTCGACGGGCTCAGGGCGAACGGACGTGGTGTTCTGTTCAAAACGGGGCGTGAATGGCCGCGCTGTTTGGAAGCGTTCGGGGCCACAAACAAAAAGGGCCGGTGCGACGATGCGCACCGGCCCATTTTGTTTGCAATATCTTGCGATCAGTTAATCGTGCCGAGGCGTCCTATCGCATGATCGACCAGTTCCTTGTCCGCCGAAGCGTCATGGCCCTGTGCGATCAGCGTCGCGGCGGCGGCGGTCGCGGCGTTGACGGCGCGGGTGCGGATCGCGGCGACGGCGGTGCGCTCGGCCGCGCCGATCTTGTCCTCGGCCATTTTCTGGCGGCGGACGACCAGCGCTTCGGCGTTGACCTTCGCATCAGCGATCAGCGTTTCAGCTTCATGCTCTGCGGACTTGCGCATCGCTTCGGCTTCACCGGTCGCAGCGGCAAGCTTCGCCTCATATTCGGCTTTCAGCGCATCGGCTTCCGCGCGCAGACGCGATGCTTCGGCAAGCTGTTCCTTGATCTGCGCGATCCGGCCGTCCAGCGCGCCACCGATCAGGGCAGGCACTTTTTTGAACAAAAGGATGCCGATGAAGACGGCCATGGCCAAGCTGACCCATGCGGTGGCGTCCATGCCGACTGCCTGAGGATCAGTATGCGGCGCGACACCTTCGTGCGCGACGGTGCCGACCGGTTCCATGCCTTCGGAATGAATGGCTTGATCCAGTGAAGGGGCGGTATCGCCCTGATGCTGTGCTGCTGCCTCAGCCATGCGCCAATGCCGCCTTTACTGCGTTGCGGGCCGCTTCGTCCGACGCTTCCACGCCGGCAATACGTGCCACCATGTCGCGCGCCGCTTCGGCTGCGACGGTTTCGATCTGGGTCAGGGCAGCATCGCTTGCTGCCTTGATCCGGGCTTCCGCCGCATTGATCTTCGTGGAGACCTCCGCATCGGCGGCTGCGAGTTGCACTTCGGAAGCCTTGGCGGTTTCGCTCTTGGCCTTGGCCAGCGTCGCCTGAGCCGCGGTGCGGCTTTGTGCGTCACGGACGCGATAGTCAGCTTCCGCTTCGTCGGCGCGCGCGAAGGCCGCCTTCGCTGCATCCAGATCGCCGGTGATCTTCGCATCGCGCGCATCCGCCGTGCCCTGCACCTTGGGCACCATGCCGAGGCCGATGACAAAGAAGACGAAGCCGAACGTCAACAGCAGCCAGAATATCTGACTGGAGTAAGTGTCGGCGATTTGCGCGATTTGAGGCATGTTTTTCCGTCCGATCAGGGCGCGGGTATCAAGTGGGTGCGGATAACGGGCGGGGGCAGGACAGCGCTATCGCGCCACCCTGCCCCCGCCGTAAGCCGTTGTCAGGCCACGAACACCAGGATCATGGCGATAACGAACGCCAGCAGACCCAGAAGTTCCGCCGCAGCGAAACCGATGAACAGACGACCCTGCTGGCCGTCGGCAGCGCCAGGATTGCGCAGCGCGCCTTCCAGGAATGCGCTGAACACGTTGCCCACACCCAGGGCAGCGATGCCTGCACCAATTGCGGCCAGGCCAGCACCGAGCAGCTTTGCGGCTTCTGCGTCCATGTCGTAAACTCCTTCTTTAAAATACAATATTTGTTGACGAAATCAGATGAAACTCAGTGCAGATTTTCGGCATCGTTGAGATAGACCGAAGTCAGCAGCGCGAACACATAAGCCTGGATCACCGCGACCAGCATTTCCAGCGCGCTGATGCCGACCATCAGGATGAAGCTGGCTGTGCCGACGGTCAGGCCCAGCGCTGGCGAAGCGTTGGCGCTGTTGATGACGAACCCGGCCAAAACCTTCAGCAGGACGTGGCCAGCGGTCATCGCGACGAACAGTCGCAGGCCCAGGCTGAATGGACGCACCATGAAGGAGACGAGTTCGATAAAGAAGAGCGGCACCACCATCAAAGCGGGCGTGCCATGCGGGATGAACAGCGAGAAGAAGTGGAAGCCATGCTTCCAGAAGCCAACGATCAGGACGATCGAAAAGCTCATGATCGCCAGCACGCCGGTGGCCGTAAAGTGGCTGGTGAAGGTGAAGGGGTGAAGCCCGACCAGACCCAGCGGCAGCAGACCCAGAAGGTTGGCCAGCAGGATGAACATGAACAGCGAGAAGACGTAAGGAATATATTTCTTGCCGCCCTCACCCACGTTGGAAATCAGCAGGTTCTTGATGAAGCCGGTCATATATTCGACCGCCATCTGCCAGCGACCGGGCACCAGTTCGCGCTTCATGCCGCCGACCACGAAGATCCACAACACAATGGCAGCCAGCACCATATAGAGCGCGCTGTTGGTGAAAGCGATGTTGAAGCCGCCGAGCGACAGGTGATCCGTACCGAACAGGGGTTCGATCGCAAACTGATGCATCGGATCGATTTTGCCGGATTCTGCCACGCTGGACCCCTGTTACGTCGTCTATTCGGACTAAAACTAAAGCGTCCCTTATTCCGGGGGACGCTTTGTCGTCGTCAATCTGATGATGTTCCTGAACGCCGCCACGATCCCCAGACCGAGGAAGGCGAGCAGGAGCCACGGGGATGTGCCAAGCAGCCGGTCAAGAACCCAGCCGATCAACGCACCACCGACAAGACCACCGATCAGTTCCGCAAGAACCCTGTTGCCGAGGCGAGACCCATCGTCCGCCGCTTGCTCAGTAGCCCCCTGCCTGACCTTTTCGACATGTTCGGCGCGTGCGATCCGCTCTTCCAACGAAGCGATCCGCACGTCCTCCCCCGCCGGGTCCTGTCCGGGTCCATCCGCAACCATGTTCATCCTCCATCCGGGTTTGACCCCTTATGGCAGGCGACATGGCAGCTTGCGGCTGCACCCGTCAAGGCGCGGTCCGTTTAGAAAGGGGATTGCGGATAGTCAACCATGGTTAGGGCAGAGAATAGCCTGCCCGAACGAAGGAAGCACAAAAGTCCGCCAGAGCGGATTATTCAGCCCGCCGTCGCGCAATAGGCAGGCAGCGCGATCGCCCCGCTTTTGGTTTGCCATGCGCCTGAGCCGATCCGGTAGGCCTGACCGGGCTTCACCCGGCTGCTGAGCGTCTGGCAACCCGTGGCCGCTGCGACATCCTGCACCGTTACGCCGCGCTGGCCCGCCAGTTGCGTATAAGCGGCGCGGCGCTTGATGTTGATCGATTCGACCTCGGCTCGGACATCTGCACCGACTGAACCGACGATCCCCAGATAACCGTCGGCCTGTTCGCCCACCGTCCCCGCAGCCATGGCGGCTGCCACGGTGCCCGACTGGGCACGCGCGGGCGCGGTCAGGGCAAAACCGGACACCAGCGCAACGGCGGCGCCGGCCGCGATCATGAGTATCTTGCGTGTCATTGCGGGAACAACTCCGGGTTATTCTGGATCAGATCCTGGGCATCGCGTTGCAGGCGGACAACGACCTCCTGCTGGACTTTCACGTTCAGATTGATTTCGATCGGTTTGTCGGGCGCCTTCACCTGGATGCATCCACCCAGAGTCAGAATGCCCAAACCGGCGATCATGATGCTTCTTGTCGTCATTGCTGCCCCTTGGTTACGCTCTTGTCGCTTTCCGCAGGCTGAACCGCAAGCCCCTGCACAGCTTGCGCCCGCATCTTTTCCTGCGCCTGCTTGCCGATTTCGTCGCGGATGGTCTGGGTCGGGTCGATGAAAGACTGCGCCGTGCCCAGCAAACCACGGAATGGGGCGGAAATGCGGACGTTGAAGATGAAGGGCAGGCCAATGAAGCTGCGCGCAATCCCGCCCGGCGCATCGCCCAGCTTGCCACGATTGACGCCGTTGAACACGACGTTTGTCACCATCTCACCATCCAGCGCGCCGTCCATCAAAATGGTCAGGCATTTATACTGGAGATTCTTGAGCGCATCGAAGGCCATCTTGCCCATCACGCCCAATTGTTCGTTCGACACCGGCCCGACATAGGACAGCACGCCCGACTGGCGTGCAGGATCGCAGGGAATCGTCGGCAGCACGCCTTCGGGCATGATGAGCGGCGGCAAGCCCTGTTGCCGCGCGACCAGCACGCCGCCCGCGACACGCCCACCCTGCGCGTTGAAGATCAGCGGCATGATGCCGTCGAACGTGCCGGTGGCGGAGATATTGTCCAGCTCCATTGCCTGAATGAACGCGCCCGCGTCCAGCCCGACAACGCGGAACGTCATGTAGCGATCGACGTCAGCGCTGAAGTCCATGGTGGTCGGCAACAGGTCGAGTTGGCCGCCGGAGAAGGGCCAGCCGCCGCCTTCGATCCGCACTTTCTGCCCCGCTTCCAGCCGATAGCGCACTGTGCCATCGCGCACTTCGACGCCCGGATTGACCGATTTGATGTGGGCCACCTGCCCCGGCGCGGTGACGATTCCGATCAGGTCGGTGAAGTGGATTTCGCCCGAAAGCCCCTCGACTGGACCAAAAGCGGCAGCGAGTTTGGCGTCGTCGGTGCGGAAAGTGCCAGTGCTGGTCACGGTCGATCCGGTCCAGTCGATCCGCCCCTGCCCCGTCACATTGGCCACCACATTGGCGACGACGCCGCGCGCGAGCAGGGTGACGTCTTCGGGTTGGAGCGTCGATCCGAAGGCGAGACCGGGCACGGACAGGTCGGCATGGCCACGACCGCTGCCAAGGTCATGGGCGATGACGGTCTTTGCCACCATTGCCTTGTTGCGGGGGGCGGTCAGCGTGCCTGTGGCGGCGATGCGGCCATCCTTCAACGTCAGCGCGAAATCGGGGACCGACAGCGGGTTGAAGCGCGCGGACGGCTGCGAATCATGCACGGTCATCGCGGCGTGCAGGGCCAGCGCGCCCTTGACGAAGGACCAGTCGCCCGCGCCCTTTTCCACGATCAGCGGCACCGTGCCGATTTGCCCGCCTGCGTCAGCGAGCGTTCCGGCAAAGCCCTGCGGCGTTGTGTGGCCTTGCAGCGTGGCGGCGGACAGACGAACAGGCGCGTCGTTCGGGCCGATGGAAAAGATGGCGTTGGCCAGAGCAAATCCGGTCTGGCCCAATGCCACGCGGGCATGATCGGCAGTCAGTTGCATCGGGCTGTCACCGCTACGCCCGTTCAGGGCCAGCTTGCGAATCTCCGCCCCGCCGCGCATGCCGCCGGGACCGGAGGCGAACAATGCGGCGTTGCCGATGGGGCAGAGTGTCTGGCGCGTTTGCCCGACCGCGAAACTGCCATAGCGCGCTTCGACCAGCGACACCGGCACGCAGCGACGATTGACGCTGATCGCGCCATTGGCGGCTACATCGCCTTCGATCGGGATGGTCAGGCCGCGCAGCCGTCCGTCCGGCAACGGGCCGTCAAGGCGCATGGCGGTGGCAAAGCGAGTCGCGCCGTTGGCGTCGGCGGTGAAGCGCACCGGTTCCAGTGCGATCCGGGCATCGCCCTGCGCATAGGGATCAACGAACAATTGACCGCCAAAGCCACCACCCGAACGCCGTGCCAGCCGCAATGCCGCCTGCGGCAGGCCGCCGCCCTGCATGGTGATCGCCCCGTCGAGCGCCCAGTCGACCGCCGCCCCGGCGCGGCCGGGCCAGCGCAGGGTCAGCCGTCCGTCGGGTGCCAAGCCGGCCTGTGCGGCACTGCGCGACTGGAAGCGGCTATCCGTCAGGACGAGGGCGCCTGTGCCTGCGCGCTGCACGAGCGCGACATGCGTGTCTATGCGGTTATCGTCCCCGGCCCGTTTGACGGCGTCGGCCAGTCGCATGGCGAGCGGCCCTACCGGCGTGCCGTCGGTTGATCGGCGCAACGACGCCAGCGGATCGCGTTCGGCCATGCGCACATTGCGCCCTGCCAGTCGCCCGTCGAATCGTGCCTCGCCTGTCTTGATCGACCATTGACCCGACAGGTCCGCCTGTTGCAAACGTGCGCCCCCGCCCGACAAAGCCTGTGCCGCGACACGCGCCTTGCCGCTCGTGCCATCCTTGCCGCCGTCAAAGTCGATCCGGCCTGATGGCGATGCCAGCACGACGCCGCTGCTTTTAAGCGCTGCGCCCGACAGGTCGGCATGGCCGCTCCACCGGTCGAGCGCCGCGCTCAGCGTCAGATCGATCGTCGCGGCAGGACTGGCGATCGCCGTGCCTGCGCAGGCGATGGCGGCGGCACGCGTGGGCCCGATCAGGTGGGGTCGGCCCTGCTCCATGACGACGTTGAGTTGTGCGGTTGCCTGCGTCGCGCTGCATCCGGCAAGTGTCGCGCGCGGCATCGCGGCGACGACTTTACCGTCGAAGCCCGAACGCAAATTGCCCGATCCATCGATCTGCATCCCCACCCCGCCCGCGTCGGTCGCAAGGGTCAGGCGCGCGTCCGCAAGCGAGAGCAGGATGTCGGGCAGGCTGAAGGGCGCGGTCGATTGCGAGTCGCGGAATTTGTCGAGTTCGCCAAGGTCCAGCACACCGTCATGCAGTGAGCCACGCAGCCGCACGCCCCCTGCCCGCACGGCAGCAACATGCGGGGTGATGCCACTGAACGCGATGTCTATTTCCACCCAACTGGCGGTCAGGTCAGGTCGTGCGGGATCGCCAAGGACGATATTTTCGATCCGCTGCGTCCGCAGGCCTAAGTCTATCAGGTCATAATTGGCGCGAACGTCCAGCGCATTGAGTTCGCGCCCAATGAAATTTTCCGCGATCGGCGCACGTTGCGTCCACAATCCAGCCAGCACGAGCACCAGCGATCCAGTGCCCACTCCCAACCAGCGCAGCCAGCCCCGGCGAACCGCCTCTTCGCCGTCCTGATCTTCCATCTTGTTCGCCAACCCCGGCTTTCATGCGACGCTAATGGTCCGTAACGGGTCCATAACGTCCGGGCGAGGGGAAATATCCTTGCCCGGAAAATGCGCACCTTATAGCGTCGGGCGTGTTACGGAAGGGCCAGCAGCAAGGGGGCGCGATCTTTGGCCGATCAGGATGCGACAATCGCGCATGACGGCGCCGGGCATCGGTCGCGTCTGCGCGCCAAACTGGCTGAGACTGGCGGCGACACGCTGCACGATCATGAACTGATCGAATATCTCCTCGCGCTGGCCATTCCCCGTCGCGACACCAAGCCGCTGGCCAAGGCTTTGTTGCGGGAGTTTGGCGGCATCGGCGGATTGATGACCGCCGACTGGCAGGCGATCGCGCGCGTGCCGGGCATGGGCGACACAAGCATCGCAGCGATCAAGGTCGTGCAGGCGACGATGCTGCGGATGCTGCGCAACGAAGTCGCCGCCCGGCCAGTGTTGGCCAGTTGGCAGGCACTGCTCGACTATCTGCGCGCTGACATGGCATTTCTGGGCGTGGAGCGCGTGCGGGTATTGCATCTGAACGCACGCAATATGCTGATCCGTGACGAAAATATGGGCGACGGGTCGATCGATCAGGCGGCTATCTATGTCCGTGAGGTTATTCGTCGTGCGATCGATCTGGGGTCGGCGGCGATCATCCTGGTGCATAATCACCCGAGCGGATCGCCCGAACCAAGCCGACAGGATGTCGACGTCACGCGGCAGATCATCGAAGCGGGCAAGCGGCTGAACATCGCCGTTCACGATCATATCATCATCGGCGCGCAGGGGCATGTGAGCATGCGCGCCAAGGGATTGTTGTAAAGAACGTACGGGGCGAACCGTTCACGTTCCCCGGCGCAGGCCAGGGAACGGAATGTTGGTAAGGCTGCCTATCTTTCCCCCATGAGGGAGAAGACAGGTTCGCGCTTATTCCGTGAAGCCGAAGTTCAGGAATTCCGGCACCGGGCCGTTCCAGCCATCGTCCGGGCCGTCATTGGCCTGCTCATTGCGGCGCGACTGGCGCTGTTGGGCGACGGGTGCGGGCGCCCGGTCGGGGCGAGGCTGGCGACGGGGTTCCTGTTCACGGACGGGTTCTTCGCGCGCAGGTTCCGCCATGGGTGCCTGAACTGCTGGCGCAGGCTCTTGCTCTGGGACTGGTGCTGCAACCTTGGGCGCGCGGGTGCGCGGCTTTTTCGCTTCGGGCGCTGCCGCAGCTTCAGATGCAGGAGCCGCACGCCCATTGCGCTTTTCACCACCGACGCGGCGACGGTCGGACTTGGGCGCAGCCTTGGCGCCGTCGGCCGTATCCTCGCGCGTCGAATCTGACCGCTCCGATTCGCCCGGCAGCGCTTCGTAGGAAATCTTCGTGCCGATCAGCTTCTGGATATTGTCGATCGCCTCGGCATCCGCTTCAGTGACGAAAGTATAGGCGACGCCGGTTGCGCCCGCGCGGCCGGTGCGGCCGATGCGGTGAACATAATCGTCCGGGTGCCAGGGCGCGTCATAGTTGAACACATGGCTGACGCCCTTGATGTCCAGCCCGCGCGCAGCGACGTCCGACGCGACGAGGATGTTGACAGTGCCGGCACGAAACCGCTCCAGTTCCGCGATGCGCGATCCCTGGTCGATGTCGCCATGGATTTCGCCCGACTTGAAACCGGCGCGTTGCAGGCTCTTGTTCAGGTCGCGCACGGTGGTCTTGCGGTTGCAGAAGATGACCGCGCTGGTGACGTTCTGCGCCTCCAGCATATGGGCAAGCAGGTCGCGCTTCTTGCGCGACTCGACCTTCACCAACCGCTGCGTGATGTTGGTCGATGCGCTGGCGGGGCGCGCGACTTCGATGGATTTCGGGTTGGACAGAAATTTGTCGGCCAGTTTCTTGATGACCGGCGGCATCGTCGCGGAAAACAGCAATGTCTGGCGCTGCGCGGGCAGCTTTGTGCAGATTTCCTCGATGTCGGGGATGAAGCCCATGTCGAGCATGCGGTCGGCTTCGTCGATGACCAGCAGCGAACAGCCGTTCAGCATGATCTTGCCCCGACCGAACAGATCCATCAACCGGCCCGGCGTCGCGATCAGCACGTCCACGCCCTTTTCCAGCGCGGCCAACTGGTCGCCCATCGACACGCCGCCGATCAGCAGGGCCATGGAAAGTTTGTGATATTTCCCGTATTTTTCGAAATTCTCGGCGACCTGTGCGGCCAGTTCGCGCGTCGGCTCCAAAATCAGGCTGCGCGGCATGCGCGCGCGGCTGCGGCCATGGGCCAATATGTCGATCATCGGGAGCACGAAGCTGGCCGTCTTGCCTGTCCCCGTCTGGGCAATGCCGATAATGTCCCGCATCATCAGGACGGACGGAATCGCCTGCTCCTGAATAGGAGTCGGCGTGTCGTAACCGGATTCGGTTACGGCCCTGAGCAATTCGTCGGAAAGGCCGAGATCGGCAAAAGTCATTCAATGGTCCGGAACAGGAGGCTTATCCGGCCTGCGCGAATGCGGGACGGAAATCGGGCGCGCATTGCGGAAATATCAGCCGCTTGTCAAGGAAATCGCACTTTTCAGGCGTACCAATAGCGCTGTCAGGGCATCAATCGTCCGGTTCGGCGGCAATCAGTCGTTTGAAACTCTCTATGCTGCAACTCATGCCACCGCGCGCCTGCAATTCGTCGCGTCCTGAACAGAGCGATCCGTCCGCATCCGGTTCGACATAGAAGCCGGAATAGAATCGAGCGGCGTCGCATCCTTTGCCAAGCCGTGCGCGGTAACGATGGTCGTCGGTCAGGATCAGATCGACACCGTTGCGCACCGCGATATGAGCCGCGCGAATCGAGCGCAGCGCCACGCATCGCGGCCCCTTTTTCTCATCCCACGAATCGCGCGAATCCGGCGTGATCCGCACGGGAGATTTGCCCTTCTTGGCCAACGGCACGCGGATGATCACACGTTGCTGAATCGACAACTGCGCCCATTGCACGGAATCGGCGGCGGACGCGGCGAGCAGGGATATGGGCAACAACAGGACGGATTGGAACAAGACGAACCCCTTTGGAACCATGGTGCTAGCGCGTTGTGGTTGAACCGTCGATGAATTCCGGGGCATAGGCCTGTTTCATGATCGCACAGACCATCATCGACCGCTTCATCGCCCTGCTGGGGCCAAAGGGCGTCACCACCGACCCCGACGATATCGCACCATGGGCCAGCGACTGGCGCGGGCGCTATCATGGCAGGGCAGCAGCGATCCTGTCGCCTGTATCGACGCAGGAGGTTGCAGCGGTCGTGACGCTGGCGCGAGAACTGGGCGTCGCATTGGTGCCGCAGGGGGGCAATACGTCGATGGTCGGTGGAGCAACGCCGCCCGCTGACGGTTCCGCTCTCATCCTGTCGCTGCGCCGCATGAATGCTATCCGCAGCCTGTCCGCGCAGGACAATCTGGCCGTGTGCGAGGCGGGTGTGATCCTGAGCAATCTGCACGACGCGGCGACGGCTGCGGGGCGGCGGTTTCCCCTGAGCCTGGGCGCGAAGGGATCCGCCACGATCGGCGGACTGGTATCGACCAATGCCGGCGGAACGCAGGTTTTGCGCCACGGCACAATGCGCGCGCTGGTCGAGGGGGTGGAGGCTGTGCTGCCCGATGGCAGTATCTTCGAAGGGCTGGACGCGCTGAAGAAAGACAATCGCGGCTATGACATCAAGCAATTGCTGATCGGCGCGGAAGGCACGCTGGGCATCGTCACGGCGGCGGCGCTGCGGCTAGCGCCTGCCATCGCGGCGCGCGCGGTAGGCTGGGTCGGGGTCGCCTCCCCCGCCGATGCGCTTGCCCTTTTGCGGCTGACGGAACGCGAACTGGGCGACAGCGTCGAGGGCTTCGAGGTGATCGCCGACGAAACGCTGGGCTTCGTGCTGGGACACATCCCCGGCACCCGGTCGCCGATCGAGACCCGCACGCCATGGCATGTGCTGATTGAGGTCGATCATGCGACCGCCGCCGATCCCGGCCCCTCCGAACGGCTGGAACAGGCGCTTGGTGCCGCCATGGAGCAAGGCATCGTGATCGACGCCGCGATCGCCGCGAGCGAGGCGCAGGCTGAAGCCTTCTGGCGCATCCGCGAATCGCTATCCGAATCTGAAAAGGCGCAGGGTCCCGCGTTGCAATATGACATCAGCGTACCGGTGGCGCGGATGCCCGCTTTCATGATCGACGCTGCCGATGCCGCGCAGGCGCATTTTCCCGGCACCACCGCATCATCCTTCGGCCATCTTGGCGACGGCAACGTCCATTTCCACGTCCGTGCGCCACGCGGCACGACCGACGGCCGGGCATGGATCGCGGAGCAAGGACAGGCGATCAACGCTTTCGTCCATGATGCGGTGGTCGCAGCGGGCGGCTCGATTTCCGCCGAACATGGCATCGGCCAGATGAAGCGCGCGGAACTGGGGCGGCTGGCCAGTCCCGCGCGGATCGGCGCATTGCGCGCGATCAAGGCCGCGTTCGATCCCGACGGCCTGTTCAACCCCGGCAAGCTCATCCCCCTGCCCGACGAAGGATAACCGACCCGAAATCGCAAATGAGGCGGCGAAGGAAAGCAATTGCCTCCCGCCGCCTAGGTCTTTATCGCCCTCACCCAGATTTACGCCCGGCGGCGCATCCCATTGCGTTGCTTCACTGACAGAAATGGACACCGGATCATGGCCAGCGCGCCCGCCAATACTCTGCCGATTTTCTACAACGACCTGATCCCGCTCAGCAGCCAGGACCATGTCGATTTTCGCAGCAAAGCCGTCGATGCCGCGCCGTTCCTGACGACCCAGCACGCCATTCCCCTGACCATCGACGAATTCGTCTCCGCCCAGCGTTTCGTGCCGATCATCTTTTCGGCGGGCGCGGATTCGGTTCCCCTGGCACTGATGGGCCTCAATGAAGGCGTAAACATCTTCGTAGATGACGAAGGCAAGCTGCGCGGCCCGGCCTATGTTCCTGCATATGTCCGCCGCTATCCCTGGATGCTGGCCAAACTGCGCCCCGACGTCGATGAACTCTCGCTCTGCTTCGACCCGACCAGCGCTGCGATTGGTATGTTCGAGGATGGCCAGGCGCTGTTCGAAGATGGCAAGCCCAGCGAGCTGACGCAGGGCGTGCTGAAATTCTGCGAGGATTTCGAGCAGGCGGCGGCCCGCACCGGCCAGTTCGTGCGCGAGCTTCAGGAAATGGACCTGCTGATGGAAGGCGAAGTGACGATCCAGACGCCGCTGGCGCAGGAGCCCTTCATCTATCGCGGATTCCGCATGATTAACGAGGAAAAGCTACGCGACTTGCGTGGCGATCAGCTACGCAAGATCAACCAGAGCGGGATGCTGCCGCTGATCTACGCTCACCTCTTCTCGCTTCAACTGATGCGCGACATTTTCGAGGCACAGGTTGCACAGGGCAAGGGGCCGATCGCCATGCCCGCGCTAGCACAGGAAAATGCCGAACCAGCTTCGGCCTGAACGGCAAGTTAACCCGAAGCGGTTATAATCTTTACAAGAAAAGTCGCTTCGCCCCCTTGAAAGGCGAAGCGACCTGGCCTACTTACTGAACATGCGATGCACCTGCCCCCCTTTCGGGTGTATCGTATGGGCGCTTCCCCCTTTGGAGGCGTCTCCTCCCTGAACCTTGGCCACCCCATGCTTGCATGGGGTGGTTTTTTATGGAGCGGCGTTGATCCGGCGCAGTTTCCCTTGACGAAAAGCAGGACGCTGCATAGACGCACCCTCCTGCCGACCGCCTGGCGCGGTCCATGGCCCCTTCGTCTAGCGGTTAGGACGCGGCCCTCTCACGGCTGAAACACGGGTTCGATTCCCGTAGGGGTCACCAAAATACTCTCCCATAGGGTTTCAGGAAGTGCCGAGAACGGCGGATTTCTGCGGTTTTTCATGATAGTTTGCCGCGATTTTGGCCACCTCTAACCGCTTCAAGGCCGTGGCCAACGAATGGCTGGTGAAAGTCGAGCGCGAAGGTCGCTCCGCCGTCACGATGAAGAAACTGCGCTGGCCGCTCGACTTCATCAATGCGGCGTTGGGCAAGGGCCGCTACAGACTGCTGGCCTTCCCATTTGCCAGCCGACGCCTTTTATGGCCGATTTCTTTTTTGGCGTTCTCGATCATTTCCAGTTCGGTGACGGCCAGCAAATCTTCTGACACGCGGGTGAGATGGTCCCGCATGGCGGCGCGGGCCATGTCGCTGTTGCGCGCGACGAGTGCGTCATAAATGCGACGATGTTCGTCGGGTCGTGGATTAATGCCACCTTGCCGGGCCTGCTCGAACATATGTCGGCAAAGGGGGGAGGATTCCCGCAAGTCCCACAGATGTTCGATAGTCTGCTCGATCAGGCTGTTTTTCGTACCCTGCGCAATGGCAAGATGAAACGCCCGATCCAGCGAGAGTTCGACGCTCGATGCAGGATTTGCAACTTCCATCCGGCCTAATATCGCCTTGAGTTGCTTCAGTTCATCGTCGGTCATGACCGCGCTCGCCAATGCTGCGGCCTCTCCTTCGAACATCAGGCGGGCTTCGATCAGTTCGAACGCGCCCACATTCAATTCCGCAGCCGCGCCGCCATTGTCTGGCGGGACGACGACATAGACGCCCGATCCGTGCCGAACTTCGACAAGTTCGCGAATTTCCAGTGCGATGATCGCTTCCCGAACCGTAGGGCGGCTGACGCTGAACTGCTCGGCCAGATCGCGTTCGGGCGGCAGCCGGGATCCTGGCAGATGCAGGCCGTCCCGGATGCCACGCTCGATTTCAAGCGCCACGCGCTGATACAGTTTCGTCCGTTCTGCCATGCCGCTGGCATGTCACAAGGCCTGAACCTTCGCAAGTCATCTTACCAATCGCAATAATGCGGTTTACCACATCCGCATCATGTCGCCGACAAGGCTGGATAGTTGAAGGTTGCGCCTATCAGGCTAATGATCCTCCTACGCAACGACGGATCGGTCCCTTGCCCGATCGCGTCATCACTGACGCGCTGCGGCGACCGGGACGATCTCCAGCGCGGACACGATGGCTTGCCCGACCTTGGGCTTGAAAGCGATCATGATGCCCTCCTTCCCGGCGATCGCGGGCAGGCTGCGCGTGATCGCCTTCAGCGTGCCGCCAGCGGTAGCCGCGACGTCGAATCCAGCCAGTACCGTTTTGCCGTTGATCGCCACGTCGAAGACGCGCTTGCTGCGCTCCGCCGATGGCTCCACGAAGTGGAGGACCACGGTGTAGCGACCGGGCCGGGCCGGAATGCGGTAGGCAAAATCGCCAGATCGGTATGTCGCGGCCTGATCCCGATTAGCCGTGCCAGTGATCGCAGCGGACTGGAACGGGGCATAACGATTTTTGCGCGTGTCTGCGGTGCCCGGCGTGCCACCTTCGAAAAAGGCGTCGGAACCGAAGCGATGCGTCGCATCGGGCGCCGCCAAAATGGCGCCACTGTCGATACGGAATGTATCCGCTGCGTCGCGTCCTGCCGTCCAGTCCGCGCTGTCGCTCTGCATTCCGTTGGTGAAGCGCGCACGCGCCTCGATCCGGTTCTGGCCTTCGCTCAAACGGACACCGGGCCAGACACAGGTCGCAAAGGCGCAGGCGCGCATCGTGCCGATGGATGTGCCGTTGACCAGCAATTCGGTTTCCGGCGCATTGCTGTAAACCTTGATGTCGGTGACGCCATAGGCGCGATCGACATAGCGTTTGCCCGCAATCTGCACCGCCGGACGGGCCGACCAATTGACGCGATAATACCACCAGGCGTCCTTGCGGATCGCGCCGTCATAGGTCGCCAGACCCTTGGTATTGATGTCGATGGAATCGCCTTCCTTGCGGACCTTGGTCGCAAAGTCGAAGCTGTTCCATAGCCAGCTGCCCCACAGATAGGACTTCGCCTTCACCTGCGGCCAGACGCGTTCATGCAGCCAGGCCTGATATTCTTCCGGCTGGTCGCGACCCGACGCATTGATCGGTCCGCCCTCGGGATCGTCGCTATGCTGCGACGTTGCGCCGCCCGCCCCATATTCGGTCAGGGCCAGCGGCTGCCCGGCATGTTTCCGGTGCAGGTCGTCCAGCACCGACGAGAAGTCGTCCGCCTTGCCATAATACCAGCCCATATAGCGATTGACGCCCAGCCCGTCGGTAATCCCCGACACGTCGGGCACGCCCGGCATCCCGTTATTCTCGCAACAATTGGCGAGCACGGTCGGACGGATCCTGTCTTCCGCCTTGGCCAGCGCGTTGAGATCGGTCAGCAGGCCGCGCGGATCAGGAACCTCGCTCACCGCCTTGCCAATGAAGTCGGGCCGGTTCGGGCCGAAATCCACTTCGTTGGCGATCCCCCACACCGCCACGGACGGATGGTTATAATTCTGCCGGATCATCTCGACCAGTTGCTGACGCGCATTATCGACCACGGCTTTGGGTGCCTCGGTTTCATCCGGCGACAATGTCCATGCCGTCACCAGCGGTATTTCGTCCCACAGGATCAGGCCCAGCCTGTCCGCCAATGCATGCACGACCGGCCCATGTTGATAGTGGGTCAGGCGGATCGTGTTGGCGCCCATTTCATGGATCGTGGACACCATGGCTTCAATGTCGCCTTCGCTCAGCGCCCATCCGTCCTTGCCGCTGTCCTGATGCAGCCCCACGCCGTGCAGGGCCAGGACATTGCCATTCAACAGAAAGCCGCGATCGGGATCGAGCGCCATGGTGCGGACGCCGAAGGGCTGACTGACGCTGTCCAGCAATGCGCCCTTTGCATCGCGAAATTCCGCGACCATCGTGTAAAGATAGGGATCGGCCGTGCCCTGCCACAAATGCGCCTTGTCGATGGTCAGGTCGATGCGTGCTTCCCCGTCGGCCCGCGCGCCCATGTGAATGGGGCTGACCTGCCGGGCGACGTCCTTGCCATCCTTGTCGACGAAGCGGATGATCACTGCACCGCGCACAGCCCGTTTGGCGTCATTGCGAATGCGCGACATGATGGAAATCGCGGCTCTGCCATTGTCTATCGCGCGCGTCTGCGCATAGACGCCGCTGCCGCCATGATCGAGCATCGCGAAATGCGCCGCCTGCGTCACGATCATCTTCACCGGGCGATAGAGACCGCCATGCACGAAGAAGTCGCCTGCCAGTGGCAATGTCGGCTGCACGCCCTTCGTCTCAGGCGAGCGGTTATCGACCTTCACCAGCAGGATGTTGCTGCCGCCCGGCCGGTAAGCCGACGTCGCATCGAAACGAAAGGCCGAAAAGCCGCCCGCATGACTGCCCAGCCTTTGCCCGTTAAGCCACACTTCCGCCGTCCGGCTCGCCGCTTCGAACTCCAGCCACAGGCGCTGCGACCCTGACATGTTCGCTGCGGGCAGGGTCAGCTTGTACCAGCCGATGCCCTGTGTCTGGTCGATCGGGCGGTTGAGCGTCGTGGCGGCCGGACTGCCCGGCAAATAGGAGCCTATCCGGTTCCAGCTATGCGGAACCTCCACCGGTTGCCATGTCGAATTACCCTGGGGCGGCCCAGCCGAATCCCCCATTTGGAAACCCCAGCCGGACGTCAGGGCGACACTCTGCCTTATATCCTGAGCAGCCGCAGCAGCGACAGGCTGCGCAAGAAGGACGGTCGGTGTGGCGACCGAACATAGCAGCGCCGCCGACAGCATGGATAACCGGTGGGGGATCAAGGCGCTCTCCTGGAATAGCTCAAATAACGACGAATGGTATGACCACTCTGTCGTCGAGACGAATTATTGTCAATCCAATTGGCCAACGCTCTGCGCCAGACATCCGAGCAGGCCGTAATGCCAACCTTGTCGCTGCGATGATGGCTATGGGGAAAGGCGCGTCAGCCTATCCCATCATCCATGGCGTCGCGTAACTGCTCGCGAAACCATGTCAGCCCGGTATCTGCCGACCGCGCATGATGATATTGCAGCATTTCACGCATGACCGGCAGGTCGATAGGCGCATCCACGATCCGCAAGGGCAGTCGTGACGCCATGACCTTCGCCAGACGCTCGTGCATCAGGGCCAGCCTCGTCGTTCCGGGCAACATCCAGGCGACCTGACTGAAAGCCGCGCAAATAATCTCGATCCGGCGGCGATCGCCATGTTCACGCAAATGATTTTCGATGAACGTTCCGTCCCGCGACACGCTGACGGCGACATGGCCAGCGTTGTAGTAAAGCTCTTCCGTCAACGGCTGCTGCATGACGGGATTGCCGGACCATCCCACCACCACATGGCGTTCCTCGAACAACAGTTCGCGCGGATGCGGCCCTTCCAAAAAACGTTCGGGTGCGACGATGAAGTCGAGTTCGCCATCCTCCAGCCGCGCGTGAATGTCGTTACGCGGCAGCGTGATCTCGATCCGCACTCCCGGAGCCGACTGCTGCATGCGCTCCAGCATCGGGCCGATCAGCACCGTCGTGACATAATCGGACGCGACGATGCGAAAAATGCGCTGGCTATGCGCCGGGTCGAACGACAGTCCGCGCGCGATGATGCCGCGCAGGTCCGCCACGACTGCGGAAATTTCCGGCGCAAGGGAAAGCGCGGCGGCGGTGGGGATCATCTTTTTCCCGTGCTGCACCAGAATTTCGTCAGCAAATGCGTCACGCAACCGGCGCAGCGCAGCGCTCATCGCGGACTGCGTCAGATTGAGCCGCTTGGCCGCGCGCGTGACGTTTCGCTCCTCCACCAATATGTCGAACGCCACCAGAAGGTTGAGATCGAACCGATCAAGCCGCATAACCATCAATCCTATTGCTGAATTACAACATATATCATCCATTTTACTGCTTTTTGAAAGCATGTCACTCATCTTCCACCCCGCAAAGACCGGGCGATGAGGGAGGATATATGAAAAAGATTTTATGGGGCGCGACGATGCTCAGCGGCGCAATCGTGCCGCACATGGGGTTCGCGCAGGATAATCAGGCGCAGCTTTCCGATGGTGGACTGGAAGAAATCATCGTGACCGCGCAGCGACGCGAGGAAAGCCTCCAGCGCGCGGCCATCGCCGTCACCGCCGTCACTGGCGACGATCTCACCCGATCGGGCATCACGGAAACCTCCAACCTTGGCAAGCTGGTGCCAGCGCTGGTCGTCCAGCCAACAGGGGGAACGACCAGCTTCTTCCTGCGCGGCGTGGGCACCAATTCGCAGAACAGCTTTTCCGAAAACGCCATCGCCTTCAACTTCAACGGCGTTTATGTCGGCCGCCCGACCGCACCGGCAGGCGTCTTCTACGATCTGGAGCGGGTCGAAGTGGTCAAGGGACCGCAGGGTACGCTCTACGGTCGCAACGCGACGGGCGGCGCGATCAACGTCCTGCCCAAAAAGCCTGTTCTGGGTAAATTCGGCGTCGAAGGACTGGCCGAATATGGCAATTACGACAGCAAGAAGGGCTTTCTGGCGGTCAACATTCCGTTCGGCGAGACAGCAGCCCTGCGCGTAGCGGGTCAGGTGGTCGATCGCGACGGCTATATTTCCGACGGCTATGACGATGACAAGGGCGAAGCGGTGCGCGCGTCCTTCCTGCTCAAGCCTTCGGACCTGTGGTCGATCAACATCGTCGGCGACTATTATCATCAGGGCGGCAAAGGCAGCGGCGCTGTGCTGCTGCCCAGCAAGGCCTTTGCGGTGCCCTCGCTCGACGACCGGGTCAGCATTTCGGATGCGCGCGCGATCGCCGCGATCAACGGCTATGCGTCCACGCTGTTCGCCCCGCCCTTCTGCGCGGGCGGCTTCATCGCCAGCGGCTGCATCGAAAATGCGGGTAAGGACGGCTATCTCGACAATCACTTCTATGGGCTGAGCGCGCAGGTTGATGGCGACATGGGCTTTGCCACGCTGTCCGTCATTCCCGCCTGGCGCAAATCGGAAGCGGATTTTCGCACCTACCTCCCCGGATTCCGTGGCGAAATACAGGATAATGCCGAACAGATGTCGCTGGAAGCGCGGCTGACGTCGGCCGCCGATCAACGGTTGCGCTACGTTCTTGGCGGCTTCTTCTTCAACGAGCAGCAGGATACGCTCAACTATTTCCGTCAGGGCCGGATTTCCACCACCCGCTTCACCCCCCGGCTCAAGACGCAGAGCCTCGCCGCCTTTGGCCAACTGACCTTCGACCTCAGCGATAGTCTGCGCCTGATCGCTGGCGGACGTTATACGCGGGAGGACAAGTCGCAACTGACCGCATCAGTGGCGGGCGGATTGCCCGGCCCGGTCGATCCATCCCTGGGCGCGCCCATCACCGGCGACCTGACCTTCACCAAATTCACCTGGAAGGCAGGCGTTGAATTTGACGCTGGCCCCGCGTCGCTGGTCTATGCCAATGTGGCGACCGGCTTCAAATCGGGCGGTTTCTTCGTCGCATCGCCGCCCAACAACAGCTTCCGTCCCGAAAGCCTGACGGCCTACACCATCGGCGCCAAGAACCGCTTCTTCGACAACAAGCTCCAGCTCAATATCGAGGCCTTCTACTGGGACTATAAGGACCAGCAGGTCACGTTCGTGGGCGGGGTTCAGACCGGCAACGGCATCTTCGCGCAAGGGTCGCTGACTTCCAACGCAGGCAAATCGCGCATCTTCGGTGCGGAGGCGGAGGCCCGCTTCGCGCCGACCCGCGACGATCTGTTCAACCTCAACGTCCAATATCTGAACGGCAAATATAAAAGCCTGCAAACTGCCAATTTCTCGCCCACTGGCGCGCCCGTCACCACCGGCTGCACGATCACAGGATCGCGACTGGCCAACCCCGGTATCAACGGCGCGCGCTTCTACGACATCGACTGTTCGGGCAAGCCCACGGTCAATTCGCCCAAATGGGCGATTAACATGGGCTATCAGCACAGCTTCCACATCGGTGGCGACATGGTGCTGGTGGCAGGGGCGCGATCGAACATCGAATCCAGCCGCTACATGAACTCCAACTTCCGCGATGAAGAACAACAGGGCAGCTTCATGATGTCCGACGCCTTCCTGACGCTGGAAGGTCCGCAGGACAAATGGAGCATCACCGCCTTCATCAACAATATCGAGGATAAGGAAGTGCTGGCACGCGCTGGCACGCGCCCGATCCTCGACTTCCCGGTCGGCACGCTGCGGCCACCGCGCACCTATGGCGTGCGTGTGGGCTTCAACCTGTGAGGGCCATGTCCGCGCGGATCACCTGTGCGGCGCTGTCCGGCGTGATCGCCCTGCTGGCAACAGCAGCGGCGGCCGCCGGGCCGCCACGCGCCGCCTTCGTTACATTGGGGACGATGGGCGGTCCGGTGCCGGACGGACATCGGTCGCAACCCGCCAACGCCATCGTGCGCGACGGCAAAACCTATCTGGTCGATACCGGCGACGGCACGGTGGAACAGATGGCGCGCGCGGACCTGCCGCTTTCGGGGGTGCGCGCCGTTTTCCTCAGCCACCTGCATGTCGACCATATCGGTGGACTGGCGGCCATATTGGGGTTGCGGAACCAGACCGAGGCGCGCGACGTGCTGACCATCTATGGCCCGCCCGGCACGCGCGAACTGGTGGCGGGCCTGGTCGCCAGCCTTCAACCATCGGCCAAGGCAGGCTATGGCATCCCCGGCAAGTCCTGGACCCCGCCCGAAAATATCGTGTCGGTCATCGAACTGCGCGACGGCGAAACCATCCGGGTGGACGACATGAGCGTCCGGGTCGTGCAGAACACCCATTATGACTTCGCGCCCGGCAGCGTGGAGGATCGCAATTATAAATCCTATGCCCTGCGGTTCGATATGCCCGAACGCTCCATCGCCTATACCGGCGATACCGGACCGAGCGCGGCGGTAGAGCGCCTTGCATCCGGCGCGGACCTGCTGGTCAGCGAAATGATCGACATCGACGCCACGCTGGATCTTGTCGCGCGCACCAGCCCGAACATGCCCGCCAACGTCAAGGCAACGATGGTCCAGCATCTGACAACTCATCACCTGACGCCACAGGAGGTGGGCGGGCTGGCCGCCCGCGCCAGGGTGAAGGCGGTGGCCGTTACCCATATCGCCGGTGGCACATCCGATGCCGCGCGGACCCGCGCTTACATCGCGACGATCCGCAAACATTTCACCGGCCCGGCAGCGATCGCCAACGATCTCGACCGCTTCTGATCCCCTCCCCTATGCCACCCTTCTCATGAGGCACTAAACTGAACATGGACAACAGCAACATCCTCATTATCGGCGGGGGCATAGGTGGCCTCACCTCCGCCATTGCCTTGCGCGGACAAGGGTTCGACGTCACCGTCATCGAGCGTGATCCCGACTGGTCGGTCTATGGCGTCGGCATCATCCAGCAGTCCAACGTCCTGCGCGCGATGGATCATCTGGACCTGCTGAACGAATATGTCGCGGCCGGCGCAGGCTTCGATACGGTCGAAGTCTTCGCGCCAGACGGAACAAAAGTCGCGCGCGTCCCCTCCCCGCGTCTGGTCGATGGCTATCCGGCCAATCTGGGCGTTGGCCGCCCCGCCCTGCACAAGGTATTGGGCGACCGCACGATCGCATCGGGGGCCAAAGTCAGGCTGGGCGTTACCGCGACCGACATGGACGATCAGGGCGATCAGGTGGCCGTGCGTTTTTCGGATGGCACGCAGGACAGCTTCGATCTGGTCGTCGGTGCCGACGGCGTATATTCGCAGACCCGCGCGCTGCTGTTCCCCGATGCGCCGTCGCCGCACTATACCGGTCAGGCAGTGTGGCGCTACAACCTGCCCCGCACCGAAGGCATGGACTCGCTTCAGGCCTATAATGGTCCCACCGGCGTCGGACTGGTGCCGATATCGCAAGAGCTGATGTATATGTTTGTCACCACCGCCGAACCGGGCAATCCCCGTTATCCGCGTGAAGGGCTGGCCGCACGTATGCGCGAAAAGATAGCCCGGTGTTCGCCCGCAATCCAGGCGCTGGGCGAACATATCACAGATGATGACGGCGTCGTCTATCGGCCCCTCGAAGCGTTCATGCTGGACGGTCCCTGGCACAAGGGCCGCGTCGTCCTGCTGGGCGATGCCGTCCATGCCACCACGCCCCATCTGGGTCAGGGCGCGGGCATGGCGATCGAGGACAGCATCGTGCTGGCGGAGGAACTTAGCTGCCACGACGATCTGGACAGCGCGCTGTCCGCCTATCGCGACCGGCGCCACGACCGGTGCCGCTACATCGTGGAAAAATCGCTCGAAATCTGCATGGGCCAGCTTGGTAAAGGCGCGCCCGTCGACAATCATAAAGCCACCGCGGAAATGTTCGCGATGGTATCCCAGCCGATCTGAAGGAAGCCAATATGAGCCGCGTTACAGAAATTCGTTATGTGGGCTACGGCCTGCCTGATCTGAAGGCCGAGCGGGCCTTCTACGCCGACCAGTGGAAACTGGTCGAAGCGGGTGAGAAAGACGGCATGGTCTATTTCGCGGCCGATGGCGGCGATGAACATCATGTTGTTCGCCTGCGTCAGGCCGAAGAATCGCGTATCGACGTGATCGCGCTGGCCGCCGACAGCCGCGCCGATGTCGATGCCCTGCATGACAGGGTCGTCGCGTCGGGATGCCGCATCATCTTCGCGCCCAAGGAACTCGACACGCTGGGCGGCGGCTATGGCTTCCGCTTCTTCTCCCCCGACGGCCTGACCTTCGAAGTGTCGAGCGACGTCGCCCGCCGCACCGCGCGGGAACTCGCACGCTGGGAAGGCGTGCCGCAGAAGATCAGCCACATCGTCCTCCACTCGCCCGATCACAAGGCGATGGTCCAGTGGTTCTGCGACGTGCTGGGCTTTAAGGTGTCCGACTGGCTCGGCGACTTCATGTGCTTCCTGCGCTGCAACGAAGCGCATCACCGCATCGCCTTCCTGCCCGGCCCGCCCTGCCTCAACCATGTCGCCTATGACATGCTGACCATCGACGACATGATGGTCGGCATCAACCGTCTACGGCTCAAGGGCACCGACATACGCTGGGGTCCGGGTCGTCACACGGCTGGCAACAACACGTTCAGCTATTTCACGACGCCCGCAGGCTTCGCGGTCGAATATAGTTCGGAACTGGAGGATGTGGACTTCGAAGGCCATGAATCGCAGGTCCACGCCCCATCACCCGGCATCATGGACCAGTGGGGCATCGGCGTCGGTGGTCCCCAGACCATGCCGCACGCCGCACCCGACAAGGGTCTGTTCCAGGCAGTGGAGGTCTGATCGATGGCTTTGTTCGAATATTTCCCCAACTATATCTGGAACCTGTCGGTCGCGATCGCGATGGAAAGCGGCGGGCGCATCGGCGAAATCGTCGATATGTGCCAGCCCATCAAGGACGCCGCAGCGTCCGGCGCGGATGCAGGCACGCCGATGTTCATGGCGCAATGGGTCGCGATGGCCGACAAGCTGATCGGCCTTGCCGCAGAGGATGAGGCGCAAGGTCGCGCCTTCTCCGCTTCCGACAAGCTGGAGCGTGCGTCGCTCTATCTGTTCAACGCCGAACGGATGCAGGGCCATGGCCATCCGGGCCGTCAGGCTACCTATGCCAAGGCGCGCGATACCTTCGACCGCTCGACCGCTCTGGGCCAGATCAACCGCCAGCGTGTGGACATCCCGCTCAGCACCGGCACCATGCCCGCTCTCTACACCCGCGCGCCCGGCGACGGCCCGCATCCGGTCGTGGTCTATTGCAATGGTCTCGATAGCTGCAAGGAACTGCTCTACTGGTCGCGCCTGCCCGAAGCGCTGGCGCGGCGCGGCATTTCGACGCTCTGCGTCGATCAGCCGGGTTCTGGCGAAGCATTGCGTCTTCAGGAACTGCCCGTCGATCCGCATAGCGAACATTGGGCGAGCAAGGCGGTGGACTGGCTGGAGCAGCAACAGGATGTCGATCCCAAGCGGATCGGCATGACCGGCATTTCGCTGGGCGGCCATTTCGCCCCCCGCGCCGTCGCCTATGAACCGCGCTTTGCCAGCGGCGCGGTCTGGGGCGCCAATCATAATTGGGCGGAGGTCCAGCAGAAGCGCATGAAGCGCGAAGGCGAAAACCCCGTTCCCCATTATTGGGCGCACGTCATGTGGGCTTTTGGCGCGAGCGACATGGACGACTTCCTGGCCAAGTCCGCCGACATGAACCTCAATGGTCATATGGACGGTATCAAGGTGCCATTCCTCGTGACCCATGGCGCGAAAGACCGGCAGATCAGCGTCGATTACGCCCATGACTGCTACGACCAGCTGGTCAACAGCCCCAAGCGCGCGCTTAAGCTGTTTACCGAGCGCGAAGGTGGCGTCGAACATGTCGGTGCGGACAATATGTCCTACGGCCGCGACTATATCGCCGACTGGTTCGCCGATACGTTGGGCGGCAAGACCGCCTGATGGCTGCGGAAGAACGGACGGGCCGCATCGACGCCTATATCGCACGCGAGACGATCGTCAGCGCAGCGATTAATGGCGTGATCGGCACGCTGTTCTTCTTCGGCGTTTTCGGGACGGATGCGCGTGTCACGGTGGGGGGTTGGGGCGGATACGCCTTCGACTTCCTGCCGCAAAGCGCGGCAGTGGCGCTCATGGCCTGTTTTGTGCCGGGCCTGATTGCCCGCCACGCTCAAAGGGCTGGGCGCATCGGCACCGGGCATGACGGTCCTGCCACGACACGATGGCTGTTGCAGGCTGCGTGCGTTTCGGTCCTGTTCGGCCTGACGCTGGGCGTTGCCGTCGCGCTTGCCTGGCTGGCCAGCGGCATCGCTATGCTGGACTGGCCGATCGCCCTTGCCATCAAGATCATCTACGGCGCCGCGCTCGGCGCATGGGTTACACGACGCGTGCTGCGGCGCATGGTTCGCGGCGCGCCCCTTATTTAGGAATATGCACATGGAATTTGCATCCGTTCGCCGCATCGTCACCGGCCACGACGCAGCCGGTCGCGCCATCATCCAGGATGACGGCCCGGTTCAGCGCACCCAGCGCGTCGGCGGCGACATCGGCCCGATGTTCCACGAAGTCTGGAATACGCAGGCGACGCCAGCGCCTATCGACGCTGCCTCGGTCGAACCCGCTGAACAGGGCATTATCCTCGCCCCACCCACGAACGGCACTCGCATCCGCGTCCTCGACATCCCGCCCGAAGGCGACGGCATCCGAACCATGACGCCGGAGGAAGCCCGCGCCCATTTCGCCGAAGTGGGCGCGCATGACGCGTCGGCGCATCATGGCGAAGGATCGCGCCACGCGTTGATGCACCGGACCGAAACCATCGACTATGGCATCGTGGTGGAGGGCGAACTGGTTCTCATCATGGACGAAGGGGAAACCACCGTCCGTGCAGGCGATATCGTTATCCAGCGCGGCACCAACCATGGCTGGTCCAATCGCTCGAACAGCAATTGCCGAATCGTTTTCATTCTGATCGACGGAACGTTCGACGACAGCCTGAAGCGCTGAGCCAGTGCATCGGCACTATCGAGATTATTGGAAGGATAGGGATTCATGCGTTTTGCAACGCGCGCCAACGGCACGACCGACGGGGAATTGATGCTGGTATCGCAGGACGGCGCGCGCTGCCTGCCCATGGGCGCCCGCTGGCCTAATCTGCTGCATGCGATCACTGACTGGAACGCGTTGCTGGCCGATGCCAAAACCCTTTCCGCCACGCTGGACGCAGGCGGCGGCGATAGCGTCAGTCGCGATACGCTCCTCGCTCCGCTGCCGCGCACTTGGCAATGGCTCGACGGTTCGGCCTTTGCCAATCACGGCATACTGATGCAAAAAGCCTTCGATCTCCCGACCTTGGAAACTTATCCTCCCCTGATGTATCAGGGGATGAGCCATCGCTTCCTCGCCCCATATGAGGATGTCGCACTGCCGACCGAAGCGGACTGCATCGATTTCGAAGGCGAGTTCGGCATCATCACGGATGACGTGCCGATGGGCTGTTCGGCGGAAGACGCACTGGCCCATATTCGCCTCATCCTGCTCATCAACGACTGGTCTCTGCGCGCTGTCGCGCCACGCGAAATGAAGACAGGCTTTGGCTGGATTCAGGCCAAACCCGCGTGCAGCGCAGCACCGATCGCGGTGACGCCGGACGAACTGGGTGATTCATGGCGCAATGGCCGGGTCTGCCTGCCCCTGCGTGTGGAGGTCAACGGCGCATGGTTCGGCAATCCCTCGGGCGATGCCATGGAATATGGCTTTCACGATCTGATCGCCCATGCCGCGCGCACCCGACCTCTGTGCGCAGGGACGATCATAGGGTCGGGCACTGTATCGAACCCGGATTACCGGCAAGTGGGATCGACCTGCATTTCCGAACGACGCGCGATCGAAATGATCGAACAGGGACACCCCGTCACGCCATTCCTCAGCTTTGGCGATCATGTGCGGATGCGCGCAGGTGAAGACGACAGCATCTTTGGAGAGATCGACCAGCGGGTCGCGGCGCATATCGCCACGCATCCATGATGCGTGGCGTAGCGTCATCGGCATGATGGTCGTCTCGCCATGCCGATACATTTCATAAACGCAATCATGGCCTGAAATGCTTCGACATTCCGCGCGCCGTTATGTTCGCGGTGCGTCAAAAAACAGCATGGATCACGCCTTGCGCGCGAAACTCTCCACATCGGCCGCCCGCCACCATGCCGCCAGCCGTGGATCACGCGCTCCATCGAGCAACTCGCCCGGTTCGACGAAGGGATAAATTTCATCGAACGACCGCATTTCTGCGGCGTTGATCCGTTGGCGCAGGCCATCGGGTGTGAACTCGTCGGGCGAATTAAGACCTGCCGCAACGACGATGTCGTGCAGCGCATCAAGCGTCGCCTTCTGGAACCGCGCCACCCGCTGCGCCTTTTCCGGCACGACCAAAGCACGTTGTCGCGCGGGCGACTGGGTTGCGACGCCGGTCGGGCAGGTGTCCGTGTGACACCGCATCGACTGCACGCAGCCCAGCGAAAACATGAACGACCGCGCCGCATTGCACCAGTCGGCACCCAGCGCCGCATTCATGGCGATCGACGCGCCCGAATTGACCTTACCCGACGCGGCCAGCTTGACCTTGCCTTTCAGGTTCGCGCCGACCAGCGCATTGCGCGCCAGCATCAATCCCTCACGCAGCGGCATGCCGACCCGATCGG
This sequence comes from Sphingobium sp., assembly GCF_049304695.1. Lineage (GTDB taxonomy): Bacteria > Pseudomonadota > Alphaproteobacteria > Sphingomonadales > Sphingomonadaceae > Sphingobium. Next base: position 66,283 of record NZ_JBAQOK010000077.1, read on the forward strand.
ACAATTCGGTCGGGGCCGCCCCCGTCCCGCCTTCCGCGCCATCGATGACGATGAAGTCCAACAGGATTTCCGTCTCCACCATCGCCTTGACGACAGCGAACAGTTCGTGCGGATAACCCACGCACAGCTTGATGCCGACTGGTTTCCCCCCAGACAGGTCACGCATCTGCGCGGCAAATTCCAACAGGCCGCGTGGCGTCGAAAAGGCCGTGTGATAGGGCGGCGACAGGCAATCCTCACCCTGCGCTATGTCGCGGATCTTCGCGATCTCCGCCGTCACCTTGGGACCGGGCAGCAATCCGCCATGGCCCGGCTTGGCGCCCTGGCTCAACTTGATCTCGGTCATCACCACCGCGTCATGCACGGCCCGTTCCCTGAAATGTTCAGGCTCGAAGTTGCCCTGCGCATCGCGGCAGCCGAAATAGCCCGACCCGATTTCCCACACCACATCGCCACCATGTTTCAGGTGATAGGGCGACAGGCCACCCTCCCCCGTATCATGATAGAAACCACCGATTTTCGCGCCCATATTCAGCGCCTCGATCGCATTGCCGCTCAGCGCGCCAAAACTCATCGCCGAAATATTGAGCCGCGCCGCCTGATAAGGGCGCGAACATTGGTCGGTGCCGACATGCACCCGCGTATATTTCTCCGCATGGCGCGACGGCGCGATCGAGTGGGGCAACCACTCATATTCTTCGGAATAGACGTCCAGCTCCGTGCCGAACGGATGGGTCGATACGTCCCCCTTCGCCCGCGCATAGACCAGCGCCCGCTCGTCATGGCTGAACGGCCGCCCGTCCAGATCGCTCTCCACGATATAGGAACGCAGGAACGGCCGCAGCCACTCGAAAAACCAGCGAAAGCGCGCGGACACCGGATAATTGCGCCGCAACGAATGATGCGTCTGAAACAGGTCGACCAGCCCCATGACCAGCAACGGCAGGAACAGGATCAACGCCCACAGCGCGCGATGATGGTTAACGCCAACCAACACCGCCGCAACGCTACCCACCAGTCCCGCCAGCAACAGCGCATTGCGCGACAGACCATGGTCGCGGAACAGTGAGTCCGCGATATTACCGTGGTTCTCACTCATGAAATCAGGTTCCTGATGATGCCCGCGACATCCTTTCCACGCCCGCCGAAAATGGCCTTCGCCGAATAGAGCGCCATGCCCGCAACCTGTCCTGCCTCCACCTTGGGCGGCATCACCAGTTCATATCGGTCGGTCACCACATCCAGCAAAGCCGGTCCCGGTTCGGCCAGCCACGCCTGCACCGCCCCGTCCAGTTCCTCCGCCTTCTCGACCCGCCGCCCGCTAAAGCCGATCGCCTCCGCCACGCGGGCAAAGTCGGGATTGACCAGATCGGTATAGGCGTCGAGCAACCCCTCGACCTTCTGCTCGATCTCCACGAAATCCAGCGCGCCATTATTATAGACCACGACTTTGATCGGCAGCTTTTCCTGCACCGCCGTCAACAGGTCGCCCAGCAGCATGGCGATGCCGCCATCACCCGACAGCGCAATAACCTGCCGATCGGGGAAGGCCGCCTTCGCGCCCAGCGCCTGCGGCATGGCGTTGGCCATCGTCCCATGGCTCAGGCTCACCACCGTCCGGTTCCGCCCGGTCGATGCGATGTGCCGCAGCGACCAGACCATCGGCGACCCGCCGTCGGCGGTAAACACCGCATCGGGCGCGGCATGGCGCGATATCGTCTCGGTCAGATATTGCGGATGGATCGCCCCACCCTTGCCCACCGTGGCATGCCTGTCCTGCGCGGCCTCCGCCTTGCGATGATGCTCCAGGCAGTCTTGCAGGAAAGCATCGTCCTCACGCTGCACGATACGCGGGATCAGCGCCTCCAGCGTCGGCCCGATATCGCCTACCACACCAATATCAACGGGATGACGACGCCCCAGATGCGTCCCGTCCAGATCGACCTGAAGGATTGTCGCCTTTTCAGGATAATATTGCCGCCACGCAAAATCGCATCCCAACAGCAACAGCACGTCGCACGACATCAGCGCATGATAGCCGGACTCGCTGCCGAAAATGCCGGTCATCCCGACGTCGAAAGGATTGTCATGCTCCAGAAAATCCTTCGCCCGTGACGTTCGCGCAACCGGGGCTTTCAACCGCGCCGCCAGTGCGACCACGCCATCATGCGCCAGTTCACATCCCGACCCGCCATAGATGGCCACCCGTTTGCCCGCATTGATCGCCTCAGCCAGCCGATCCAGTTCCGCGTCGGAAGGCCGCACGACCGGCGTGGCGCGATGCACGGCAAAGTCCGGCTCGTCCGGCGCCTTCGCGCTCGACACGTCCGCAGGCACGATCAACACGGCCACGCCGCGCTTCGACAGCGCCGCCTGCGCCGCCATCGCCGTCATCCGCCGCGCCTGCGCTGGCGTGCGGATTTCCTCGCAAAACACGCTGCAGGATGCATAGACGGACTTGAAATCCACCTCCTGCGGAAAATCGAAACCCAATTCGTCACGCACGATCTGGCTGGCGATCAGCACGACCGGCGCACGATTGCGATGGGATTCGAACAGGCCATTGATGAAGTGCAGGCTGCCGGGACCGCAAGACCCCGCGCACGCCGCCAGTTCACCGGTCAGCATCGCGTCTGCTCCGGCCGCAAAGCCCGCCGCCTCCTCATGCCGCACATGCACCCATCGTATCTCACTGGTGCGGATCGCGTCGGTCACATGGTTGAGCGTATCGCCCGGTATGCCATAGCAGCGACGCACACCCGCCGCCTGGAGTGTTGCGACGATTACCTGTGCGACTGTGGTCATGCGGTGTCTTCCTGCTGCATTTGCGACAGGAACGCACGGGGTCCACACTGGACCCATCGGGCAGACATGAATCAGCAATAAAGATGGGCGCGGCGCGAAAAGGCCCGCACAACGAAAAAAGGCGACGCCGGAGCATCGCCCTTATCTGGTGCAAACTAGCTGCTTGTTAGCCGCCAGACCGCGATCTCTGAATTTCCATCCTATCAAATCGCGCGTAGTGGTCAACAGCTATTCGGCCGCTTCATTTCGGTATGGAATCGGACTTGACCTCTCATGCTCGCTCTGCGCCATTTCCGATATGAGGATGAGGGGCAACACATGACCGACACAAAAAAGATCTGGCGCCTGGGCGCGGACCTTGGGGCTAATTCATTGGGCTGGGCCGCGATTGAGTTGGAGAAAGTCGGCGATCGCTACGAACCCATTGGCATCCTCGCCTCAGGCTCCCGCATCTTCAGTGCCAGTGCGGCTGCAGGCCGCGATCCCAAGTCCGGCGCATCGCTCGCCGTGGACCGCCGCGACGCCCGCGCCATGCGGCGGCGGCGCGACCGCTTTCAACAGCGCCAGCGCGCCCTCCTCAAATATCTGACGGCCGACGGTCTGTTCCCTGCCGACGCGGCGGAACGCGAAGCGCTTAAGCCACTCGACCCCTATGCCCTGCGCGCCCAAGCCCTGGACGAAGCCCTCCCCCTCCATCATCTGGGCCGCGCACTCTTTCACCTCAACCAGCGGCGCGGGTTCAAGAGCAACCGCAAAGCCGATCGCAAGGCCGACGACGACGCAGGCAAGATCGCGATCGGCGTCGATCGCCTTAAAGAGCAGATCGTCGAGGCAGACGCCCGCACCTTCGGGGAGTTCCTCCACAAGCGCCGCTCATCCTCAACCAACGCCAACGCCATCCTCAGCGTCCGCACCCGCTTGCGCCCCGAAAGCGGCGAAGGGGCCAAGGGCGACGGCTATGATTTCTATCCCAGCCGCGCGTTGCTCGAAGCTGAATTTGAAGCCATCTGGGAAGCCCAAACCCCCCACCACCCCGACACGCTGACGCCGGACGTCTATAAGCGCCTGTTCGAGATCGTCTTCCACCAACGCCCCCTGCGCACGCCACAGATCGGCACCTGCACGCTGATCCCCGGCGAACGCCGCCTGCCCAAGGCCCACCCCCTCTTCCAGCGGCGACGTTTGCTGGAGGAAATCAATGCGCTGATGATCGTAAGGCCGGGAGAAAAGGCACAGCGCCTGACGCGGCAAGATCGCGATGCGCTATTCAGCAAATTGATCGCCACCAAGGCGATGAAGTTTGAGAGTATGCGCAAGGGATTAAAACTCGACCCTGATGCGCGCTTCAATAAAGAAAGCGAAAACCGCACCGACCTGAAAGGCGATGAAGTCGCCGCGCTGATGGGTAGCAAGATCCGCTTCGGCAATCGCTGGGTCCATCTGTCACCCGACGAACAATGGGCCATCATCGAACGGCTCGAAGCGATCGAAAGCGAAACCGAGGACGCCGATTTCCGCGCATGGGTCGGCGCGACCTACGACCTGACGCCCGAACAGGCGAAGGCGGTAGCGAACGCACACCTACCCGCAGGCTATGGCCGCTTCGGCGACACTGCGACCCGCAAGCTGATCGACGCCCTGCGCGACGGGGAAAAGGACGGCCGCGTCATCGTCTATAGCGAGGCGGTCGAGCTAGCCGGGCTTGGTCATCACAGCGATTTCCGCGATGGCGTGGTCCATGACGCCCTGCCCTATTATGGCGTCGCGCTGGAACGGCACATCATGCCCGGCACGGGAGAACCATCCGATGCGGAGGAAATGCGCGTCGGACGCCTGACCAACCCGACCGTGCATATCGGCCTCAACCAGTTGCGCCGCGTCGTCAATGCCCTGATCCGCGCTTATGGCCCACCCGCTGAAATCGCCATCGAACTGGCCCGCGAACTGAAACTGACCGACGACGACAAGAAACAGCGCAACCGGCAGAATAACGACAACCGGATTGCAGCCGAAAAACGATCCGAGAAACTCTTGGCCATCAACCAGCGCGACAATGGCGCGAACCGCGCCTTGCTCAAATTATGGGAGGAACTAAACCCCGCCAACGTGCTCGACCGGCGCTGCATCTATAGCGGACGGCAGATTTCCATCGACATGCTGTTTTCCGATGCGGTCGAGGTCGATCATATCCTCCCCTTCTCCGCCACCCTGGACGACAGCAACGGCAACAAGATTATCTGCATGCGCGAAGCCAATCGCGTAAAACGCAAACGGTCGCCTTTTGAAGCATGGGGCCACACGGACCAATGGGACGCCATCTCAGCCCGCTCGTCTCAACTCCCCCGCAACAAGCGCTGGCGGTTCGAGCCGGACGCCATGGAAAAGTTCAAGGATGAAGGTGGCTTCCTCGCCCGGCATCTGGTGGACACACAATATCTGTCCCGACTGGCCCGCGAATATCTCTCCGCCCTCTATCCCGACAAAGGCGAAGGCAGCGGCCATGTCTGGGTATCGCCCGGTCGGCTGACCGAAATGGTACGGCGCAAGCTGGGCCTGAACGACCTGTTGCCCGATCATAATTTTAGCGGGTCAGACCAGCCCAAGAACCGTCTGGATCATCGCCACCACGCCATCGACGCGGCAGTCGTCGCGGTTGTCGATCGCAAACTGCTGATGCAGATCGCCAGAGCGTCCGGTCAGGAAGGCGCGGAAGGCCGCGAACGGATCATCATCGACCCGCCTTGGCCCACCTTCCGCGACGACCTGCGCACCGCCGTCAACGCCATCACCGTCAGCCACCGCCCCGACCATGGCACCGCGTCCAAGGCTGGCCTGCCCAAGGGCAAGGACGCCACCGCCGGGCGCCTGCACAATGACACCGCCTATGGCATCACCGGCGAAACGGACGCCAGGGGCAACAGCATCGTCGTGCGCCGGGTGCCATTGTCCAACATCAAGAAACTGGCGGACATCGACAAGGTGCGCGACGCGGACCTGAAAGCCGCGCTCTACCGCCATCTCGAAGGGTTGGAGGGCAAGGCGTTCGAAAAGGCGGTCACCACATTTGGCGATCGCGAATGGCACGCCTACCCCCGCATTCGCCGCCTGCGCATGGTCGAACCGCTGACCGTCATCCCCATTCGCGACCAGAATGGACGTATCTACAAGGGATATAAAGGCGACTCCAACTATCGTTACGACGTGTGGGAAATGAAGGACGGCGCATGGCAGGCGGAAGTGGTTTCGACATTCGACGCGCATCAGCCCGGTTGGGCATCGGCGATCCGCGCCGCCAACCCGACCGCGCGCAAGGTGCTGAGCCTGCACCAGAATGACCTGCTGGCGATCGAACGCGATGGAGAGGAACGGACATTGATGCGCGTGGTGAAGTTTCGTCAAAACGGTCAGGTCACTCTCGCCCCGCCGCAGGAAGCGGGCGACCTCAAGCGCCGGGACGCTATTGCCGTTGACGAAGACCCCTTCAAATATGTCGCCGTCATGGCCAGCAGCCTGAAAAAAGCCAAGGCGCGTCAGGTGCGGATCGACGAAATCGGCCGCGTCCTCGACCCCGGTTTCCCCGCACGCACCGCCCGCCGCAAGCCACGCAAGCGAAGCTGAACGGAAACGAGGGGAGCGGACAGGCATGGACCGGATCGTGGACATCGCAACCGACGGTCGCCACCTGTCGGCCCTGCGCGGCTTCCTGATCGTGTCGCAGGATCGCGCGGAAGTCGGTCGGGTGCCGCTCGATGACGTCGCGGCGGTGATCGTCCACGCCCATGGCGTCACCTGGTCCACCAACCTGATCGTCGCCCTGGCGCAGCGCGGGGCTGTCATGCTGTTGTGCGGCACCAACCATGCACCGGTCGCCGTCTGCCTGCCACTCGACGGCCATCACGCCCAGAACGCCCGGATGCGCGCCCAATGGGAAGCGGGCAAGCCCCTGTCCAAACAGCTTTGGCGTCGCATCATCATCGCCAAAATCCGCTGGCAGGCCGCCGTGCTGGAAGCCAACAAAGTGTCGGCCAGCGCCTTCGATCTGCTGGCCAGACGCGTGGGATCGGGCGATCCCGATAATGTCGAGGCGCAGGCAGCGCGCCGTTACTGGCCGCTACTGATGGGCGAAGATTTTCGCCGCGACCGCAGCGCCGATGGCGTCAACGCCCTGCTCAACTATGGCTATACGGTGATGCGGTCGCTGTGCGCCCGCGCGGTCGTCGCGTCGGGCCTGCATCCATCGATAGGCGTGCATCACGCCAACCGCACCAATCCCATGGCGCTGGCCGACGATCTGATCGAACCGTTCCGCCCGTTAGTCGATGCCCTTACCCTGCGCCTGATCGCGCATGGCGTGGACACGGTAACGCCCGAAGCCAAGCGCGCCTTCGCCGGACTGATCGCGATCGACCTGCCCGGCGCAGATGGCACGACCACAGTGGCGGGCGCAGCCAATCGCGCGGCCCAGTCGCTGGCCCGCGCCTTTCAAAGCGGACAGGCTGCCGACCTCATAATGCCGGTGCCACCGCCAGCGCTGGAACTGTCCGGGCTGGATGTGCTGCTGGCATGAGCGCGACTCAATTAAGCGGATACAGGCTGATGTGGATTTTCGTCATGTTCGACCTGCCCGTCACCAGCAAGGAACAGGCCCGCGCCGCCACCAAATTCCGCGAATTTCTGCTCGATGAAGGTTTTGAAAAAAGCCAGTTTTCCGTCTATGCTCGCTTCTGCAACGGGAAAGAACAGTTCGAAACCTACATGCGTAGAGTCGAATCGCATTTACCCGATCGCGGCGACGTCCACATCCTCAGTTTCACGGACCGACAATATGAAAATATCGTGCGATTCTCTGGACAACGCCGCAAACGACAACGGAAAAATCCCGACCAGCTTGCGCTATTCTGATGATTCGCAGGATTTTTGTGGTGATGGATTGTTGGTTATCGCATTATATTTCAATACGATAACCAACAATCCATCATAACCACTCAGAGATCGCGGTCCAGCGGCAACAACACCGGGGTTGTGGTGACTTTGCTTGAGATCATAACCACTCAGAGATCGCGGTCCAGCGGCAACAGGTAGGCAGCGCAAGAATTTCGTCCATGAATCATAACCACTCAGAGATCGCGGTCCAGCGGCAACTGCCGTCAGCGCCGCGCTTGTAAGTCTTGAATCATAACCACTCAGAGATCGCGGTCCAGCGGCAACTGCGCGTGTCCGCATCCGTTATCGGCCAGAATCATAACCACTCAGAGATCGCGGTCCAGCGGCAACAAAGGCTGCGCAGGGTGGTGGCTTGCTATCATCATAACCACTCAGAGATCGCGGTCCAGCGGCAACTACCGGCCTCCTTGGCTTTGTGATGGCTAAATCATAACCACTCAGAGATCGCGGTCCAGCGGCAACGCGCCAAGCGATGTAGCGGGTAATCAGGTTATCATAACCACTCAGAGATCGCGGTCCAGCGGCAACTTGGACGACGGCGACTATATCTGGTCGCGGATCATAACCACTCAGAGATCGCGGTCCAGCGGCAACAGGGCGGCGGCAGCTACCGCAAGCGACGGATCATAACCACTCAGAGATCGCGGTCCAGCGGCAACCGCGTTGCGTTCAACGTGAGGATGCGTGTCATCATAACCACTCAGAGATCGCGGTCCAGCGGCAACCCAAAGCCTGATGAGAAGCCCGCTGGCGCTATCATAACCACTCAGAGATCGCGGTCCAGCGGCAACGCCAGCGAGGCGGGGGAGGTTGTCCTTCCATCATAACCACTCAGAGATCGCGGTCCAGCGGCAACCGAAAGCATCGGCGCAGGTGGCCTGATTGCATCATAACCACTCAGAGATCGCGGTCCAGCGGCAACTAGCGCCGCGCCGTATACTGGCAGGTCGCGATCATAACCACTCAGAGATCGCGGTCCAGCGGCAACACCATCACCGATGCCGAAGCAGAACTAGGCATCATAACCACTCAGAGATCGCGGTCCAGCGGCAACTAGAAGCCCCCACCATCACCGACGCCGAAATCATAACCACTCAGAGATCGCGGTCCAGCGGCAACTGCCTTCATCCTGATCCATGGCATCGTGGCATCATAACCACTCAGAGATCGCGGTCCAGCGGCAACCCCTTAGTCTGCGTCCTGAACAAGTCAGGAATCATAACCACTCAGAGATCGCGGTCCAGCGGCAAC
>NZ_JBAQOK010000078.1:0-182245 GCF_049304695.1 Sphingobium sp.
CCCCCACCATCTCCACATGCGTCGTCCAGCGGAACTGCCCCACCGGCCGCACGCTTTCCAGCCTGTATCCCCCGGCGACCAGATGCGCCGCATCCCGCGCGAAACTTGCCGGGTTGCACGACACATAGGCGACCACCGGCGTCTCCGCCTCCGCCAGCTGCATCACCTGTTCCCGCGCGCCCGCACGCGGCGGATCGATCACCACGGCGGCAAAGCAATTGAGTTCATCGGGCGTCAACGGCCGCCGAAACAGATCGCGATGCTCCGCCACCATCCGCCGTTGCGCCCGCTGCCCCGCACTTTTGAGCGCCAGCAGAACGTGACGCGCACCCTCCACCGCAAAGACCGGCCTGCCAGTTCCCAGCTTGTCTCGGCCCAGCGCCAGCGCAAACGTCCCCAGGCCGCAAAACAGATCGGCAATCGCACCCGTTTCGGGCATCGCATCCCGCACCGCGCTCACCAGCGCCGCCTCCCCATCGGGCGTAGCCTGCAGGAAGGCAAAGGGCGGAAAAGCCACCGCCACCCCGCCAAAACTGATCGTCGCGGCCTCCGGCTCCCACCGCGTCTGCGGCCCTTCGCCTTCGTCGATGGTCAGCCGCGCCAGCCCATGCGCCCGCGCAAAATCGCCCAGCCCCTCGTCCGCCGCCAGCCCCTCGACCCGCACGCCTTCCAGCAGCAGGTCGACGCCCTGATCGATGATCGACATGCGCACATGCGCCGCCCGCTTGTCCGGCAGGATCAGCAGCATCAACGCCCGCAACGGCGCGATCAGCGCGAACAGGCGCGGGTCCAGCACCGCGCACATGCTAAGGTCGATCAGCGTATGGCTGCCCGCCTGCGCAAAGCCGATCGTCACCTGCTTGCCCGCGCGCGCCGCCCGCAGCGAAGCGCGCCGCCGCGTCATCGGCGGCGAAATATGCGGCGGCAGCACGACGTCAGCGCTCACCCCCTGTCCAGCCAGCGCCCCGACGACGCGCTGCTCTACGAACGCGCGATAACTTTCCTCGTCCAGCTGCTGCACCTCGCAACCGCCGCAGGCTGGAAAATGCACGCAGGGCGGATCGACATGATGCGGCCCGCGCATAATGCCGCCATCGGGCAACAGCCGGTCGCCCGGTGCGGTCAGCCGCATATGGCGGCCATCGGCGGTGATGCCATCGCCCTTGGCGGCGACGCGGATGATGATGTCTTTGTCTGTTTCGGTCACAATCGCGCGGCGATAGCCGCAGTCAGCGCAGCAAGCAAATCATCGGCAACGAACGCCACGCCCGCCCGCCGCGCCGCATCGCCATGCAGCCACACCGCCTCACACGCGGCGCGAAACGCATCCCCCGTCACTGCCAGCCGCCCGGCCGCCAGCCCCGCCAGCACGTCGCCGGTCCCCGCCGTCGATAGCCAGGACGACGCCGGTCCCGCAATCGCGACCCGTCCATCCGGCCCAGCCACCACCGTATCTGCCCCCTTGTACACCACCACCGCGCCAGACCGCGCCGCCGCATCCCGCGCCCGGTCGATCTTGCTGCCGGGCAACGCCCCAAAAAGCGCCACAAACTCGCCCTCATGCGGCGTCACGATCGCGCCCGCCGGGATATGATCCTGCCCGATCAACGTCAGCGCATCCGCGTCCAGCACCAACGGATGCCCCGCCCCGATCGCCGCCTCCATCCGCGCCCGCGCCGCATCGTCACGCCCCAGCCCCGGCCCGACCAGCACCGCTCGATAGCGCGCATCGCTCAGCGCTCTGGCCACATCCGTCGCATCCTCGGTCCCAACCTGCACGACAGACGCCAGCGTCACGCCTTCTCCAGCCCCCAATAACCGCACCATCCCAGCCCCTGACCGCGCCGCTGCCACGCTCGCCAGCGCCGCCGCCCCGGCCATCGCGCCACCAACGACCCCGACCAGCCCCCGCGTATATTTATGCGCATTGGCAACCGGTGCTTCCAGCCGTGGCGGCGCCAGCCGCTGTACCCGGTCCGAAGTCTCTATCCCAATCTCTGCCAGCACCAGCCGCCCCATCACGGCCGCCGCCGGCTGCAAGAGATGCGCAGGCTTCAATGCCCCCAGCGCAATGCATATATCAAAGTGCGGCACCGGCGACAGCATCGCCCCGCTATCGGCATCCACCCCGCTCGGCACGTCCACCGCATAAAGCCGCGACGCCCCCGCGCCCAACGCGCAAAGCCGCGCCGCAACGCCGTCCTCCAGCCCACGCGTCAGCCCGATCCCGAACAGCGCGTCGATCAACTGCGTCGCTGGCGCAGCACTCGCCATATCCTCGACCGGCCCGTCCCACGCCGCCCGCGCACGCCGCGCCGAATCCGTCCGGCTGTCCGCCATCGCCGCGACCCGCACCGGCACGCCCCGGTCGCGCAACCACCGCGCGATCACAAATCCGTCACCGCCATTATTCCCCGGCCCGCACAGGACCAGCGTGTCGCGCAGCCCACCCGCGCGCCAGATCACCTCTGCCGCCGCCGCGCCTGCCCGCTCCATCAATGCAAAGGGCGCAACGCCAGCATCAAACACTGCCTGCTCTGCGTCACGCATCTGCGCCCCAGTCAGCACCGGAGCGCCGCGCGTCATGGCGCCTTGCCCGCGATCTTCACGGGCAGGCGATAGCGATCGTCGCCGATCCGCACCTCGATCCGGTTGCCATCGACCATCTGCACCTGCGCGATCTCCGCTCCGTCCGCAGGCTCCAGCCCGCGTCCGTCCGTCAAAATCCGGAACCGCCGAAAACCGCCATCGGGGTTGCGGATCGTCAGCCTGTCACCCGCCCGGTCGCTCACGCAATCCTTGCTCCACGCCGCATTCGCTCCGATCGCGCACTCCACGTCCGACACGTCGCCGCTCGCGCCGCCCGCCTGCACCAGCGCAGCCTGTTTGTCGCCCGCCCCATCGCCACAGGCCGCCAGCATCAGGCACATGACTAACCCTGCCAGGCTGCGCTTCATGACAAAGCCTGCCGACACGCCAGCAAAACCGGTCCCAATATATCCGCGAACCGCCGCTGCCCATCGGCATCGCTCACATGATCCTGCCGCATCTCGACCCCCAGATAGGGAATGCCATTGGCCTCGGCATGGCGGTCCATCGTCGCATTGAGCGACGTGCCGGAATAGGGCAGTTGATCCCCCACGCACAGTCCTGCCGCCTCCAGCATCGGAATGGCGATCCGCGCGGCGCGATCATCCTGATTATAAAGTATGCCGATGTCCCATGGCCGCTGCTGGCCCGGATCGCTCATCAGGCGCGGGGTAAAACTATGCAGCGACAGGATGAAGGGCGACGTCATCTGCGCCAGCAGCGCCGCAACCTGCATATGATAGGGCTGGTGAAAGCGCCGCAGCCGGTCGGCCAGATCGGCGGAGCGATTGCCCGGCACGGCATGCCCGTCGCTCATCACCGGCAACAGCCCCGGCGCATCTTCGTCCCGGTTCAGCGCGCTGCCCGGCGTGCCGTCCGGCAGGACATCGCCCAATAATGGCGCATCGACCGCCCGGTTATAATCTATCACCAGCCGCGACACGCCACCCAATATCGCTGTGCAGCCCAGTTGCTGCGTCAACAATGCGGCTACCTGCGCGACCCCGATGTCGATGGCGACATGTTGCGACAGCAACGCCGGATCGATGCCCAGATCGACATCATCGGGCACATGGTTCGACGCATGATCCGCTACGATCAGCAGGTTCAGATCCCCGCCTTCAATGACCCTGAAAGCCTCGCTCATCCCGTCCTGACCCTCGTTTCCATCACCCACCAGTCGCGATTGGCCGCGCGCACGGCCATGGCCGCATCGGCCATCGCCCCGTCGCTCTCGAACAGCGCAAAGCAGGTCGCACCCGAACCCGACATCCGCGCCAACCGCACGCCCGGCTGCGCCCGCAGCACATCCAGCACGTCGGCAATCACCGGCGCAACGGCCAGGGCAGGCGCTTCCAGATCATTACGCCCCGCCGTTGCCAGCGTCTCGATGCTCCCCGCATCCAGCGCGCCGCGATCCACCCGGTCCCATCCCGCAAACACGCTGGCGGTCGACACGCCGACGCCCGGATTGACCAGCATCATCGCCATGCCCTCCAGCCCCTCGACATCATGCGCCCGCACCACTTCACCACGCCCGCCGACCATCTGCGTCACGCTGGCCACACAGGCCGGCACGTCCGATCCCAGATCGAGCGCCATCGCCGCCAGTTCATGCCTCTCGATCCGCACATCCCACAACCGCACCAGCAGGCGCAGCGTCGCGGCGGCATCCGCCGATCCGCCACCGATCCCCGACGCCACCGGCAAGACCTTCGTCAGCCGGATCGCCGCGCCACGCTGCTGCCCCAGATAGGCCTGCAACCCCCGCGCCGCCCGCTTCACCAGATTGTCCGGCCCCGCCGATAACCCGTCCCCAAACGGTCCGTCGATGCTCAGGTCGATCGCGCCATCATCACTCGCGACCCCGCTCAGCCGGTCGCCATGCTCGGCAAAGGCGAACAGGCTTTCAAGCCTGTGATAGCCATCGTCGCGCCGCCCGCGCACATGTAATGCGACATTGACCTTGGCGAACGCCGTCTCGACCATCTGCGGGTCTGGCGCATCAGGGTGCGGCATATTCGGGCTTCAATCCTTGCTTGGTCTTGGCCGCCAGCCGCGCGGCGATGTCGCCCTGCGCAAAGACCGCCGCCGCTTTCCACGCATAGCGCGCCTCATAGCGCCGCCCTGCCGTCCACAGCGCATCACCCAGATGTTCGTTGATGGTCGCATCCACTGGCGCGCTCGCCGCCGCCCGCTCCAGCACCGGCACCGCTCCGGTCACGTCGCCGGTCACAAATTGCGCCCAGCCCAGCGAATCGGTGATCGCCGCATCCTGCGGTTTCAGCGCGCTGGCTTTCTTGATGAGGTCCAGCGCCGCCGCGACATTCTGCCGCCGCTCCACCTGCATATAGCCCAGATAGTTCAGGATAGCCGGCTCGTTGGGCGCCATCGCCACCGCCCGTTCCAGCACCACCCGCGCTTCGTCCCACCGCTTCCCCTGCTCCAGCGCGCTCCCCTCGAACAGCAGCAGCGGCCAGGGCGCCTTGCCCTCGGGATAGAGCGCCTGCGCCGCCTTGAACGCCGCCGCTGCACCGGCATAATCCTTGCGTTCGCCCAGCAACTGCCCCAGCCGCACATGCCGCTGCGGGTCTGCCCCCGGCGCATCCGCCAGCGTGCGCGCCAGCGTCAGCGCACCATCCCTGTCGCCGCCTGCCGCCATCGCATCGACCAGTTCGGCCTGTGCCAGCACCCCATACCAGCCATCGACCGGCACCATCCGCGCCTCGACCGCGCCCGCGCTCGGCAGTCCGCTATCGGTCAGCAATTCTGCCGCGACGATCCGCGCTTCCGCGCTCTGCGGATCGGCAAAGGTCGCAATCCGCGCCAGCCGGATGCTCAACACCCGCCCGCCATCGCTCGACGCAATGTCGCTCGCCATCCGCGCGAGCAACACCGCATAGCCCTGCGCCGGTGTCAGCGCGCGCAACCGCTGCGCCTTACCCTTCTCGATCGCCGCCCGCGCCACTGCAAAGCGCGCATCGTTCACCGGCAACAGCATCAGCGCTTCGGCCTTCGCCCCCTGCGCCGCCAACTGCGCCGCAAAGCCCAGCCGCATCGTCGCTGCATCATCCTCCCGCGCCGCGATCGCTCGCCGGATCGCGGGAACCGCCACGGTCAGGTCACGGCGACCCAGCGCCTCATAGGCGATATGTTCGTCCACATAACGCTGCGCCAGCGCGGAAAAGCGGTTCTTCCCATCCACCACTGGCGGCGCATAGGCACCCTCGCCCAGCGAAATCCAGCTACTCACGATCGGCGCGAGGAAAGCGAAATTCTCCTCGCCCACCATTCGCACGCTCATCGCCTTGGCGTCCGCCCAGTCCTTGCGCGCCAGTGCATCGCCCAGCCGCAACAGCGTCCCGTCACGCGGCAATTGCCCCGCCTGCTCCAGCATCACCGCCGACCGCAGCGCAAGCGCGCCGTCACCGCTCTCAATCCCCTGCACATAGGATCGGCGCGCAATCTCCATCCGTGCCGGGTCCAGCTTCAACGCCGCGCGATAATAGTCCACCGCCTTCGCCAGCGCGCCATCGCTGTCCGCCATCCGCGCCTGGGCATAGGCGTGCAGCGCACTATCCGGCTCCACCGAAGCCCCCACACCAGCAGGGGCCATCAGCAGGCCAGCAAAGATCAGGCGCTTACATATTGGGATAATTCGGTCCTCCACCGCCTTCGGGCACGACCCAGTTGATATTCTGGGTCGGATCCTTGATGTCGCACGTCTTGCAATGGACGCAATTCTGCGCGTTGATCTGGAAACGGGGATTGCCCTCTTCCTCACCCACCACTTCATAGACGCCTGCGGGACAATAGCGTTGCGCCGGTTCGTCATAAAGGGGCAGATTATAGGAAATCGGGATCGCCGGGTCCTTCAACTGCAAATGCACCGGCTGGTCTTCTTCATGGTTGGTGTTCGACAGGAACACCGACGACAGCCGGTCGAAACTGATCTTCCCATCCGGCTTGGGATAGACGATCTTAGCGCAGGCATCCTTGCGCCAGATCTTCTCGTTATCGGCCTTGTGCTTCATCGTGAAGGGCAAGCCAATCCTGAGCGTGCGCATCCACATGTCGATGCCCGCCAGTGCCGTGCCGATGGTCCCGCCGAACTTGCTCAGCAAAGGCTCGGCATTCTTCACCAGCTTGAGTTCATCCGCGATCCAGCTTGTGCGCAGCCGTTCGTCATAATCGCTCAGTACATCGCGCGCCCGCTCGTTCTGGATCGCCTCGAACGCCGCTTCGGCCGCCAGCATGCCTGACTTCATCGCCGTATGCGTGCCCTTGATGCGCGGCACGTTCACGAAACCTGCCGAACAGCCGATCAGCGCGCCGCCGGGGAACACCAGCTTGGGCACCGACTGCCAACCGCCTTCGTTGATCGCCCGCGCGCCATAGGACACCCGGCGTCCGCCCTCCAGAAACTTGCGGATTTCCGGGTGCTGCTTCCAGCGCTGGAACTCTTCGAACGGATAAAGATGCGGGTTGCGATAGCCCAGCCCCACGACGAAGCCCAACGCCACCTGCCCATTGGCCTGATGATAAAGGAACCCGCCGCCATAGGCATCGGTCAGCGGCCAGCCCTGCGAATGGATCACCAGCCCCGGCTGATGCAATTCCGGGTCGATATCCCACAATTCCTTCATGCCCAGACCATAGACCTGCGGCTCGCAATCGGCGTCCAGCGCGAACTGCCGCTTCAGGATCTTGGTCAGATGACCGCGCGCACCTTCGGCAAAAAACGTATATTTCGCGTGCAGCTCCAGCCCCGGCTGATAATCGCCCTTATGCTGGCCCTCCCGATCGACGCCCATGTCGCCGGTCGCCACGCCCTTCACGCTGCCATCTTCATTATAGAGGATTTCAGCGGCCGCAAATCCGGGGAATATCTCGACGCCCAGCGCCTCGGCCTGCTCGGCGAGCCAGCGACACAGATTGCCCAGCGACCCGGTATAGGTGCCCTTATTGTGCATCCATCCCGGCGTCATGATGTGTGGCATGGCCATTTTGCCGGTCTTGGTCAGGAACCAGTGCTGGTTATCCGTTACCGGTACGTCAGCCAGCGAACAGCCCATATCGCGCCATTCCGGCAACAATTCGTCCAGCGCCTTCGGGTCGATCACCGCCCCCGACAAAATATGCGCGCCGATTTCGGAGCCTTTTTCGAGCACGCACACGGCCAACTCGTTGCCCGCGTCATTGGCCAACTGCTTGCACCGGATCGCCGCCGACAGGCCCGCCGGACCACCGCCAACGATGACGACGTCATAGGGCATGGATTCCCGTTCGCTCATATACTCTCCTCTGCGGCGTCCGGCGGGCTGCACCCCCTGGCTTCCGGTCGCCTTGTTCCTCCAACACTTTACCATATCAGGCGATGAAGAATCTTGACCCCATCGTCAACCTCTGGCCCTAGATGATAGCGATGCGGGGATTGATGCAGGATCAGGCAACGGCTGCCGACGCCTATCTGGCGTGGTGGGCGCTTGCAGGCGTGGATTGCGCCATGGGGGAGGCACCGGTCGACTGGCTGAGCGCCGCTCCCACCGTCACTTCGTCACCACCACCCGGCCCCTCTGCTGCACCCGCCGTCATTCAGGAAAAGCCCCGAACGCTCGAAACGTTCCTTGCATGGCTGACAGGCGATCCGGCGCAGCCCGAACGCCGCTGGACCGGGGCGCCGATCCTGCCTGTGGGGGGACAAAATGCCACGCTGATGGTCGTCACCGACCTGCCCGACCCCGCCGACATGACCGAAGGCCGCCTGCTGGCCGATCGCGCGGGCGACCTGTTCGACGCCATGCTCCGCGCCATTGGTCTCGACCGCAGCATGATCCACCTCGCTTCGCTTTTCACCGCCCGCCCACCCGGCGGCATGGTGGAGGCTGCCGACCTCGCCACCGTTGCGACTCGCATGCGCACCCATGTCGCGCTTGCCCGTCCCCGCCGCCTGCTGATCCTGGGCGATCGGACGATCCGTGCGCTGGGCGGGGCGAACGGCGGCGCGGCGAGCGAAGGTTTACATGACTTTAACCATGAAGGCGGCACTGTGCCCGCTGTTGCCACATTCCATCCGCGCCTGCTGCTGACGCAGCCTGCGGCAAAGGCGGAATGTTGGCGTGCCCTGCAAAGCCTGATCGAGGAACCCCGTCCGTGATTCGTGCCGCGACTACCTTGTCCCGCCTGTCGAGAGTGTCCGCCCTCGCCATCACCGCATTGGGACTGGCCGCCGCGCTCCAGGCCCATGCCGAAACCACATCCCTTCTGCCAAATCTGACCCCAAATCTGACCGACGCCGCCGCCTCCCCGCTGCAAATCAACGAAGGGGACAAGGCAAACTACCGCGCCATCTTCACCGCCATCGACACCGGGCAATGGAATGATGCCAGGGTGCGCATTGCTGCCCTTGGTCCACAGGACGCCGTCCGTCCGCTCGCCCTGTCCGAACTCTATCTGGCCAAGGGATCGCCCCGCGTCGAACTGTTCGACCTGCTCGATCTCGTGAATAAGGCAAGCTGGCTTCCCAAGGCGGACCAACTGTCCCGGCTCGCGCAAAAGCGCGGCGCGACCCTGCTGCCTACCTTGCCACAAGTGCAGAAAATGGTCTGGCTCGGCGCTGCGCCCCGCCGCGAATATGTGACCGGCAACAAGACCGATCTCGCCGCGCAGGCCCTGGGCGCGCAGATTCAGACCTACGTCAAAAATGACGATCCCATCGGTGCGGAAGGCCTGCTGGCTACTGGCGAACTGGGCCTCACGCCCGAAGGGCTGACCGAAGTGCGCCAGAAGGTCGCATGGGCCTATTATATCGAAAATGACGATGTGAATGCCCGCCGCATGGCCGCGCGCGCGCTCGAACCACGCGTCGGTGGCGACTGGACGGTGCAGGCGCACTGGACCGGCGGTCTGGCGGCATGGCGTCAGAATGACTGCGCCGCCGCTGCGCCCGCTTTTGCCAATGTCGCCGCGCTTGCGACCAATGCCGACATGCGCGCCGCCGGTGCCTATTGGGCGTCACGCGCCTATATGGTCTGCGGTCAGGCGGAAAAGGTCGAAAATTATCTGAAGCTGGCGGCCCGTTCGGACGAAACCTTCTACGGCCTGCTGGCACGGGAATCGCTGGGCATGCCGATGCCGACAGCGGCGCTGGTCAGCCGGTTCAGCAATGTCGACTGGCACATACTGCAAAACAGCCCCAATGCCCGCGCCGCCATCGCCTTTGCCGCTATAGGTGACAATGCCCGCGCTGACGAAGCGCTGCGCTATCAGGCAAAAATCGGCGGCCCGGCCCATTATGACGCGCTGCTCCGTCTGTCCGGCGCGCTCAATATGCCCGCGACCCAGTTGTGGCTCGCCCATAACGGCCCGGCTGGAAAACAACCGGCCAGCTTCGCCCGCTTCCCCGCGCCCGACTGGCGGCCCGATGGCGGCTGGCGCGTCGATCCCTCGCTCATCTACGCCCATACATTGCAGGAATCCGGCTTCCGTTCCGATGTCGTCAGCAGCGCGGGCGCGCGCGGCCTGATGCAGGTGCGCCCCGGCACCGGCAGCGACATGGGCCTCGCGTCCGCCGCCCAACTGTTCGTCCCCTCCACCAACATGGAATTTGGCCAGCGCTATCTGGAAGCCTTGCGCGACATGCGCGCCACCGGCGGCCTGCTGCCCAAGGTGATGGCCGCCTATAACGCCGGGCCGCTGCCGGTCGAACGCTGGAACACGCAGGTGAAGGACAAGGGCGATCCATTGCTGTTCATGGAATCCCTGCCCTATTATGAAACCCGCGCTTACGTGAACATCGTCATGCGCAATTACTGGATGTATCAGATTCAGGCGAAGGGCAAAGCCGACTGTCTGACCGGTATGGCGCAGGGCCTGTGGCCGACCTTCCCCAATGCCAAGGGCGTAAAGCTCGTCCGCATGAGCCAGAATGACGGTCGCGCGGTGCCGGTCGCCCCCGTCGGCGCTGGAATGGCGGGCGGGTCGGACTGATGGCGATCGACACCAATCGCCCCTTCATCCCCGTCCGCATCGCCGTCCTCACCATTTCCGACACGCGCGGCCCGGACGATGATCGCTCCGGCGATACGCTGGTCGATCGGTTGAAGGACGCAGGCCATATCCTCGCCGCCCGCATGATCGAGCGTGACGAAAAATCCGCCATCGTCGCGCGCCTCCATGCGTGGATCGAAGACCCGGATGTCGATGTCATCCTGACGACCGGGGGCACCGGCGTCACTGGCCGCGACGTTACACCCGAAGCGCTGGCGCAGGTTCAGGACAAGGAAATTCCTGGTTTCGGCGAACTCTTCCGCTGGCTCAGCTATCAGTCGATCGGCACCTCGACCATTCAGTCCCGCGCCACCGCCTGCGTCGCGCGCGGCACCTATATCTTCGCGCTCCCCGGCTCCACCGGCGCCTGCCGCGACGCGTGGGACGGCATCCTCGCCAGCCAGTTGGACAACCGCTTCCGCCCCTGCAATTTCGTAGAACTCATGCCCCGCCTGACGGAACGCTGACGCCCCCATGTTCCGGCGCAGGCCGGAACCCGGTCCAGACGTAAAATCGGCCTCCAACATTTGCGCAATTCAAATCCGCATGTAGGAAAGTCGAAATTATTGGATTTAATATCAATAACTTATGCATAGAAGTTTTGCCAAAAGCGCAAAACCTGTGGTGCTCACTCTGGAAATCGCAAGCCCAAAGCTTGCAATCATGACCCCCTTATGTTCTCATGCCCCATGGCATGGGAAAAAGGCAGAGGCGCAACGCAAAACAGTCAAAGCGCCCGCTTCAACCTCCCCCAAAGGCAGGCCGACGGCGACTGGCTGGACGCCATCCCCGCCATAGACGGCCCCCTCCCCCGCCGCCGCACGCAAGTGACCGTCGAACAACCCCGCACCATCCTCACCCGCAACACATCCCCCGACATCGCCTTCGACCGATCGATCAACGCCTATCGCGGTTGCGAACATGGCTGCATCTATTGCTTCGCCCGCCCGACCCACGCCTATCTCGACCTGTCGCCCGGCCTCGACTTCGAAACGAAACTCTTCGCCAAGCCCGACGCCGCCGCCCTCCTGCGCGCCGAACTGGGCAAGCCAAACTACGCCGTCGCGCCCATCGCCATGGGCACCAACACCGACCCTTATCAGCCGATCGAAAAGGACTGGCGCATCACCCGCTCCCTGCTGGATGTGATGGTCGAAACCCGCCACCCGACCTTCATCACCACTAAGTCCGACCGCATCCTGCACGACATAGACCTGCTGGCGGATCTGGCCCGCGACGGGCTGGTCGCGGTCATGATCTCCGTCACCAGCCTCGACCCCGCGATTGCCCGCACCCTCGAACCCCGCGCCCCTCATCCACTCCGCCGCATCGCCGCCATTGAAAAGCTGGTCGCAGCGGGCATCCCCGTTTCGGCCAATGTCTCCCCGGTCATCCCCGCCATTACCGATCATGAGATAGAGGCGATCGTCGCCCGCGTCGCAGCGGCAGGCGCGCGCGACGTGCATTTCATACCGGTTCGCCTGCCCCACGAAGTCGCGCCGCTCTTCCGCGCCTGGCTCGACACGCATTATCCCGATCGCGCGGCCAAGGTCATGGCGATCATCAACGACCTGCGCGGCGGCCGCGACAATGATCCCGCCTTTGGCAGCCGGATGCGCGGGCAAGGCGTCTGGGCCGACCTCATCCGCGCCCGCTTCGTCAAGGCCCGCAAACGCGCTGGCCTCAACCCGGATCGGATCACCCTGCGCACCGACCTCTTCCGCCCGCCACAGGGCGCGCAACTATCGCTTTTCTAATTCAGCCAACCAGCCGGGGCTTCCACGCCGGTTTGGGCGAACGCGCGCGATAGCCTTCTTCCCGCACTTCCAGCGTCCTCTGGCTATGGATCGACAATCCGGCAATGATGGCGATCGCCTCCAGTTCATCCGCGCCCAACAGAAAGTCATCGCCCAGGAAAATGCGCGCTGCCTGCCCGTTCGCCGTCGGCGTCCGCAAAAACAGTTCGCACCGCCCCCCGCGCTTGCCGGTCATAAGGTCGGCCAGCGCCTTGACCGGCGCAGGCTCATCCGCGTCTATGACCAGTTCGATGCGCGATGCATTGGCCAACTGCCGGAACGGCTCGATCCGCCGCACCGTCACGCGCGGCGTTTCTTCGCCGGGCAACCGATCCAGTTCGACATGCAGCAGCGCACATTCGCCGTCCCGCGCCATCTCCTCGATCGCCTTGCACCCATCCTCTTCGAAACAGCTTGCCTGAAACTGCCCGCTCTGGTCCGAAAAGGTCGCGCTGGCATAGCGTGCGCCACGCTTGGTTTCGCGCCACCGCACATCCTCGATCATCGCCGCCATGATCGTCATCACCCGCCCCTCGGCATTGGGTGTCCCCATCGGCTGCTGACAGATCACACCATAGCTTCTGGCCCCCCGCGCTTCGGCCAGATGCCGAAAGCGATCGACGGGATGGGCGGAGAAGTAGAAACCGAACGCCTCCTTCTCCTGCGCCATCCGGTCGGCCACGGACCATGCCTGATGCGGGGGAATACGCACATCGGCATGGGGCGTCTCAACGTCGCCGAACAGGCCGCCCTGCCCGCTGATCCGCGCCTCCGCAGCGCTCGACGCAACCGACAATATCGTCTCGACCGCCGCATGCACCCCCGCCCGGTCGGCATGTATGTCATCGAACGCACCCGCCGCCGCCAGACTTTCCAGTTGCCGCCGGTTCAGCAGACGCGGCTCTATCCGGTCGGCGAAATCGTCCAGGCTCTTGAACGGACCATTGGCGTCGCGCTCGGCGACCAGCTGGTCCATCGCCTTCTCGCCCACGCCCTTCAACCCGCCCAGCCCATAGCGCACGGCAAAGCCCAGCCGGGGATCATCCCCCTCGCACGGCACCGGATCGACCGAAAAGTCCGCCTGACTGCGATTGATGTCGGGCGGCAGGCAGGTCAGCCCCATCCGCCGCATGTCGTCCACGAACACCGTCAGCTTGTCGGTCAGGTGGATGTCGAACGCCATCGACCCGGCATAGAACTCGGCCGGATAATGCGCCTTCAACAACGCCGTCTGATAGGCGAGCAGGGCATAGGCCGCCGCATGGCTCTTGTTGAAACCATAGCCTGCAAACTTGTCGATCAAATCGAACAGCTCATTGGCCTTGGCCGGCTTGATATCGCTGCCAGCACACCCGTCCACGAAGCGCGATCGCTGCGCATCCATCTCCGCCTTCACCTTCTTGCCCATCGCCCGGCGCAACAGGTCAGCGTCTCCCAGTGAATAGCCCGCCAGTATCTGCGCGGCCTGCATTACCTGTTCCTGATAGACGAAGATGCCATAGGTTTCTTCGAGGATCGGCTTGAGCAGAATATGGGGATATTCAATCTCCTCCTGCCCGTTCTTGCGCCGCCCGAACATCGGGATATTGTCCATAGGGCCGGGGCGATAGAGCGAGACGAGTGCGATGATGTCCCCGAAATTGGTCGGCTTTACCGCCGCCAGCGTCTTGCGCATCCCTTCCGATTCCAGCTGGAACACGCCCACCGTGTCGCCCCGCTGGAGCAGGTCGTAAACCGCCGTATCGTCCCACGACAGCGTCTCCAGATCGACGGTAACGCCGCGCGCCGCCAACAACTGCACTGCCTTCTGCAACACCGACAAAGTCTTGAGGCCCAGAAAGTCGAACTTCACCAGTCCCGCGCCCTCGACATATTTCATGTCGAACTGCGTCACCGGCATGTCGGATCGCGGATCGCGATACAGCGGCACCAGCTGCTGCAAAGGCCGGTCGCCGATCACCACGCCCGCCGCATGGGTGGAGCTATGGCGCGGAAAGCCTTCCAGCTTCATCGCATAGTCGATCAGGCGGCGGACCTGCTTGTCATTGTCATATTCCGCCCGAAACTCGGCCACGCCATTGAGCGACCGTTCCAGCGTCCACGGGTCGGTCGGATGGTTGGGGATCAGCTTGGCCAGCCGGTCCACCTGCCCATAGCTCATCTGCAACACGCGGCCCGTGTCCTTCAGCACGGCGCGGGCTTTTAGCTTACCGAATGTGATGATCTGCGCCACATGGTCGACGCCATATTTCTGCTGGACATAGCGGATCACCTCGCCCCGCCGCGTTTCGCAGAAATCGATGTCGAAGTCGGGCATCGACACACGTTCGGGATTGAGGAATCTCTCGAACAGCAGGCCCAGTTGCAACGGGTCGAGATCGGTGATCGTCAGCGCCCACGCAACGACCGACCCCGCACCCGACCCACGACCCGGACCCACCGGAATGTCATGATCCTTCGCCCATCTGATGAAATCGGCAACGATCAGGAAGTAACCGGGAAAGCCCATCTGGATGATGATGTCGGTCTCGAACGTCAATCTGTCCAGATAGGGCTGGCGCGCCTCCGCCCCCAATATGCCCAGCTTCGCCAGCCGCATCTCCAGCCCCGCGCTCGCCTGCTCGCGCAGCATCCGCGCTTCGCCCTCGATGTCGCCCGCCAGACTGGGCAGGATCGGCTTGCGCTTGGGCGCGGCCACCGCGCAACGCTGCGCGACCACCAGCGTGTTGGCCAGCGCTTCGGGCAAGTCGTCGAACAGCCGCTTCATCTCACCTGCCGGCTTCATCCAGGCGTCCGGCGAACTGGTCCGCCGGTCGGGCATGTCGACATAGGCGCTGTCGGCAATGCACAGCATCACGTCATGCGCTTCATGGAAATGGGGTTCGGTATAACAGGTCGGGTTGGTCGCGACCAAAGGCAGGTTCAGGCTATAGGCCAGTTCCAGCAGTAGCGGCTCCGCCTTGCCCTCCACCGGATCGAGCCGACGGCAAATCTCGATATAAAGCCGATCGGGAAACAGCGTCATCAGCCGCTGCGCATAATCCAGCGCCGCATCGGGCTGATCCTCCGCAAACAGCCGCGCGATCGCTCCCTCGCCTCCGGCAGTCAGCGCGATCAGGCCATCGGTGCGTCCCTCCAGCACATCGAGTCCCACATGCGGCACTTCCTCCACCGGTCGGTCGAGATGCGCCATCGACACCAGCGCGCACAGATTGTCATACCCGGCCTCATCCTGCGCATAGAGCGTCAGCCAGTCATGCACCGGCGGCGCGTTGAGCGGCCTGCCCGGACGCAGCACGCCCAGCATCGCGCCGATGATCGGCTGCACGCCGTCGCTCTTGCACGCATCGGAAAAGGCCATCGATCCGTACAGCCCGTTGCGGTCGGTGATCGCGGCGGCAGGGAAGCCCAAAGCACGCGCCTGCTTGGCGATCTTCTTGGGGTCGATCGCCCCTTCCAGCATGGTGTAGGACGACAGGATACGAAGCGGAACGAAAGCGGCATGGGACATGCATCAAGCCTAGCCGGATTGCCCGATCCCCGGCTAGTCCCGCAGCCATAAAATCTGTGGATAGAGTGATTAAGCAGTTACGAAGATATCGGCTCTACTATCCTTGTCCATGCGCTTATCCACCATCACCAACTGGGCCTATGGCGCCACCGTCGCGCTTACCCTCCTGTCCGGCACCACCATGCTGCTGGCATCGGGGGCGGAGCAGCGCGAACGCGCCGCTGTCGTTCAGCGCGCGACCTTCGACGACCTCACTTCGACGCTGGAAGAGGATGTCTATCGGGCCAGCGAACAGGCGCGCGGCTATGTCGTGACCCGCGACCCCAGCCACCTCGTCGCTTATCAGCGGGAAAAGGCAGCCATGCGCTCGGTGGAGGATCGCATCCGCCATCTGCGTGACGCGGGAGCCAGCGCCAGCGAACTGCAAGCCCTGCAGCAGGCGATCCACTGGGCAGATGGCCTGACCGACGAACAGACGATGGCCCTGCAGGTCGCCCGGTCGGGGGACCGCGAAACCGCGCGCGGCATCCTGTTCGGCGACGAATATGGCCGTGAAATGGACCGGGTCGCGGCGCAAGTCAGCAAGTTTCAATATATGCTGGACCAGCGGACCAACCACGCGGTCGAAGCCGCGACCGACGGCGCGCGCCTGTGGCGCTCCATGTCGGAAATCATGCTGGGCATCACGGCGATCCTCGTCCTGTGCGTACTCTACTTCGTCCTCAAACAACGCATCCTGCATCCGGTCGTCCGCCTCAGCGATGTCGTCACCCGCCTCGCCGCGCAGGATTATGACGCGATCCCGCCCGACCTGCGTCAGGTCGATGAGATTGGCGACATGGCCCATGCGATCGGCATTTTCCGGGAAAACGGGCTGGAACGCCAAAGGCTGGAGCGCGAACGCGACACCGATCGGGTCCTGCGCGATCTCCTCTCCCGCATGACGCAAAGGTTGCAGGGATGCGACAACGTGGACGATCTGGCGGATGTCGTCCGGCGCTTCACCCCCGAAATCGTTCCCGCGCTGGCCGGACGCCTCTACATGCTCGACAAGCGCCGCAGCGTCATGGTGCAGGCCTGCGCATGGGGCGGGCCGCTGGGGTCGAGTCCTGACTTCCCCACGTCTACCTGTTGGGCCTTGCGCCGCGGCCAGCCCCATCGTCCCGCCAGCGACGCGATCGACATACCCTGTGACCATCTGGGCGATCATGACAGCCTGACCACCATCTGCATCCCGCTCGTCGCGCAGGGCAAGAGCATCGGACTCCTCTATCTCGAACGGCGATCGGACGCCCCGGCCTGCGACCTCTCGCCGTTCGATCATTATCTGGAAATGCTGGCCGAAAACATCGGGCTGGCGCTCGCCAACCTGCGCCTGCGCGACGCATTGCACGCCATGGCGATGGCGGACGCGCTGACCGGATTGTCGAATCGCCGCCATTTCGATCAGGCGCTTCAGGGGCATCTGGACAGAGCGGAACGCAACCACCTGCCGCTTGCCTGCCTGATGATCGACATCGATCATTTCAAGCGGTTCAACGATACGTTCGGCCATGACGCGGGCGACGCTGTATTGCGGGCTTTTGCTCAGGTGCTCGCCGACGCCGTGCGCGAGGAACAGATGGCGTTCCGTTTGGGTGGCGAAGAGTTTCTGCTGCTGATGCCCGGCCTGACCCTCGATCAGGCGCTGGAGCGCGCAGGCCATGTCCAGCAACGGATCCGCGACTTGCAGGTGGACTATCGGGGCAAGCCTCTGGGCAGTGTGACTGCCTCCTTCGGTCTGGCCGCCTATCCCGACCATGGCGACACACATCGGCTGGTCGCGACCGCCGACGCCGCCCTGCTACGTGCCAAGCGTGATGGTCGCGATCGTATCGTCGTCGCCACCATACGCGACATGCCCGCCGCAATCAGCGCCTAGGCCTTATTCCAGTCGGCCTTCGTGCAGCCGGACGATCCGGTCCATCTTCTGCGCCAGCCGTTCATTATGCGTCGCGACCAGCGCCGCCGACCCTTCCTCCCGGACCAGTCGCAAAAACTCGGCCAGCACCACGTCGGCGGTGCGCTCGTCCAGATTGCCCGTGGGTTCGTCCGCCAGCACCAGCGCGGGCCGGTTGGCCAGCGCGCGGGCGACGGCGACGCGCTGCTGCTCGCCACCCGACAACTGGCTCGGTCGATGATCCAGCCGATGGCCAAGGCCCAGCGACGCCAGCAGCGATTGCGCCCGATTACGGGCTATTTCCATCTCCACATCACGAATGACCTGCGGCAGGATCACATTCTCGGTCGCGTTGAAATCGGGCAACAGGTGGTGGAACTGATAGACGAAGCCCAGCGCATCGCGCCGCAACCGTGTCCGCCCGTCATTGTCCAGCCGCGCGGCTTCCTCGCCACCGATCTTGATCGACCCGTCGAATCCGCCCTCCAGCAGGCCGACCGCCTGTAATAATGTCGATTTGCCGGACCCCGACTGCCCCAGCAGCGCGACGATCTCGCCCTGGCCCACGGTCAGGTCGACGCCGCGCAATACCTCGATCGTCTCGCTCCCCTGCGTGAAGCTGCGCGTCAGGCCGGTGACGACCAAAATCTCATTCATAACGCAGCACCTGTACAGGATCGGTATTGGCGGCCTTGAACGCTGGATAGAGCGTGGCGAGGAAACTGAAGACCAGCGCCATGACGCAGATGATGGAAATTTCCACCGGGTCCGCCTGCGCGGGCAATTCGGTCAGGAAGCGGATCGAGGGGTCCCACAGATTTTGCCCCGTCGCAAACTGGATCGCATTGACGATGCCTTGCCGGAAGAACAGGAATGTAAAGCCCAGCACCGTGCCGGCCAATGTGCCGAGCGCGCCGATGGTGACGCCCACGGTCATGAAGATCTTGACCAGCCCCGACCGACTTGCCCCCATCGTCCGCAATATCGCGATGTCGCGCGTCTTGGCGCGAACCAGCATGATGAGAGAGGACAGGATATTGAACACCGCGACCAGCACGATGATCGACAGCACGACGAACATCGCCACCCGCTCGACTGCCAGCGCCTCGAACAGCGATGCATTCATCTGGCGCCAGTCCTGGACAACGGCCCGGCCAGCGACCTTGGCCGCCAGCGGCTCCAATATCTGCCCCACCTTGTCCGGGTTGACCGTCTCCACCTCGATCATGCCGACGACATCGCCCAGCAACAACAAAGTCTGCGCATCCTCCATCGGCATGACGACGAACGCCTTGTCATAATCATAGATGCCGACTTCGAAAATCGCTGCCACCTGATAGGATATCTGGCGCGGGACCGTACCGAACGGGGTGGCCCGTCCCGCCGGATTGATGATTGTCAGGCTGTCACCGATCTGGATACCCAGATTTTCCGCCAATCGCGCACCGATGCCGATCTTGCCTGCATTGGCCGTCAGGTTGTTCAGGCTCCCTGATAGAACCTTGCCCTTCAGCGTCTTGTTGTTGCGAATGTCGGGAACAGTCATGCCGCGCACCAGCACGGCTTCGACCCGCCCCTGAAATGTTGCGAGCAATGGCTGTTCGATCATCGGCGTCGCGCTGGTGACGCCCGGCGTCGCCTTGGCCTGAGTCAGCACCGATTTCCAGTCGGGCAAACGCCCGCCATAGCCCTGCACGACCGCGTGCCCATTCAGACCCACGATCTTGTCGAACAGTTCGGCGCGAAAGCCATTCATCACGCTCATGACGATGATGAGCGCTGCAACGCCCAGCATCACGGCGGCCAGGCTGATCCCGGCGACCAGGAAGATGAAACCCTCACCCTTGCCGGGCAGCAGGTAACGCTTGGCGATCATGCGTTCGTATCGGGAAAGAATCATGCGGCGCGAACGGCCCTTAGAATATGGATGGTCTGATGGTCGGCGGACACGTCTAGGCCGCAGGATGCGCGACGGCAAGCATTGCCAGATTGTTGCATCTGCGCCACAGCACTCCGGCGAAAATAACACCGCTCCGATTTTGCCCGTGACTCAAGGCCGCGCCAGTCATAGCAAGAACCTCGGAAGCACAGGTAAAGGCCGTGGTTCAGGGATACTGCATCCCGCTTTGAGCTTAGGGGGCTGAGAAGCGGTTGAGGCAGACCAAGGGGGAGACGAGCAATCGTCCATGAAAGCGCCCGGATCGTGAAAGCACGATCCGGGCGCTTTTTTATTGTCTACATGACCAGCGCATCATGAACGATAGGACAAAGCGTCCTACCCTCGTTCTTCTGTTAAACGCGATGATCTTTGCGCCTCTTGAAACCTAAAATCGCCCAACCATATCGACATCATCCGGCCGCCATTTGGGGCTGGATCGACCAATGCCGGATGCCATTGCGGGTCCGGCACGTTCATTTTGCTCTTTGGGAGATTATGACAATGCGTGCTTTTGATCTTACCCCCTATCGCCGCTCCACCGTTGGTTTCGATCGCTTGTTCGACCTGATCGAAAACAATGCGCGGCTGAGCCAGGGCGACAATTACCCCCCCTTCAACATCGAACGTCTGTCGGAGGATCGTTATCGCGTGACGCTGGCCGTCGCCGGCTTCCGCCCCGAAGAAATCGACATCACCGCTCAGCAGAACCTGCTTCAGGTCATCGGGCGCAAGGATGATGCGTCCCCTGATCGGACAAAATATCTGCACGTCGGCATCGCGAACCGCAGCTTCGAGCGGCGATTCGAACTTGCCGATTTTGTACGGGTGGAAAAGGCCGATCTGGCGGACGGCCTGTTGTCGATCGAACTGCTGCGCGAAGTGCCAGAGGCGATGAAGCCCAAGAAAATCGCAGTCAATGGCGGTCAGTTGGTGGAAATCGCCAGCAAGGATCGCGACGCGGCCTGATCTGACTTTGATCTGACGCTAACGGGGCGCAACCTTCGCGGGTTGCGCCCTTTTATATTTCGACCTGGCTGCCCAATTCGACCACGCGGTTGGTGGGCAGGCGGAAAAACTCCATCGCGCTTTCCGCATTGCGCAACATCCACGCGAAAATCTTCTCCCGCCACAACGGCATGCCCGGATTGGCCGACGGCAGTAAAGTCTGCCGCGCCAGGAAGAAGCTGGTGTCCATCATCTTGAACGCCTGACCACAACCGGTGACATTCTTGAGCGCAGCGGGAACGTCCGGTTCCTGCATGAAGCCATATTGCAGCACCACGCGGAAGAACCCGCGACCCAGATCCTCCAGCTTGCACCGGCCATCTTCATCGACCACCGGCACATTCTTGATCTTGACGGTCAGCAGTATGACTCGCTCGTGCAGCACCTTGTTATGCTTGAGGTTGTGGAGCAGTGCATGCGGCACGCCATCGGGCGTCGATGTCATGAACACAGCCGTGCCCGAAACGCGCACCGCGCTGTTGGCGGCGGATGCGACGAACACCGGGATCGGCATCGCCGCTTCGCGCAACCGATCCTGCACCAGCCGTCGACCGCGCGACCATGTGGTCAGCAGCGTGAAGATAATGAAGCCGATCAGCAGTGGGAACCAGCCACCATCGGGCACCTTCGTCAGATTGGCGGCCAGATAGGCACCATCCACGATATAGAATACTGCCAGCAATGGCGCGGAATAATACCATTTCCAGTTCCACAACCGGTACAGCACGACGGTCAGCAGCACATTGTCGATGAACATCGCTCCGGTGACTGCGATGCCATAGGCCGCAGTCAGGTTGGACGAAGTCCTGAACGTCAGCACCAGCAGGATGACCATGACCATCAGCCCCCAGTTGATCAGGGGAATGTAAATCTGCCCGGCGGTATCCGCACTGGTATGTTCGATCCGCAGACGCGGCATGAAGCCCAGCTGGATCGCCTGCTGTGTCACGGAAAACGCGCCGGAAATCACTGCCTGCGACGCGATGATCGCTGCCATCGTGGCCAGCCCGATCAGCGGCAATTGCGCCCATTGCGGCGCGAGATTGTAGAAAGGACTGTGCAGCGCCGCCGCCCCGTCGCGAAACAGCAGCGCGCCCTGCCCCATATAGTTCAGGATCAGCGCGGGCAGTACGAAGGCGAGCCAGGACACACGGATCGGGTTGCGCCCAAAATGCCCCATATCGGCATAGAGCGCCTCTGCCCCCGTCACCGCCAACACCACGGACCCCAATGCCAGAAAGGCCGGCAGCGGATCGGTAACGAAAAACATCACTGCCCAATAGGGGTTGATGGCATACAATATGCCCGGCGTCTTGATGATCGACAGCACGCCTAACGTTGCGATCGTCACGAAATAGAGCAACATGATCGGCCCGAACAAGGTCGCGACCTTGTTCGTACCCAGCCCCTGTATCCAGAACAGGCCCACCAATATGATGATGACGACGGGCAGGATCGCCGGAGCAAGGGCTGGGTTATAAACCGCAAGCCCCTCGACCGCCGACAGCACAGACACCGCTGGCGTAATCATCGAATCGCCATAGAACAACGCCGTCGCGAACACGCCCAGCAGCACGATGCCGCGCGACCAGCGCTGTGTCTTCGTCTGCCCGTTGATCAGCGCCAGCAGCGCCAGGCTGCCGCCTTCGCCCTTGTTATCAGCGCGCATGATGACGCTGACATATTTCAACGTCACCACCAGCATCATCGACCAGAACATCAGGCTGATGACGCCCAATATATGGTCGGGATCAAGGTCCAGGTGATGATGACCCGCAAATGTTTCGCGGAATGCATAGAGCGGGCTGGTGCCGATGTCGCCAAACACGATGCCGACCGCGCCGACGACCAGCTTTATCGTCGCCTTCTGCCGGGCATGGCCATGGCTTTCCTCGTCATCGTTCCCGGATGAGGGAGCCGTGTTTGGAAGGAGATCAGCCACGAGTGAAAAGCCGCATTGGCATAAGGTATCGAGATCCGATCATGAGCCAACGGACAATCCCGCTGCCCCGCAAGCCGCCGCGCCCTATCACGCCTCTCATAGGCGCGCAATGCGGCGCCACAGGGTCATCGTGATGCAGGGTCGCTACCGGCAAGCATCGCATCGATACGCGCGATGTTCGCATCCAGTTCCGCTTTGATCTTACTGTCCTTTGGTGCGCTGGCGGCCAGCGGTGCCCATAGGTCGCGGGCGGCCTGCAACTGGCCGCTACTGGCGAGCGCCAGTCCGTAGAAATAGCGCGGCGCCGGACCTTCCGGTTCGATCGTCAGCGCACGGCGAAAGGCGAAATCCGCACTCGGCGACAGCGCGCCATCAGCATGGGCCATCAGCGCATTGCCCAGCCCCAGCCACAGATTCGCGTCCTCGGGCGTCTGGCGCAGGCCAGCGATCAGGATGTTGGCGGCGTCCTTCGTCTGACCACGCCGTCCAAAGGAATCCGACATCACCAGCCATTGTCCCGCCGGGCCATAGCGTTCGGCCAGCCCGCGCCGCTGTTCGGCCAGCTTCTCGTCGAACGCGATGTCCGCCTTGACGCTGCGCGGCGATCCGGCAAGCCCCGGATTGCCTTGCCACGCATAGCCTGCAAGCCCGATCAGCAACGCACCCGCCGTGATTTCGCGGGTCGAACGCGGTATCCGACCGATCAGCATCAGCGCGATCAGCGTCACGCCAGCCAGTGCAAAAGCAATGATCCATCCGGTCATGATTTTGCCCTTCGCTTGATACGGCCACGGATCAGGAACAGCCCAAGGGCGAGCAGCAGCACCGGCGCAGCCCAGAGCGGCCACAGGATCGGCGCAGCAGTCGGTTCGTAACTCACCCAGTCGCCATATCGACTGATGAGCCAGGCACGGATCGCTTCAGGCTGTTCGCCCGCCATGATCCGCTCGCGAATCTGCGATCGCATGTCGCCCGCCATCGACGCATTGCTGTCGGCGATCGACTGGCTCTGGCAGGTCAGGCAGCGAATGGTTTCCATCAGAGCCTTGGCGCGGCGTTCCTGCGCCGCGTCCGCAATCTGTCGATCAGCCCATGGCGCAGGCGGCAAGGCGGTCTGCGCCGCCAGCGGAGCAGTAAGCAGCATCAGCAGGAAAGCGAATATCCCCCTCATTGCGCAGCCTTCAACCGGTCGAGCAGCATCGGCACATCGTCGGCACGAATGTCGCCAATATGCTGGTAGGCAATACGCCCCCGGCCATCGATGACGAAGGTTTCCGGCACACCCGACGAACCGAGCGCAATCTGGACGGCGCTGCGCGCATCCAACCCTATGCGCGCATAGGGATTGCCGTTGCGTTTCAGGAAAGCGTCGACATCGGGCCGCGCATCGCGAATGGCGATGGCGTCGATCTGCGCGCCCGCCTGCCTGAGCGCGTCAAGCTGCGGCGCTTCGGCAGCACAAGGCACACACCAACTGGCAAAGATGTTCAGCAGGCGAGGCTTGCCGGTAGCAAGTTCCGTACTGGCAAGCGCAGGCCGATCACTCGCGGCAGCGGGCAGGGTGAAGGCAGGTAGCGCCTGCCCGACGAGGCGACTGTGAATGATACGGTCGTCCGGCTTGAACAGCCCGCTGGCGAACAGCGCGACAAAGCCCAGAAACAGTAGCATCGGCAGCCAGATCAGCACTCGCCTCATGCCGCCTGCCTCGCGCGCCATTTCATCAACCAGCCGCGACGTTCCCGCCCCAGCAGCGCCAGCGCGCCACCCAGTGCGATCATCACGCCGCCCAGCCAGATGAGCGTCACGAACGGCTTCCACCAGATGCGCAACTGCCACCGCCCGCCATCGACCTGTTCGCCCAGCACGACGTACAACTGCCCGTTCCAGCGGGTCAGCAATGCCGCCTCGCTGGTTGTCGTCGGCGGTGAAGAGAAAAAGCGCGATTGCGGATGGATCGTCACCGGCGTGTCGCCGCGATTGACCTGAATATCGGCTTGAAGCGCGGTCCAGTTGTCACCCGCGATCGGCATGATCTTGTCGAACCGCAAAGCCCAGCCCGCCGTGCTGATCGTGTCGCCCGGCCGCGCGGCGACCAGCTTCTCGACCGTGAAGGCGGAATCGCTGGCCATGCCGGCCATGCTCACGGCACACCCCATATGCGCGATGACCATGCCATAGGTGAACAGAGGCGTGCGCAGCAGATTGCGCTTCCACAACGGCGCCAAGCTGGCGACACCCACCGCGCCCGCGACGATCAGGCCCAAAAACGGCAATATGCCAATGCGACCCCAGGCCAGCACCGCCACCATGATCGTCAGCAGCACGCCAATGACTGCCGGTATCAACAAACGCCTGCCGACCACCGTCATGCGATCGCGCCGCCAGCGCACCATTGGCCCCACCGCCATCGCCACCATCAGCGCCAGGGCGATGGGTCCGGCGATCCGATCGAAATAGGGCGCACCGACCGAAACCTTGTGCCCGAACGCTTCGGTCATCAGCGGATAGAGCGTCCCGATCAGCACCAGCCCCAATATGACCGTCAGCAACAGGTTATTGATGACCAGCATCGTTTCACGACTGACCAGTTCGAACGGCGCACCTTCGCGCACCGATCCGATCCGCCAGCCAAACAGCGCTAAAGCTCCACCGATATAGACCGCCAGCAGCCCAAGGATGAAGCTGCCCCGCGAGGGATCGACGGCAAATGCATGAACGCTGGTCAATATGCCCGACCGCACGAGGAAGGTGCCGACCATCGACATGGAAAAGGCCACGACCGCCAGCATGACCGTCCAGGCACGCAGCGCATCGCGGGTCGCCAGCACGGTCACGCTGTGCAGCAAGGCCGTTGCCGCCAGCCAGGGCATCAGCGACGCATTTTCGACCGGGTCCCAAAACCACCAGCCGCCCCAGCCCAGTTCATAATAAGCCCAGTAACTGCCCGCCGTGATGCCCAGCGTCAGCAATATCCACGCGCCCAGCACCCAAGGCCGCATCGCGCGGGCAAAGGCCGCATCTACCTGCCGCGTCACCAGCGCACCGATCGCAAAGGAAAAAGCGACGGACAGGCCGACATAGCCAAGATATAATGTGGGCGGATGGAAAGCGAGACCGGGGTCCTGCAACAGCGGGTTCAGCCCCTGCCCGTCTGCGGGCGCTGGATCGATCCGTGCGAAGGGGTTGGAAGAGAAAAGCAGGAAGGCGTAGAAGCCAAGCGAAATCGCCGCCTGTCCGCCCAGCGTCGCCATATGCGTGTCCCGGCGCAGCGCGCGTTCGAACAGCGCAACCGCTGCCCCCGCAACGCCCATCACCGTCACCCACAGCAACATCGACCCTTCATGGTTGCCCCAAGTGCCCGCGAATTTGTAGAGCCAGGGCTTGGCCGAATGGCTGTTGGTCGCGACCAGCAACACCGACATGTCGGACCGCATGAACAGCGTAATCAGCGCTACAAACGCCACAGCCGTCAAAACACCCTGCGCGACGGCAGCGGGCCGAACGGCGGCCAGCAGTTCGGGCTTGGCCCCTTTCAGCCCCGCACAGGCAAGCACAAGCTGCAGCAACGCCAGCGCCGCCGCCAGCCAGAGCGCGGCAAGACCGGTCTCAGCAATCATGCGCGCCCGCCCCCAACAACAACGTCATTCCAGCGAAAGCTCGAAGCCCTCTTCTTTTTCGCGCACAGAAAGCGAGATCCCAGCCTATGCTGGGATGACGAAGAACGTCCCTCACCCCCCACACCGTCATCCCCGCGCAGGCGGGGGCCCATCTCCAGCCCGCGCCACACAGAACGGTCCTGGGATAGATTCCCACCTTCGCAGGAATGAAGGCGCGAAAAACCATGGTCACCGCTCCGCCTTCATCTCACGCGTCGTTTCATTGTAGGTCATGCCGTCCAACTCACGCGGCATATAGCGCTCGTCATGCTTGGCCAGCAGATTGGTCGCGATAAACGCCCCCTTGGTATCGAACGCCCCTTCGGCCACGACCCCGCTGCCTTCCTTGAACAGGTCGGGCGCGATGCCTTTAAATACAGCGGGCACGGTCGCCTTCCCATCGGTCACGTCGAAATGCAGCGTCACGCCATCGGCGGCCCTCTTCAGGCTCCCCTTGACCACCATGCCGCCCAAACGGATCGCCTTGCCCGGCTCGACGCCCTTGGCCCTGACGTCACCGGGCGCATAGAAATAGGCGGCTTCATCCTTCAACGCCGACGCCGCCAGCAGTCCCGCACCGATCAGGGCGACCAGCGCTGCAACCGCCAGGATCAGCCTTTGATGCTTGGCCTTCATGACTTGTCCGACACTGTCTGCGCCTGCCGCTCCGCATTACGCATGGCGCGCCAGCTGACGATGCTGACGATGGCGGTGCCAAGCAACGTCACGACATAGGCGGCGGTTACAAAGGCCCACTGGTTCATCACCCTATCCCCGCGCCAACCGTTGCATCCGCGCCTCGACCTTATTGCGCGCCAAAATCGCCCGCATCCGCATCAGCACGATCGCGCCGAACAAAAGTGTGAAACCGATCAGCGTCAGCGCCAGCGGCCACAGCAGCGATCCGTCAATGCTCGACCCGCTCAGCGTGATGGACGGCCCCTGATGCAGGCTGTTCCACCACAGGACCGATCGATTGATGATGGGAATATTGATTGCCCCGACCAGCGCGAAGATCGCGGTCACGGTGCTGACCCCACCCTGCTGCCCCGCACTGCCCTGCCTCGCACTGGCATTGCTGAGCGCGATATAGCCCAGATAGAGAAAAAAGAGGATCAGCATGGACGTCATCCGCCCGTCCCATTCCCACCATGTCCCCCATGTCGGCCGCCCCCAGATTGACCCGGTAGCCAGACAAATGGCGGTGAACAGCGCGCCCGGCCCGGCAATGGCGCGACCCGCAACGGCAGCCAGCGGGTGCCGCCACACCAGTTGCATCAGCGCGGCGATGGCAATTCCGGTCCATCCCCCCATGCCCAGCCAGGCGGCAGGCACATGGATGTAGAGGATGCGCACAGTCTCCCCCTGAAGATAATCGGCGGGCGTTACGAACAGGCCACAGGCGCACCCGGCGAGCAGCAACAGCAGGCCCGGCCAGAACAGCCAGCCCGTCAATGGACGCGCGATCTGCAAGAAGCGGGCGGGATTGGCGAAACGATGCATCAGGGCTGGCTCTTTAGCCGCGCCGCGCCCGCTTTGCCATGGGGCATTTTGTCGATGCGCGCCGTTGACAGCCCGGCTCCCTTTCGCCGATAGGCAATGACACCGGGCCAATGCGGACGCCCGGCCAGACGGGCATCCGTCCAAGTCCGTTCCACACGCCATATTCGTGGCGTCAGGAGCGTCTTCATGCCCATTTCCACCCAACCGACCAATATTCAGCAGTTGAGCCTGACCGCGCTTTTCCTCAAATTCCTGCGCTTTGGCGCACTCGCTTTTGGCGGGCCAGTCGCGCAAATCGCCATGCTGCGCCAGTCGTTGGTGGAGGAAGATCGCTGGATCGCCCCGGCCCGCTTCAATAAATTGCTGGCCGTGTTGCAGATATTGCCCGGACCCGAAGCGCATGAGCTATGCGTCCATCTCGGCATGGTCGCGCGCGGCAGGGCAGGCGGCATCGTCGCAGGACTGGGCTTCATGCTGCCCGGCCTCATACTGATGATGATCGCAGGATGGCTCTATACGGACTGGATCGCGGGGCATGCTGGCATGACCGGCCCGTTGCTCGGCGTCCAGATCGTCGTGCTGGCGGTCATCGCCCGCGCCGTGATCCGAATCGGCCAGCATATTATCGAAGATCGCCTGCTTGGCGTGATCGCCGCCGTGGCGCTGGTCGCCACGATGCTCGGCGCGCCCTTCTGGATCATCCTGATCGCAGCGGGCCTGTCCTACACATTGGCGCATCGCCCCGTCGTGGCGCTGCTGCTATTGCTCACCCCCATTCTCGGCGCGCTCGTTGCATATCATTTCGGCCCGGACCTTGGCCTGAGCGCGCCATTCGCCGCTCACGCTCACGCCACGCTCGCCATGCTCTTTGTCGCCGGACTAAAGGGCGGCCTGCTCACCTTCGGCGGCGCCTATACCGCCATCCCCTATGTCCGCGCCGATACGGTAGGTCGGGGATGGATCGGCGACTCGGCCTTTCTCGACGGCATCGCGCTCGCGGGCGTCCTGCCCGCGCCGCTTGTGATCTTCGCGACCTTCGTCGGCTATGTCGCGGGCGGCCCGCTGGGCGCGCTGGCAGTCACGGCGGGCATGTTCCTCCCCGCGTTCGCCTTCTCGCTCATCTTGTTCGAGCGGCTCGAAGCCATCGTGGAAAACCCCGCGCTCCACCGCATACTCAGCGGCGTAGCAGCAGCCGTCGTCGGCATCATCGCGGCCACCTTCCTGCAACTTGCCCAGGCCACCAGCGCTCGGGTGGCCAGTCCCCTCATCGCAGCGGCGATGTTTGCGCTCGCGCTACTGATCGCCTGGCGTGTGAAGGGCGCATGGGTCACACCCGCCATCGTAGGAAGCGGAGCGCTGCTGGGCTGGCTCATCGCGCCCTGATCCCCGAACGCGCCCCCGTGAAATTCCTCCGCAGACCGGGCAAAGGAACCGGCTGACACGCTTTTTTGTGACAGGAGGGCGACAAAGCCAACATCAACGACTATATGCGCGCACAACGACGCCCCTGGGGACACCTCCGGGACTGTCAGGAACGGCTATGGAACCGCTCGCACCCATGATTACGACAAACCCATTCGACGACGACAAGTTGCGCGAGGAATGCGGCATTTTCGGCATCACTCGCGCCGAAACGGCGTCTGCCATCGTGGCCCTTGGCCTCCACGCACTCCAACATCGTGGCCAGGAAGCCGCCGGCATCACCAGCTGGGACGGACATGATTTCCATACCCACCGAGCGATGGGCCATGTCGCTGGCAATTTCGACCGGGACGAAGTGATTCGCGCCCTGCCCGGCGACACAGCCTGCGGCCATGTGCGCTATTCCACCACCGGCGAAACATCGGTGCGCAACGTTCAGCCGCTCTACGCCGAACTCAACTCCGGCGGTTTCGCCATCGCCCATAACGGCAACATCTCCAACGCGATGAAGCTGCGGCGCGAACTCATCCGGCGCGGGTCGATCTTTCAGTCCACATCGGACACCGAAGTCATCATCCATCTGGTCGCAACGTCCAGCTATCGCACCCTGCTCGACAAGTTCATCGACGCTTTGAAGCAGGTCGAGGGTGCCTATTCCCTCATCGTCATGACGCCAGAAGGCATGATCGCCTGCCGCGATCCGCTGGGCATCCGGCCTCTGGTCATGGGAACACTCGGCGAATCGACCATCTTTGCGTCCGAAACCGTCGCGTTCGATGTCGTCGGCGCGGATTATGTCCGCTCCATCGATCCGGGCGAACTGGTGATCGTCACCACCGAAGGCGAAATCCGCTCGCACCGCCCCTTTGGCGAAACCAACCCGCGCCCCTGTATCTTCGAGCATGTCTATTTCAGCCGCCCCGATTCGATCGTGGACGGGTCCAGCGTCTATTCGGTGCGCAAGGCGATCGGCGCACAACTGGCGATCGAAAACCCTGTCGATGCTGACTATATCATCCCCGTGCCTGACAGCGGCGTCCCCGCCGCGATCGGTTACGCCCAACAATCGGGCATCCCCTTTGAACTGGGTATCATCCGGTCGCACTATATCGGCCGCACCTTCATCCAGCCCAGCGACAAGGTCCGCCACTTGGGCGTCAAGCTCAAGCACAACGCCAACCGCGCGTTGATAGAGGGCAAGCGGATCGTGCTGGTCGATGATTCGATCGTGCGCGGAACGACCAGCCTGAAAATCGTGCAGATGATGCGTGAAGCAGGCGCGGCGGAAGTGCATATGCGCATCGCCAGCCCGCCGACCAAGCATAGCTGCTTCTACGGCGTCGATACGCCCGAACGCACGAAGCTGCTCGCGCACCGTCTCGATGTGGGCGGTATGCAGGACTTCATCCACGCCGACAGCCTGTCCTTCATCTCGATCGGTGGCCTGTACAAGGCGCTGGGCGAAGCCGCCCGCTCCGACAGCCGCCCGCAATATTGCGACGCCTGCTTCACTGGCGACTATCCCACGACGCTCACCGATCAGGATGACGTGGTCGTCACCAACCAGCTTGAACTTCTGGCTGAGCGGGTCGCGTAAAACCTCCCACCCAGATCTAACAACCTCCGTTCGGGCTGAGCCTGTCGAAGCCCCTCGCTTCGACCGTCACAACCCGAACGCATTATAAGAGCGGCCTGCACGCAACTGCGCCGCTGAAATGGCGAGACCCATGATGCAAGACTTCCCCCTTTCCGGTAAATTGGCGCTCGTCACTGGGGCAAGCCGGGGCATCGGTGCCGCCACAGCACAAGCGCTCGCAGCAGCAGGCGCGCATGTCGTCCTGACCGCCCGGACCACCGGTGGGCTGGAAGAAGTCGAGGAACGCATCCACGCCGCAGGCGGCAACGCGACGATCGCCCCGCTCGACCTGACCGATGGCGAAAGCATCGGACGGCTGGCACAGGCCATCGGCGGACGCTGGGACGCGCTCGACATCATCGTCCTGAACGCCGCGACGCTTGGTTCGCTCGCAGCCGTGCCCTCGATCGACGCGAAGGAATTTGCCCGCCTGCTGACGCTCAACATCGCAGCGCCCCAGGCGCTGATCGCCGCGTTCGACGGCATGCTCCGCGCCAGCCAGGACGCCCGCGTCGTGGCCGTCACCTCTTCGGTCGCAAAGCCGCGCGCCTATTGGGCCGCATATGGGGCGTCGAAGGCCGCGCTGGAAACGCTGGTGGGCTGTTATGGCGAGGAGATGAAGAACATCTCGGCCATTCGTACCCACATTGTCGATCCCGGTGCAACGCGCACCGCCATGCGCGCCCGCGCCTTCCCCGGCGAAGACCCCGCGACGCTCAAAGGCCCGGAAGTGGTCGCCGACGCCATCGTCCAGTTGGTGAGCGCCGACACGCCGACCGGCCACAGAATGCGCGTAGAAGGCTGACTTCGCATAAATGGTTGCCGTGTTCCCGCGCAGGTGGGAAGCCAGTCCCGCCGTTCGATCTGGGTTCCCGCCTGCGCGGGAACACACGCCTTATACCCCCGCCGTTCGCTTCGAGCGAAGTCGAGAAGTCGAAAGCGCTGCGCTCGATATCACTAAGCGGGCTTCACCAAAGTCACCTGCGCTACATCGATCCCGCCGCCCGCAAAACCACCTTCACAATACATCAGATAGTATC
Organism: Sphingobium sp.; assembly: GCF_049304695.1. Taxonomy (GTDB): domain Bacteria; phylum Pseudomonadota; class Alphaproteobacteria; order Sphingomonadales; family Sphingomonadaceae; genus Sphingobium. The sequence goes on from NZ_JBAQOK010000078.1 coordinate 32,028, forward strand.
GCCATAACGCTACAAAATGTTGGTCGAAACTGGCGGGCAATTCCCCTTGCTCGATCGCGCGGTCAAACCGCTCGCGCCATCGCCGCAACGTTTCCGCATAATCTTTGCCGAAGCGATAGACGTCCCGCCATTCCAGCCCCTGCGCCTCCCCCAATGCCCGAAACCGGCTTTCCGACATCAGCATCCCACCGGGAAAGATATAGGTCTGAATGAAATCCGCCCCGCGCGCATAGCGTTCGAAGATCGCATCATCGATCAAAATATATTGGATCGCCGCTTTGCCGCCCGGCTTCAGCAGCCGATGGATGGTCGCCAGATAATCGGGCCAGTAACGCTGCCCAACCGCCTCCACCATTTCGACGCTGGCGATGGCGTCATATTGCCCCTGAGCATCGCGATAGTCAGTCAGCAACACCTTCGCGCCCGAACCAAGCCGGTCGCGGGCATAATCGGCCTGCTCGACCGACAGGGTGATGCCCGTATAGTCGATCGCGCACCGCGCCATCGCCTGATCCGCCAGCCCGCCCCAACCGCATCCGATTTCCAGCATCGACGCGCCATCGGTCAGGTCGAGTCGATCGAGAATCGCATCGACCTTGCGCCGCTGCGCCAGTTCCAGGCTTTCGATCCGGCTGTCAGGGTCCAGGAACAAGGCACTGGAATAATGCATGGTCTCGTCCAGCCAAAGCCGGTAAAAATCATTCCCCAGATCATAATGATAGGCGATATTGTGGCGCGATCCGGTCCGGCTGTTGCGCCGCGCCCAATGCGCTGCCCGCCCGATCCAGCGCCCCGGCCCGTTGGGCCGCGCGACCTTCCCCAGCAATACGGCGTTGGTCATGAACAGGGCAAAGAGCGGCACGGGATCGGGGCTGGTCCACTCACCCGCCGCCCAGGCGCGATACCAGCCTGCCGATCCCCCCGTTGCCAGCCGAACCAGCGCCCTCCAGCGGACCAGATCGACCTCGCAATGTGGCCCCGGCGCTCGCCCGCCCAGCAAACGGCGCGTCCCGTCCGGCAAGGTCGCGTCGAGTGACCCCTGCTCCAATCCCCGATCAATCCGATCCAGCAACCGGTGGAACAGCGGCCCCAAAGCCTTGCCCAACAATCCCGATCCACGCCCGCGTGGCGGGCGGCGGACGGACAGGGCACGGCGGCCACGGCGGGGGTCGATCGCATTCATGACACAGGCTTCTGCCGCAAGCCGCGTTCCGCCGCAATCACCCCTTCATCTGTCGATAGGCGGCCAGCGCCCTCTCGCGGCCCTCGCGATGGCCGATGATCTTGTCGGGATAGGCTGGCGGCTTGACGTCATGCGCCTGCGGATCGTGGATCACATCGTCGGACAGGTCGGCCAGCTCAGGCACCCACTCCCGAATATAGCCCGCCGCATCGAACTTGTCCGACTGGCTGAGCGGCGCCATGATGCGGGTAAACAGATTGGCGTCCACCCCGCTGCCCGCCACCCATTGCCAATTGACGCTATTATTGGCGTAATCCGCATCCACCAGCGTGTCCCAGAACCAGCGCGCGCCATGCCGCCAGTCGATCAGCAGATGTTTGATCAGGAAACTGGCCGCGATCATGCGCACACGGTTATGCATCCATCCCGTTGCCCATAATTGCCGCATCCCCGCGTCCACGATCGGATACCCAGTCCGTCCCCGCTTCCACGCGGAAAAATCACCCCCAGCCTCCCGCAGGTCTCGCCACGGCAGCGCATCGAACTCGTCCCGCGCATTGGCGGAACCATAAGCGGTAAACTGGCAAATCTGCGTATGCGCATAATCCCGCCATATCAGTTCTTTATGGAAGACAGTTGCATCCTGCTTCGAAGATAGGATCCGATGCCACACATAGGCGGGCGACACCTCGCCAAAATGCAGATGCGGCGATAACCGCGACGTCCCCTCGACCGAAGGCAGGTTCCGCGCCGTGGGATAATCCCCCACCTCGTCGACAAAATCGGCGACCTTCTCCCTCGCCCCATCCTCGCCTGGCGACCAGTCGACAGAAAATCCACTGGCCCAGTCTGGATCGATCGGCAGCAAATCCCACGACGCCAGATCGTCGCTATCGGGCCAACAAGTCGGCGAACCTATGGTCCTCACTCTGGAAGTCGGCGCCGGGGGCGGCATATGCTCCATGACCGCGCGGGCAAAGGGGGTGTATATCCGATAGACGCCCCCCGCCCCTGTCCGCACCGTTCCAGGCGGCAACAACAGCCCGCCATCGTGCAATATCAGGTCCGTAATCTTGCCCACGGCCTTTTCCGCATTGCGCCACCACGGCTCATAATGATGCAGCCCATGCACCCGCTTTGCGCCGTTCTCCTTCGCCAGTTCCGCCAGCACATCCGCGCAATTCCCCCGCCGCAGGATCAGGCGTGATCCCTTGGCACGCAGGCTTTCGTCCAGCGCCGTCAGACTATGATGCAGCCACCATCGCGACGCCCCACCCATCACCCACTGGCGCGGCGTTTCATCATCGAGGATATAGACGGGAATGACTGGTCCGTCTTCGATGGCGGCGGCCAGCGCAGCCTGATCGGACAGGCGGAGATCCTGGCGGAACCAGAGCAGGACGGGATCGGACATAAGGGTGCAATGCCCCCAGACCTGCGCGGTTCCAAGCGACCCATTGGGCATATTGCCAACATCGTCCCATCGCAAATCGGACGAATAGCGATTCGTCCGATGGACGCGCGCTTCCGGCATCCCTATCTTGGGCATCATTCATCGGCGACGCGATGGGGACGCGCGTCGCACGGACAAGAAATCAGGGGACATATGGCTTCGATGCCGAACGAACAGGAATTGGGATACCGGCCATGCGTCGGCATCATGCTCGTCAACATGGATGGCAAGGTCTTCGTTGGCCAGCGGCTCGATAATGCCGTCGAAGCCTGGCAAATGCCACAGGGCGGAATTGACGAAGGCGAAGAAGCCAAGGATGCGGCTTTTCGTGAACTTGAGGAAGAAACGGGCATCGCTCCTGCGCTCGTGAAAATCATCGCAACTGCGCGCGACGAACATTTCTACGACCTCCCGCCCGAACTGGTCGGCAAATTATGGGGCGGCAAATATCGCGGCCAGCGCCAGTTCTGGTATCTCGCCCGCTTCCTGGGCCAGGATAGCGATGTGAATATCCAGACCAGGCATCCCGAATTTCGTGAATGGAAATGGGCCACGCCGGATTCGCTCCCGGAATTGATCGTGCCGTTCAAACGCAAGCTCTATCGCGACATCCTGCAGGAATTTCGCGACCTCATCTGATCGCAAAAGTCGGATCAGGGGGTTAAAATCCCCTGTCGAGCGGGTATGACGGCACGCATGCGCGTATGTCTGATCCTTCTCCCGCTTCTCCTCTCGTCGCCCGCCTTGGCCTCAGATCCCGACCTGCTGCCGACATCGGTACGCGAAATGATGGAAGCGGCGATCGCCAACGGCAACGAAACAGACATCGCCACCGTGTCCAAGATCGCCAAGCAGACCAACCCCGGATCGGCCGATGAAATCCAGCGCATGGTCAACAGCTGGAAAGAGCGGACCAAAGCGACTCATGACACCGTGATCCGGGAAGCGCGCTTCACTGAATTGTGGACTGGCCGGATCGAGGCAGGCGGCTTCCGCTCCACCGGCTCCACCAGCGAAATCGGCATCAGCGCCAATGCGACCGTGACTCGCGCCGGGCTGCAATGGTCGCATAAGCTGACCGCGAGTGCGGATTACCGCCGCGCGAACGGGGTGACCTCGCGCGAACGCTATTTCGCAGGCTATGAACCGCGCTACGAATTCGATCCGCGCGGCTTCGTCTATGGCCTTGCCCAATTCGAACGGGACATTTCGATCGGCTATGACCAGCGTTACACAGCTTCCGTGGGTGTCGGCTACAAGCTGATCGTCAGCAAGCCTGTCGATCTGTCGGCGGACATCGGCCCTTCCGTTCGAAAAGCCAACTATGTGACGGGCGAGGAAGAGACGAAACTTGGTGCGCGTGGATCGATGGCGCTGGCGTGGCGGATCACACCAACCCTTACGTTCAAGCAGACCGCGTCGGGTTACGCCGAAAGCGACGTCTATACGCTCAATGCCCTGACGGCGATCGAAACGAAGGTTGCCAGTCGCCTGTCAGCGGCGCTGTCCTACAACGTGCAATATGAATCCGAAACCCTGCTGTCGGCACGGGATTTCGATACGCTCAGCCGAGTGACGCTGACCTACGATTTTTAGGCCTTAGGCTGGGGTGGAGGCGCGCCACTCCCTCTGATAGGCTTGCGGCCATGACCATATTGTCCCCTGAAGAACGACGTCTGCTAGAGCAGGCCGCGCAAGCACCGATGCTCGATCAGGTTCAACGATGGTCGACAATCAACAGCGGCTCGCGCAATCTGGCTGGACTGGCCACGATGGCGGAATTGCTGGCCGACGCCTTTTCCACCTTGCCTGGAACGCTGCGACTGGTGGATGGCACGCCGGTCGAAACGGTCTCGGCGGATGGGCGCACCCTGACCAGCGATCATGGCCAGCATCTGCACCTTTCCGTCCGCCCCGACGCCCCGGTTCGCATCCTCCTGACCGGTCACATGGACACGGTGTTCCCGATCGATCATCCGTTTCAGATGCAGCGCTGGCTTGCGCCGAATATATTGAACGGGCCGGGCGTCGCCGACATGAAGGGCGGGATCGCCGTGATGCTTGCCGCGCTGAGCGCGATCGAGACGTCCGACGTGCCCTCTACGCTCGGTTATGACGTCGTGATCAATAGCGACGAAGAAGTGGGCAGCCCCTCTTCCGCCGCCCTGTTACGGCAGGCCGCATCCGGCAAGGTCGCCGCTTTCACCTACGAACCTGCCCTGCCCGACGGCACGCTGGCCGGGGCGCGCGCGGGCAGCGGCAATTTCTCCATCATCGTCACTGGCCTTAGCGCCCATGCAGGACGCAATCCCGACGACGGACGCAACGCGCTGCTGGCAGCCGCTGACCTTGCGCTACGGCTCAAGGCAGCGAGCGGCGCGGGCTTCTCCTGCAATCCGGCGAAGATCGATGGCGGCGGCCCGAACAATGTCGTTCCGGACCATGCCGTCCTGCGCGTCAATTTCCGACCGAGAACGCCTGTGGATGAGGACATTGTGCGTGCCCTCATCGATAGCGCGATGGCCGACGTCGCGCGCGACCATGGCGTGACGCTGCATTTGCATGGCGGCTTTGGCCGCCCACCCAAACCGATGGACGCCAGAGCGCTCGCGCTGTTCCAACTGGTGCAGGCATGCGGCACCGACCTTGGCATTGCCATCGGCTGGCGCGATACCGGCGGGGTATGCGACGGCAACAATATCGCGGCCTGCGGCGTTCCGGTGGTCGATACGATGGGCGTATGCGGCGGCGATATTCATAGCGACGCCGAATTTTTGCTGACAGACAGCCTGACTGAACGGGCACAGCTATCGGCGCTCGCCATGCTCAGAATGGCGCAGGGACGATATAAAGTAGAGGGGATGACCGCTTGAGCTTCACCATGCGCACGGCGCGCGCCGACGATTTGCAGACCCTCTATGAAATGGCCAAGCTGACCGGCGGCGGCTTCACCAACCTGCCCCCGGATCGCAAGGCGCTCGCCGCCAAGCTGGAGCGCACGGTAGAGGCGCTGGCGCGGGAAGAGGATGGCATCCGTGATGAACTGATCGTGCTGGTGCTGGAAAATGGCGAGACCGGGCAGGTACGCGGCACCTGTCAGATTTTCCCGACCGTGGGCCAAAGCTGGCCCTTCTATTCCTATCGCCTGGGCATGCTGACCCAGCATAGCCGCGCGCTGGAACGCACATTTCGCGCGCAGATGCTATCGCTCACCACCGATCTGGAAGGGTCGGTGGAGGTCGGCGGTCTGTTCCTTCACCCACGCGAACGGGCCGAGGGGCTGGGCCTGCTGCTCGCCCGCAGCCGTTACCTCTATATCCGCAATCATCGGGCACGGTTCGGGGATCGGGTCATCGCTGAACTGCGCGGCGTAATCGATGAAGCGGGCGGATCGCCCTTCTGGGATGGCCTTGCCGGGCGATTCTTCGGCATGAGCTTTCAGGAAGCGGACGAGTTCAACGCCGTCAACGGCAACCAGTTCATCGCAGACCTGATGCCCAAGACGCCCATCTACACCGCCATGCTGACCGACAGCGCCCGCGCCGTCATCGGCCTGCCCCATCCCAATGGCCGGGCGGCGATGCGGATGCTGGAAACCGAAGGGTTCGACAATGCCGGCTATGTCGATATCTTCGACGGCGGGCCGACGATGGTCGGACAGATCGACCAGTTGAAAACGATCGCCGCCGCGCGCGACGTCACCCTGTCCTCCATCCATGACGACACCGGGGCCAAAAGCGGGGACAAGATGCTGGTCGCTACCGGGCGGCTGGCCGATTATCGCTGCACCTACGGCTTCGTGCGCGAAAGCGAGGATGGCGCCATATCCATCGACGCAGGCTGCGCGGCGCGGCTGATGCTGGAACCGGGACAGATATTCACCATGGCGGGGCGAGCATGAGCGTCCGGGAAATCAATTTCGACGGCCTGATCGGACCGAGCCACAATTATGCGGGCCTGAGTCTGGGCAATCTGGCGTCGGCGCGCAACGCAGGCATGGTCGCCCGCCCGCGCGCGGCAGCATTGCAGGGCATCGAAAAGATGCGCGGCAATATCCAGCTTGGTCTGCCTCAGGGGATATTCCTGCCCCAATGGCGCCCCGACGGCGCATGGCTGGCCAGTCTGGGCACCGATGTTGCGCAGGCCGAACCGGCGATCCGGGCAGCGGCAATGTCTGCCTCCTCCATGTGGGCGGCCAACGCCGCGACGATATCACCCGCAACGGATACGGCGGATGGCCGCACGCACATGACCGTCGCCAATCTGGTGACGATGCCGCACCGCAGCCACGAATGGCCCCAGACGCTGGCGCAACTGCGGGTCGCCTTTTCGGACACCCGCGCTTTCGCTGTCCATGCGCCCATCCCCGCCCCCTTCGGCGATGAAGGCGCAGCGAACCATATGCGGCTGGCCGAAACGCACAACGCACCGGGCATAGAGATATTCGTCTATGGCGAGACTGGCGGTCCTTACCCCGCCCGCCAGCATATCGAGGCGAGCAAGGCGGTCGCCCGCCTGCATGGCCTGGACTCACGGCGCACGCTATTCGTGCAGCAATCCGAAGCGGCCATCGCAGCGGGCGCATTCCACAACGACGTGGTCGCCGTCGCCAACGAACATGTACTGTTTACCCATGAACAGGCTTTCGCTGACAAGGACGGCTTCTACGCCGCCCTGCGCGCCGCACTGCCCAACGTGGAGATTATAGAAGTGCCCGCCAGCGCCGTCAGCCTGGCCGATGCGATCAGCAGCTATCTGTTCAATGCCCAGCTTGTGACATTGCCAGTTGGCGGCATGGCGCTCGTGCTACCGACCGAGGCGCAGGAAACGCCGACCGTATGGCACTGGCTGGAACAGATGATCGCAGGCAACGGCCCCATCCGGCAACTGATTCCAGTGGATGTGCGCGAATCGATGGCCAATGGCGGCGGCCCTGCTTGCCTGCGCCTGCGCGTCGTCGCTGATCCTGCGACAATCGACCCTCGCTTTCTATTGGACGAAGCCAGACTGGACGCCATCGGGCGCATCGTCACCGATTTTTGGCCGGAGGAAATCGCGCCTGACGACCTGTCCGACACCCGCCTCATCGCCCGCATCGAACAATCGTGGTTAACCCTTGTTGACCATTTGCAGCTTTCGGGCGACTTGTTCCCTTAGCGACGGGGCAGACGTCGAACGGGATCATCATGGAACGCATCAGGCGCCTTTTTACTGTAAAGACCAAGTTCGAAGCGTTCCTGATAATCTACGCGCTCGCTCTGGGTGCGTGCGAACGGGGCGTGGTCTATATGCACCAATATCCGGGCTTTGGCGGGCAGTTGCTGGCGCTCTGCTGCACAGGCGCGGTCTTCATGGCGGGTGGCAAGATGCTGGACGCACTGGAGTATCAACGCAGCTACGGATCCTGACGCCGCGCTTTCATCCATAACGGCCTGATCTGCCTTTTCTCCTTTTGTTCGCTGCTTCTATCCTGACGTCCTGCCAATCAAGGGAGTCAGACATCCATGTTGGACGAATTACGAGGTCAAAGCGTCGCCGCCGCCGAACTGGTTCGTAATTTTGCGCATTGGCGCGAAATCGGCGCGCGCGAACCAGTGATGATCACCCATCATGGCCGTGAAACGCACATCTTCATGGGCGTGGACAATTTTCGTACCATGGCGGCCAGGGAAATCGCAGCCCCACCTACGGATCTCCTGCGCGAATTGGCCAGCCATATTCATCAGGGGCTGATCCTCTGCAACGCCGACCTGATGATCGATTACGCGAATGGCGTGGCACTCGCCATGACCAGGCGGTGGGACCAGCATCTGGACGGGAAATCCCTTTGGGATGCGCTACCCGAATTTGCCGGCACGCTAACGGAAGCACATATCCGCCATAGCCTCACGTCCGGTGAAGCAAGTGCAGCCGACATTCCCTCTCCATTTCGCAGCAATAGCTGGCTACATTTCGAAACTTTCCCTTTTGGCGAAGGTATTGGCCTCCTGCTGCGTGACATCACAGCCGACATGCAGCGCTATCGACTGGCCGACGTCAAGATCGCGATTCTCAAAGCAATGAGCGTGCATGGCCGGGTCGGCTATGTCCGTGTGTCGACACGCGGCTTCATCGAAACGGCAGACGAAACATTCTGCGCGATGGTGGGCCTGCCGGAAAACCGGCTGTCGAGCGTGTGCATTTCCGATCTGGTCGAACTGTCGGCTCGCCCCGCCTTCCGCGAGCAACTGGAACAGACTTTGCGTGGCGAAGGCGATCGACGCGTCACGACTCGCCTGCTGACCAATGACGGAGCGCTGTTGGGCATTGATGCCGCGATCGCCCAACTCCACGGCACCTATGGCAATGAAGGCGCGGTCATCGTCGTAACATTGGCGCCCGACTGACATGCTTAGCCTTCCCATTTTACACAGAAACCTGCGTCATTTCGGATCGAAATCGATGCATATCGGTAAGGCTGTGGGCGGAAAGCCGCGACATTGGAGGAACTGGAGCAAGCCCTTCCGGTAAATTGCGCATATTCGCATGGACGATAGCCAAACCGCTTCTTGATCAGACCGGGCCTAGCCTGGGGTCATGCCGAAACCCGCTCCCCGCTCACTCCGCCGGATCGCCACGCTGCTCCGCCACGACGCGGGCAGCGTCCTGATCGAAGCGGCCTTTGCCATCCCCATATTGATTACCCTGCTCCTCGGCATGGTGATCTATGGCAACTGGTTCATGACCGCGCATAGCCTGCAACAAGCGGCCAATGACGCAGCGCGCGCGGCGGTCGCAGGACTGGACTCCGCCGAACGGCTGGCGCTGGTGAACCAGAGCGTGAACGCCAGCCGCCCCGCCTTCCCCTCACCCTCGGCGCAGGCGATCGTGGTCGACACTGATTACAGGGACGATTTCTATCGCGTGACGCTCAGCTACAACCTCGCCAACACGCCCATCTTTTCAGCGTCCCCCTTCCCGATAACCGCGCCATTGCTCGAACGCAGCGCCATCGTGCGGATCGCCCCGCAATGACCCGATACGCCCTTTGCGTCAGCCAGAAGGGTGCGATCAGCCTCATTATGGCAGGGTCGCTATTCATGCTAGCGGGGGCTGCGACGGTGGCCGTCGACCTTGGCTCGGTGTTTCTGGCCAAACGCCAGTTGCAGGGCATCGCCGATGCCGCCGCACTCGCAGCAGCTGGGGGTGGCCGGACGGCCGCCGAACAACTCGTCGGCCAAAGCCCCATCGGCGGCGTCTCCGTCTCCAGCTTCGAAAGCGGCAGCTACACGGCCGACCTCACTATCCCGGTCACGCAACGCTTCGTTCCCGGCGGCGGGGATGGCGCGGCTGCACGGGTGGAGGTACAGCGCCGCACACCTCTCTTCTTCGCTCGCTTGCTGGTAGGACGCGATGGTGTCGACCTGAAGGCACGCGCGACTGCCGCCCGGAGAGATGCCACTGCCTTCTCGCTCGGCACCGGCCTCGCCTCCCTCAGCGGTGGCCTGCCCAATATGCTGTTGTCCAATCTGGCGGGCACGGAACTCAATCTGTCAGTGATGGACAGTCAGGGGCTGGCGAGCCTGAACCTGGACCTGCTTGGCGTCGCCGATGCTCTACGCCTGCGCACGGGCCGCAATGACGATGCCTATGGCGCGCTGTTCGACCGGGACATCCCCGTGTCAGATATCATCGCCGCCATGGCCGACAGCGCGGGCAGCAGCCAGAGCGCCGCCATATTGGCCATGATGGCGGGCCGGATAGCGGGACGCTCGCTCAAGCTCAGCGACATCATCGACCTTGGCCCGGTGCGGGGTGCATCCAGCGCGAATGGCCAGCCTAACATCTTGCTCGACGCATTCTCGATGCTGCGGATGATCCTCAGCCCACCATCGGGCACGTCCGTGCCCATGGACCTGCGCCTGAATGTGCCCGGCCTCGCCAGCACGCGCCTGATGCTGGTCATGGGTGAAGGCCAGGCCCGATCCCCCATGCTGACCATAACGAGCGAACGAGACGTCGTATTGCGCACAGCGCAGACCCGCATCTATCTCGAAAGCAGCGTGGCCAGCGCATTGGCGGGCATCGCGACCGTGCGCATTCCACTCTATGTCGAACTTGCCGCCGCCGAAGCGCGCCTGTCCGCGATCGATTGTACGCGCGGATCGGCGAGTGAAGGCGTCAAGCTGGCCGTCACCCCCTCCATCGGGTCAGCAGCGCTGGGCGAAATCGACGTCAGCGCGCTCACCAACTTCTCCACCCCTGCCAATCCGCGCCCGGCCATATTGGCGCAAACGCTGCTGGGCACGCGGATCACCGGCTATGCCAATGTCGCGCTGGGCGGCACACAGGCACAGACCGTCCATTTCACTCCATCGGAAATCAACGCGCAGCAGGTCAAGCGCGTCAGCACGCAGGATCTGACACAGGGACTGGCCGCCAGCCTCGCCAGCCGGGTACAAGTACAGGTGTCCTTACTGGGCATTACGGTGGGGAACAGCCCACTCTCCCCCGCGATCGGACTGCTGCTGGGCACCACCGCGCCCCTGATCGATGGTGTTTTGAATGCCGTCACCAGCACGCTGGGCGTCCAACTGGGCACCGCCGATGTGCGCGTGCATCAGTTGCGATGCGGCATGGCGACCGTCGTCGCCTGAAACACTTGCGCCTTGGCGTCGCTACGGTCAGGAGCGGAAGCCATGGGCGCGATCATGCTACAGGGAACCGGGTCGGACGTCGGCAAATCGGTGCTGGTCGCCGGGCTATGCCGGGCGCTGGTGAAGCGCGGCTATCGAGTACGCCCGTTCAAGCCGCAGAATATGTCCAACAACGCCGCCGTCACCAGCGATGGCGGAGAGATCGGCCGGGCGCAGGCATTGCAGGCGATCGCCTGTGGCATGGCTCCCCATACGGACATGAACCCCGTCCTGTTGAAACCACAAGCCGACCGCACGTCCCAACTCATCGTCCACGGCCAGGTGCGCGGCACATTGGGGTCGGGCAATTTCCGATCCGCCCGTGGCGACCTGCTCGGCGCGGTGCTGGAAAGCTACCACCGGCTGCACGCGCAGTGCGACATCGTCGTGGTGGAGGGCGCGGGGTCTCCCGCCGAAATCAACCTGCGCGCTGGCGACATCGCCAATATGGGCTTTGCCCGCGCAGCCAATGTGCCAGTTATCCTGATCGGCGACATTGACCGGGGCGGCGTAATCGCGGCGGTAGTGGGCACCCGCACGGTGATCGACCCTGATGACGCAGCGATGATCTGTGGCTTCATCATCAACAAATTTCGGGGCGACCCCGCCCTGTTCGCGGACGGCTATGCGCAGATAGAGGCGTTGTCGGGCTGGACAGGCATGGGCGTCGTGCCATGGATCAATGCCGTGGCGCGCCTTCCCAGCGAGGATGCCGTTGCGCTCGAACGCGTGGTGCAACCGGGCGACGCGCCGCTCGTCATTGCCTGCCCGGTGTTGCCGCGCATCTCCAATTTCGACGATCTCGACCCGTTGAAGCTGGAACCGGGCATCGACTTGCGCATGATCGGTCCCGGAAAGCCGATCCCGGCGGAAGCGGCGCTCGTCATCCTGCCGGGTTCGAAAGCGACCATCGCTGATATGCAGGCTTTGATCGCTCAGGGGTGGGACATCGACATCAAGGCACTTCGTCGCCGTGGTGGTGCGATATTGGGTCTGTGTGGCGGCTATCAAATGCTGGGCCGCTCCATCGCAGACCCGTTGGGACTGGAGGGGCCACCAGCGACGGTAGCGGGGTTGGGGCTGCTGGACATCGAAACCGTGCTGGGCGGTGCCAAGACGCTCGAAGAGGTGCGGGGCACGGCAATGGGCGCGGGCTTTGGCGGCTATGAAATGCACATGGGCCACACGACCGGCCCGGATTGCGCCCGCCCATTCGCCTGGCTCTCCGACAGGTCAGCCAAACGACCCGATGGCGCGGTCAGCCGCGACGGACTCGTTATGGGCAGCTACGTCCACGGATTGTTGGGCAGCACGGACCTGCGCGATGCGCTGCTAAAACGGATCGGCGGCCATTCCATCGGACAAGACTATGATGGATCGGTCCAGGACGCGCTGGATGAGGTCGCGGCACTGCTGGAGGCGCACATCGATATTGACGCGATCATCGCACTGGCGACGGCGTAATTCAGCGAGACATATCATCGAACCCTGATGATGAGTTCGCAATACCGAACGGCTGCCTGAATGTGTGCAGGCCCGGATCACCGATTTGACCCCAAAAGCGTTTGAAGGAAAATGGTGCACCCAGAGCGATTCGAACGCCCGACCCTCAGATTCGTAGTCTGATGCTCTATCCAGCTGAGCTATGGGTGCATGAAACTGGCAAAGGTCGCGGCATAAAGCCCCGGCCTGAAACCGCTTCAAAAGATATGGTGCACCCAGAGCGATTCGAACGCCCGACCCTCAGATTCGTAGTCTGATGCTCTATCCAGCTGAGCTATGGGTGCGTGGAGACGCGCAGATAGAAGCGGTCGGCTAATTGGGCAAGCCCCTTTTTCACTTTTCTCAAAGGCTTCGCAAAAGCAGTTCGATGCGCATGCGCAACTTTTACCCGCATCCACCGTTCGAACAGCAACGGGAAAAGGATGCCGACATGATTTTCACCCTTAATGACATCGCACTGCTGGTTGTTGTGCTGCTTGCCGGTCTGGTGCTGGGCATGATGATGAGCGGGCGAGGCAAATATAAACGCGCCTGGCATGATGAACAGGCCGCCCATCGCCAGACGATCAAGGATCGCGATGCCCGGATAGCTGCGGCGGACGCCCGCATGGTCGAAATGGAACGCCGCCCCGCCGTGGTTGCGCCCGCTGCGGTGGCAGGCACGGCAGTTGCCGGGTCAGCGGTGGCGGACAGCGACCATGGTCGCGACGACCTCAGCCGCATCAACGGCATCGGCCAGACGCAGGAAACGGTCCTCAACGAAGCAGGCTATCACCGCTATGCGCAGATTGCCGCGCTCAACGCCGAACAGGAAGGCGCGATAGAAGCGCGGTTGGGGCTGAAACCCGGCACCATCGCGCATGAGGACTGGCGTCAGCAGGCGCACGCGCTCGACACGGACACGTCGCGCGGCGGCCTGTTCGGCCGATCCGCAACACCGGTCTGATCGCCTTCGGACTGCCTATACGAAAAGGGCGGGGTGTGACCCCCGCCCTTTGCTTTTATCAGCCCCGGTTCGCCAGTGCAGCCTGCGCCGCCGCCAGTCGGGCGATCGGCACCCGGTAAGGCGATGCCGACACATAATCTAGCCCGGTCTTCTCGCAGAAAGCGATCGAGGCCGGATCGCCGCCATGTTCTCCGCAAATGCCCAGCTTGATGCCAGGACGGGTCTTGCGGCCCCGTTCTGCGGCCAGTTCGATCAGCTCGCCCACACCCTCGACATCGATGCTGACGAAGGGGTCACGGGCAAAGATGCCCTTGTCCACATATTGCGTCAGGAACCGGCCTGCATCGTCGCGGCTGATGCCGATGGTCGTCTGTGTCAGGTCGTTGGTGCCGAACGAGAAGAACTCACCCACTTCGGCAATCTCACCGGCCTTCAGCGCCGCACGCGGCAGTTCGATCATCGTGCCGACCAGATATTCGACGCTCGCGCCCTGTTCCTTGAATACGTCGGCTGCGACGCGATCGACGATCGCCTTCATCAGTTCCAGTTCCTTGCGGGTCGCGACCAGCGGGATCATGACTTCGGGGATTGGCGCCTCGCCGCCCCGCGCCTTGACGATCAGCGCAGCCTCGAAAATCGCGCGTGCCTGCATCTCGTAGATTTCCGGGTAAGTCACGCCCAGACGGCACCCACGATGGCCCAGCATCGGGTTGAACTCATGCAGTTCCGACGCACGGCGCTTGAGCGTTTCGACGCTGACGCCCGCCGCCTTCGCCACATCCTCAAACTCCGCTTCGCCATGCGGCAGGAATTCATGCAGCGGCGGATCGAGCAGGCGGATCGTGACGGGCAGGCCCGCCATCACCATGAAAATCTGCGCGAAATCGTCCCGCTGTTCAGGCAGCAGCTTGTCGAGCGCCACGCGGCGCCCTTTCTCACTATCGGCCAAAATCATCTCGCGCACAGCCGTAATGCGCGCCGCGTCAAAGAACATATGTTCCGTCCGGCACAGTCCCACGCCTTCCGCGCCAAAGTCACGCGCGACCTGACAATCCTGCGGTGTTTCAGCGTTAGCCCGGATTTTCAGGCGACGGACCTTGTCGGCCCACACCATCAACACGCCAAAGTCTCCCGCCAGTTCAGGCTGCACCGTCGGCACAGAGCCTGCCATCACTTCGCCGGTCGAACCGTCGATCGTCAGGATGTCACCTTCCTTCAACGTGCGATCGCCGATGCGCAGCGTCTTGTTGGCATTGTCGATCGACAGGCTGCCCGCACCCGATACGCACGGGCGGCCCATGCCACGCGCCACCACGGCGGCGTGCGATGTCATGCCGCCGCGCGCGGTCAATATGCCCTTGGCCGCGTGCATACCGTGAATATCTTCCGGGCTGGTTTCCACGCGAACGAGGATCACCGAATCACCCAGTTCATTGTGACGCTCGGCCGTATCGGCATCGAACACGATCGCGCCCGAAGCAGCGCCCGGTGATGCGGGCAGCCCCTTGGTCAACACATCGCGCGGCGCCTTGGGATCGAGCGTGGGGTGCAACAACTGGTCGAGCGCAGCCGGATCGACACGCGCCACGGCTTCCTCTTCGGTAATCAGCCCTTCATGCGCCATGTCCACGGCCATCTTGAGCGCAGCCTTGGCCGTGCGCTTGCCCGAACGGGTTTGAAGCATCCACAGCTTGCCCTGCTGCACCGTAAATTCGATGTCCTGCATGTCGCGATAATGGGTTTCGAGGATCTGGAAAACGCCTGCCAGTTCGGCATAAGTTTCCGGCATCGCTTCTTCCATCGACAGCGGCTTGGCCCCTGCCCGTTCGCGCGCCGCCAGCGTCAGATATTGCGGCGTGCGGATACCCGCGACCACATCTTCGCCCTGCGCGTTGATCAGAAACTCGCCATAATAGACATTCTCGCCGGTCGACGGATCGCGCGTGAACGCCACACCAGTCGCGGACGTTTCGCCCATATTGCCGAACACCATCGCCTGCACGTTGACGGCGGTTCCCCATTCGCCGGGGATGTTGTTCAGGCGGCGATAGACCTTCGCACGTTCCGACTGCCAGCTACCAAAAACAGCACTGATCGCGCCCCACAACTGGTCATGCACATCCTGCGGGAATGGCTTGTCCCACAGCTTGGCAACCAACGCCTTATATTCTGCGACCAAAGCCTTCCAGTCGTCGGCCGTCATCTCGGTGTCGAGGCTATAGCCCTGATCTTCCTTGGCGATCTCCAGCGCTTCCTCGAACGCGCCATGGTCGAGTTCCAGCACCACATCCGAATACATCTGGATGAACCGGCGATAGCTGTCCCACGCGAAACGTTCGTCGCCCGACGTGTTGGCCAGACCAATAACGGTTTCGTCGTTCAGACCAAGGTTCAGCACGGTGTCCATCATGCCCGGCATCGAAGCCCGCGCGCCCGAACGCACCGACACCAGCAACGGATCGGCGGCATCGCCAAAGCGCTTGCCCGTAATCCCCTCGATATGGGCGAGGCCGTTGGCGACTTCGTCCTTCACGCTGTCGGGATAACGACCGCCATCGTCATAATAACGCGTACACATTTCGGTCGTGATCGTAAAACCGGGGGGGACAGGCAGGCCGATCGCGGCCATGCCGTCCAGATTGGCGCCCTTTCCGCCTAGCAGGTTCCGGTCGCCCTGCCCGCCATCATCCACGCCGCCGCCAAAACGATAGACGTAACGGGTCGCGGTGGTGGTCATGATGGCCTCTTTCGTCTCAGTCATTTCCCGGCTCTCCCTGCACTGATTGCCGATGATATTGTGCGTCGCAACAATCCGGCATCAATAGCCAGATCATCCGCGAATAGACAGAATTATTACGCGTCAAAGTCGCACTTTTACTGCGCAATTTGAAACTTCATTATAT
Organism: Sphingobium sp.; assembly: GCF_049304695.1. Classification (GTDB taxonomy): domain Bacteria; phylum Pseudomonadota; class Alphaproteobacteria; order Sphingomonadales; family Sphingomonadaceae; genus Sphingobium. The sequence goes on from NZ_JBAQOK010000078.1 coordinate 48,691, forward strand.
CAGCCAGCAATCTTCGAAAAGTCCGCAACGCCATGCACCGCACTACGCACCCGCGCCAGCAGCCCCAGCCGCGCCAGGCGCTTGTCCTGATCGGCGTCATTGACGGTCACGCTCTCAAAGAAAGCATCGATCGGCGCCCGCAACATCGCCAACGCCGCCATCGCCCCCTCGAAATCCTCCGACGCCACAGCCGCTGCCGCTCGAGGCTCCGCAATATCAAGCGCCGCAATCAACGCCGCTTCGGCAGGTTCGGGCGTGTAGGTGAGAGCTGAATGTCCGTTCGTGCTGAGCGAAGTCGAAGCATCCGGCTGAGCGTCAGCGAAGCCCGCGACCTCCGACGGCCTCGGCTCCGCTCGGCCATGCCCTTCGACAGGCTCAGGGCGAACGGCGGGGAGAGTAGGCGCTTCCTTCTTAAGAATATTGGCCGCCCGCTTATACCCCGCCAACAGGTTCACCCCATCGTCAGTAGCCACAAACCCCTGAAGCGCATGAACGCGCGCCAGCAACCGGACAAGATCATCCTCGCCCCCAAGCGCAAACACCGCGTCGATCAGGTCGTGACGGACGCCAGCTTCGCGTTGTTGGACTTTGAGGCGGTCAGCCAGAAAATCTAATAGCGAATGCTCCGAAGCGTAATAGCTGAACCATAAGTCGTAGGCGGTAGGACTTTCTACGCCTATCAAGCGCTGACGCATTTTCTCAGCAGCTTTCGAGCCTAAGAGGTTAGTCATGGCTTTGATCGCAGCATCAAGCGAAGCGATGTCAATTGCCTCTGCTCGCTGTTCTGCCAATTGTTCAGTAGCTATTTGTATCAATTCTTGAACTGGCAATCGCAATTTTAGAGATGTTACAGTCGATATAACGCCAATAGCGCTACGCCGAAGAGCAAAGGGGTCTTTTGACCCCGTTGGCTTTTCGTCAGAAGCAAAAAAGCTAACCAGCGTATCCAGCTTATCCGCCAAACTCACCGCCACCGTCACCGGCGCAGTCGGCACATCATCGCCCTGCCCAACCGGCTTATAATGATCGCGAATTGCATCAGCCACTGCATCGGGCAAACCTTCCGCCCGCGCATAATAGCCGCCCATGACGCCCTGCAACTCCGGAAATTCGCCCACCATTTCGGTCACAAGGTCCGCCTTGCACAAACGCGCGGCCTGTTCGGCCAGATCGGCCAATCCCTCCTTCGTCATGCCAGCGAAGGCTGGCATCTCACTGCCTTGCTCGCACTCAGAAGAAAGAGAGACGCCAGCCTGCGCTGGGGTGACGGAGGGAGTAACAATCCCCTCCTCCACCAACCACCGCGCCAGCTTGGCAACGCGCTCGACCTTATCGGCCACCGTCCCCAATTTCTCGTGGAACGTAATCCGCTCCAGCTTCTTCGCATGGTCCGCCAACCGCGTTTTGCGGTCCTGTTCCCAGAAGAAGCGCGCATCGCTCAACCGCGCCGCCAGCACCTTGCGATTGCCCGCGATAATTGCCGCGCCGCCATCCTTCGCGTCGATATTGGCGGTGCAGATGAACGCCGGGGCCAACTTCCCCGCCCCATCGCGCAGAACGAAATATTTCTGGTTGATGCGCAGCGTCAACTGGATGACTTCGGGCGGTACTTCCAGAAAAGCCGGGTCGAAATCGCCCAGCAACGGCACCGGCCATTCGGTCAGCCCCGCATTTTCCGCAACCAGCCCCTTGTCCTCGATCACGCTAAACCCACGCGCAGCCGCAGCTTCATCGGCCTTGGCCGTGATGATCGCCTGCCGCTCCTGATGGCTTACAATCACATGGCATGCGCGCAGCTTTTCGACATAATCGCCCGCACCGCCAATGGTGATTGCTTCGGGGTGATGAAAGCGATGCCCCAGCGTCGCAAAGCCCGATCGGACCCATTCGACTTCGATATCGACCAGTTCCTCGCCCAAAATCGCGACGATGCCCTTGAGCGGCCGCACCCAGCGCAGACTCTCCGTCGTCTGGCTCGCCGCGCCCCAGCGCATGGACTTGGGCCATGGAAAGGCGCGGACGATCGCCGGAACCGCTTCCGCCAGCACGGCCGCCGTCGCGCGACCGGGCTTGTTCACCACGGCGAACCACACGCCGTCCCGATCTTCCAACTGATCCTGCGTCAGCCCGGTCTTGCGCAGAAAGCCGTCCAACGCCTGCGCAGGAGCGGACGTGCGCGGACCCTTGAACTCCTCGCTGACTGCGGCAGTTTCAAGCGGCAGCCCGCGCGCGATCAGCGCCAACCGGCGCGGCGTCACGAAACTGTCGATGCCGCCGGGCGTCAGGCCAGCCTTGGCCAGTTCCTCACCAAACATCCGCGCCAGATCGTCACTGGCCTTCAATTGCATCCGCGCAGGAATTTCCTCGCAGCGCAGTTCAAGGAGGAAATCAGTCATGCATAATCCTCCCCGGCACGGGGAGGGGGACCATCCGAAGGATGGTGGAGGGGGCGGGCCACAAGCGCGCCGATCATGGCGGCTACCTTGTCCGCATCCTTGAGAATTTCAGACGCAGCTATCCGGAACACCTTATATCCATTCTCTTCCATGAACCTGTCCCGATGAAGGTCGCGTATTGGGTTGTCACCCTGATTATGCACCGCGCCATCGACTTCAACGACCAGCTTCAAGCTGCTGCAATAGAAGTCCGCGATATAATTGCCGATAGAATGTTGTCGTCGAAATTTAAGACCAGCGGCCTGCCCTCTCAGGCGCTGCCACAATAACACTTCGGGCAATGACATATTGCGGCGCAATGTCCGGGCGGTGTAGGTTTCGGGACGGCGTGCCGGAGGCCCACCCCCTCCACCACGCCGCTGCGCGTCGCGGTCCCCCTCCCCGTGCCGGGGAGGATTCAAGCCACCCACCCCGGAAAATCCGCGCTCCACCTGGCGCTATTGCTGGCGATCCACGCCTCACAACTGCCTTTCGCCATGTCGCGCACCTGGCCCATATAGCTGGCGCGTTCCTGCACCGATATGACGCCGCGCGCCTGCAGCAGGTTGAACACATGGCTTGCCTTGATCGCCTGGTCATAAGCGGCCAGCGGCACGTCTGCCTCAATGCAGCGGCCATATTCGGCCTGGCAATCCTTGAACCAGCGGAACAGCTTGTCCGTGTCCGCGACCTCGAAATTCCATTTCGACATCTGCTGTTCGTTGGCCAGAAACACGTCGCCATAAGTGACGCCTGCATCGTTGAATTTCAGGTCGTACACGCTGTCGACGCCCTGAATATACATGGCCAGTCGCTCCAGCCCATAAGTCAGTTCGCCCGCGACCGGCTTGCAGTCATATCCGCCCATCTGCTGGAAATAGGTGAACTGCGTGACTTCCATGCCATCGCACCACACTTCCCAGCCCAGCCCCCATGCGCCCAGCGTCGGGCTTTCCCAGTCATCCTCGACAAAGCGGATGTCGTGGACCAGCGGGTCGATGCCGATCTCAGCCAGCGACCCCAGATACAGCTCCTGCAAATTCGCAGGCGATGGCTTCATAATCACCTGATACTGGTAATAATGCTGAAGCCGGTTGGGGTTTTCGCCATAGCGGCCATCGGTCGGCCGACGGCTGGGCTGCACATAGGCGGCGTTCCACGGCTGCGGCCCCAACGCACGCAGCGTCGTCGCGGGGTGAAAAGTTCCCGCCCCCACTTCCATGTCATAGGGCTGCAAAATGACGCAGCCCTGTTTCCCCCAATAGGCATGCAGGGTCAGGATCAGATCCTGAAAGGAAAGCACTTTGCCGTCGGCCACGGATAGTCCTTCAATGTATCTATTTGGCAACTTTATGGCCCGCGCATTGGCGTATGGGACCGGGCCGGTCAAGGGAAAGGCGCTGGAAACAGGGTTAAGCCGCTTGCCCTGATGCTCCGCCCCCCGCATGAAAGGCGCCATGAAAATGACCCGTTTTTGTGGCGCATGGATCGCCGCCGCGCTCTTGATGATCGGTGGCGGTGTTCAGGCCCGCACCGCGCCCCCCGCTGCCGTAACCGCTTCTCCCGCCCTGTGGCGCGTGCAGGATGCGGATACCACCATCTATCTGTTCGGCACTGTCCATGTGATGAAGCCCGACATCGACTGGTTTCATGGCGGCGTAAAGCGCGCCTTCGACGCATCGGACGAACTGGTGCTGGAGATCATAGAGCCGGACGACATCAAGGAAATGGGCGCAATGATGGCGACCAAGGCGATGGCCCATGACGGCATTGCCCTGTCCGACCGACTGCCGCCCGATACGCGCCCACCCTATAAGGCGGCGATGGACGCCAACGGCATGCCCTGGCAGGCGTTCGAACGGTTCGACCCCTGGATGGCGGGCATGGCTCTGTCCGTCGCGCCGCTGGAAAAGCTGGGCTATCAAACGGACAAGGGCGCAGAGAAAGTCCTGCGCACCGCCGCGCAGGCGGCTGGCAAGCAGGTCGGCGCACTCGAAACGGTCGAACAGCAGATCGACTTCTTTGCCAACCTGCCTATCGTGCAGCAGGTCCAGTTCCTCAACGCCACGGTCGACGGACTGCCCGGCATGGAAAAGGAATTTGGTCAGTTGCTGCGCTATTGGCAGGCGGGGCAGCCTGACAAGCTGGCCAAGGCGATGAACGAATCGCTCGAAGCCACGCCCGAACTGGCGCAGGTGCTGCTGATCGGCCGCAACGCCAACTGGGCCAGGTGGATCAAGGCCCGGCTCGATACGCCCGGCACCCTATTCATCGCCGTGGGCGCTGGCCATCTGGCGGGTAAAGGCAGCGTGCAGGATCAGTTAAAGGCGCTGCATATCGTTGCCCGCCGCGTAAAGAACTGACCGCCCGATGCGCCCCTTCATCCAGTTTCTTGCGCTCTGCGCACTCACGCTGGTCGCGGCCTGCGGGAAGGACGCCGCTCCCCTCGCCCCGACTCAAGGCGGCCCCGCGCTCTGGCAGATCGAGCGCGGCATGCTGAAAGGATGGCTGTTCGGCACGATCCACGTCCTGCCCAAGGATGTAGCATGGCAAACCCCCGTCATGACCAAAGCGATGGCGCAATCGGACGGGCTGGTGCTGGAAGCCGCCGACTTGCAGGACGAACAAAAGACGCTCGCCCTGTTCGAAAAAATGGGCCGCACTCCTGGCCTGCCGCCTGTGGAACAACGGGTGCCGGCCAAAGACAGGGCGGCACTGACTCTGGCGATCCGCGACGCGGGAACGAGCACGCAATTGCTGTCCGACTATAAAAGCTGGGCCGCCGCCATGATCCTCTCCGCTGCCAGCCAGCAGGCGCTGCACGTCAGTCAGGACAATGGCGTGGAACCCGCGCTGATCGCTGCCTTCACCAACGCCGGTAAGCCGATCGGCGGGCTGGAAACGGTCGAGCGGCAATTTGGAGCATTCGATGGCCTGCCCCCTGCCGCGCAGGCGCGGCTGCTGGTCCAGACCGTGCATGAAACCAAGGATTTGAAAGCCCTCTACGACCGCATCCTCAAAGCCTGGCTCAAGGGTGATCTGGACGCGATAGCAAAAGAGGATGAACGCGGCGAACAACCCGACCCGGAAGTAGAGGACGCGATCATCGTGGCGCGCAACCGCGATTGGGTAAGAGCGATTGAACCGATGACGGGCAAACCCTTCATCGCCGTGGGTGCAGGCCACCTGACCGGACGCGGCAACCTGATCGACATGCTCAAGGCGCGCGGGTTTAGGGTAACGCGATTACAATAATCCCCGTTCGTCGCTGCCCCCATCCGTTTTGCATCTCACCGACCGTTCTTGCTTTCCCGCCCTTTTCTGCTAAAGGCCCGCCTTCCCGCTATGGTCATCCCTGGAGGCGTGGCGGGAAATTGTATCAATATAGCTTTTGGAGACACACAATGAGCGAGCAGCTTACGTTGTCGGCCGAGGCACGCGATCGGGCAGGCAAGGGAGCCTCCCGCGCCCTCCGCCGTGAGGGCCGCGTACCCGCCGTCATTTATGGAATGAACGAAGAACCCCTGTCGATCCATGTCGAGGAAAAGCTCCTCAACAAGCAGCTCGGCACCGGTCACTTCTTCAATTCGGTCATCATGGTCGAAGTCGGCGGCAAGAAAGTCCGCACGCTCGCCAAGGACGTGGCCTTCCACCCCGTGTCCGACCGTCCGCTGCACGCCGATTTCCTGCGCGTTTCGGAACATGCCACCGTGACCGTCGCCATCCCCGTGCGCTTCGAAAATGAAGAAGCGTCGCCGGGCCTCAAAAAGGGCGGCGTGCTCAACATCGTGCGTCATGACATCGACATGATCGTCGACGCGTCGGAAATCCCCGACGATGTCGTGGTCGATCTGACCGGCTTTGAAGTCGGCGATTCGATCCACATCAGCGCGGTGAAGCTGCCCAAGGGCGCGACCCCTGCGATCGAGGACCGCGATTTCACCATCGCCACCATCGTTGCACCTTCAGCAATGAAGAGCGCCGAGAGCGAAGGCGAGGCTGAGGGCGCAGAAGGCGAATAAGCCTTTCGCCTCCGGGCTGGAACTTACGATCCCGTCCGCCTGTCCGGCGGGCGGGATTTTCTTTTAGGAGCACAGGAAAGATGCAGATCTGGGTCGGGCTGGGCAATCCGGGCACGCAATATGCGATGCACCGGCACAATGTCGGCTTCATGGCCGTGGACCTGATCGCCGACATGTTCCGCTTCTCGCCCCCCCGCAAACAGTTTCAGGGGTGGACGCAGGAAGGGCGGATCGGACCGGAAAAAATCCTTCTCCTCAAACCTGCGACCTTCATGAACGAAAGCGGCCGGTCGGTCGGCGAAGCGATGCGCTTCTACAAACTGACCCCGCCCGACGTCACCCTGTTCCACGACGAACTCGACCTTGCCCCCATGAAAGTGAAGGTGAAGCGCGGCGGCGGCAATGCCGGCCATAACGGCCTGCGCTCCACCGACTCGCATATCGGCGCGGACTTCCGTCGGGTGCGGATTGGCATCGGCCATCCGGGGCATAAGGACCGGGTGCATGATTATGTGCTGGGCAATTACCACAAGAGCGAACTGGATGCGCTGGCCGCCATGCTCGGCGCGATTGGCGCGGAGTGCGAATGGCTCGCCAAACAGGATGATGCGCGTTTCATGAACGAAGTCGCCCTGCGTCAGGCGGATATCTGAGCCGTTTCATTTTTCGTAACTGTTTCGGATTAGCAACAAGTGCTCGGGAGACCTTAGCTTTGTTGACGACCATTCGCCCTCATGATGTTTCCATCGGCATGTATATCCATGGCTTTGAAGGATCGTGGTTTCGCCATCCATTCTGGCGTGCCCGTTTTGTCGTCACGGATCAGGGCGTATTGGACCGCATCCGCACAAGTCCGATCGACGGCGTCATCATCGACACCGCCAAGGGCAAGGCACTTGCATCCCCAACCGCGTCCCTATCGAATGAGCAGGTTGCGCGATCATCCATAGTCCGGCCTCGGCCCGTCATGGCCACCCACCCGTCCTCCATTACGCGCCAAAACCCCGACGTCGAACAGGCGCGCAAGATTATTGCGCGGGGCAAGCAGATGGTCAAACGCCTGTTCGAGGACGCCCGGCTGGGCAATCTGGCCATGTCCAAGGACATATTGGATCTGGTGGACGAAATGTCTTCGTCCATAGAACGCAACCGCACCACCCTGATCAACATCGCCCGGCTCAAAACCAAGGACGAATATACCTATCTCCATTCCGTGGCCGTTTCCGCGCTGATGATGAATTTCGCGCGACAATTGGGGATGGACGCGGACGCCATCCGCGACATGGGCGTCGCCGGGCTGTTCCACGACGTCGGCAAAATGATGGTGTCGAACGAAGTCCTGAATAAGGCGGGCCGCTTGTCGGACGCGGAATTTGCAGAGATCAAGGCCCATACCACCGCTGCGGCAGAGATGCTGAGCCAATGCGAAAAAGTACCGCCGCTAGCGATCGACGTGGCTCAACACCATCATGAGCGGATCGATGGCACGGGCTATCCCCACGGATTGACCGGCGACCGGCTGAGCATTGCCGCGCGCATGGGCGCGATCTGCGACATTTACGACGCGCTGACGTCCGAACGCGCCTACAAGGACGCATGGACGCCTGCCAAGGCGATCACGCGGATGACGGAATGGACCGATCATTTGGACCAGAAACTGCTCTTCTCCTTCATGCTCAGCATCGGCCTGTTTCCACCGGGCATGCTGGTGCGGCTGCGCTCCAATCGGCTGGGCGTCATCCTGCCCAACGGACGCCGCGCATCGCGTCCCAAGGCGCGGGCATTCTATTCCATCCCTGACGCCATGTTCCTGCCGGCGCAGGACGTCACCCTGTCCGACGATCTGAAGGCGGATCAGGCGGTCTCGCTGGAAAATCCGCTGCACTGGCCACTTTCCAACTGGATGAAGTGGCAGGAAATACTATTGTCCGGCGACTATACGCCCCCCGTTTCGGGCGATTTATCAACGGCCTGATAATGGTCCGGGCAACAATCGCCATTGTATCGATGGACATCGCCGTGCGATAGATTGTCGCACGAACCGGGAGATACAGGTGCCGATCCAGACCGTCCAAACCACCCCCTATACCGACCAAAAGCCCGGCACATCGGGCCTCCGCAAGAAAGTGCGTGTTTTCCAGCAGCCACATTATGCGGAAAATTTCGTTCAGTCGGTGTTCGACAGCCTGAACGGCTTTCTGGGGCAGACGCTGGTGGTCGGTGGCGACGGACGCTATCTCAACCGCGAAGTCATCCAGATCGTCCTGAAGATGGCGGCTGCCAACGGCTTTGGCCGGGTGCTGGTAGGGGCCGGTGGCATCCTGTCCACTCCTGCGGCATCACACCTCATCCGCGCGTCCGGCGCTTTTGGCGGCCTGGTCCTGTCGGCGAGCCATAATCCCGGCGGCCCGGACGAGGATTTCGGCATCAAATATAATGTTGCCAATGGCGGCCCAGCGCCGGAAAAGGTCACCGACGCCATCCACGCGCGCACCCTGACAATTGACCACTATCAGATACTCGACGCCGCCGACGTAGACATCGACACGATCGGCACGACCCGGATGGGCGACATGGATGTCGAGGTGGTCGATCCCGTCACCCTTTACGCAGACCTGATGGAAAGCCTGTTCGACTTCCCCGCCATCCGCGCAAAAATCGCCGACGGCTTCGGCATCGCGTTCGATTCCATGAGCGCCGTGACTGGTCCCTATGCGGTCGAGATATTCGAACGGCGCCTCGGCGCGCCGCAAGGCACGGTGATGAACGGCACGCCTCTGCCCGACTTCGGCCATCACCATCCCGACCCGAACCTCGTTCACGCAAAAGAACTCTACGACCGCATGATGGCCCCCGACGCGCCCGATTTCGGCGCAGCGTCCGACGGCGATGGCGACCGCAACCTCATCATCGGACGGCACAGCTATGTCACGCCATCCGATTCGCTCGCGGTGCTGGCCGCCAATGCGCATCTCGCCCCCGGCTATGCGGCGGGCCTCAAGGGCATCGCCCGTTCCATGCCGACCAGCGGCGCGGCCGATCGCGTTGCGCAAAAGCTGGGCATACCGCTCTATGAGACGCCGACCGGCTGGAAATTCTTCGGCAACCTGCTCGATGCAGGCATGTGTACCATCTGCGGCGAAGAAAGCGCAGGCACCGGATCGGATCATGTGCGTGAGAAGGACGGCATCTGGGCCGTGCTGCTGTGGCTCAACATCCTGGCCGTGCGCGGGCAAAGCGTCGCGGATATTATGGCGGACCATTGGGCAACCTATGGCCGCAATTACTACGCCCGCCACGATTATGAAGCAATCGCCAGCGACAAGGCCGACGCCCTGATGGCCGCCCTGCGCACCAAACTGTCCAGCCTGCCGGGCACCACCAACAGCGGCGGCGTCGTAAAAAGCGCCGACGATTTCGCTTACACCGATCCCACCGATCAATCCGTGAGCCGCAATCAGGGCGTGCGCATCCTGTTCGAAGACGGATCGCGGGTCGTGTTCCGCCTGTCCGGCACCGGCACGCAGGGCGCTACCTTACGCGTCTATATCGAACGCTATGTCGCCCCGGACGGCAACCTTGGCCTCGACACCGGCGACGCGCTCGCCCCCCTGATCGCGGCAGCGCAGCAGGTGGCGGACATATCCGGTTTCACCGGCATGAACGCACCCAGCGTCATCACCTGACGCACATCAAAGCTCATGGTCGGGCAACATGATGGAAACAGCCCGGCATTAGAGGACAGGCTCCTCTAAAGCCCGAGTATTCCCGATGCGCCGCCTGATCCTCTGCCTGTCCCTCGCCTTCTCCATCCCCGCCATGGCGCAGACGCGGCAGGACGAACAACTCTGGGTCAACCTGACCGCGATGGGATCGGTAAAGGACGATCTGGTCTATTTCGCCGAAATTCAGCCCCGCGTCGGCGACGGCCTGTCGCGTATCGACCAGGCGCTGTTTCGCGGCGCGATTGGCTGGAAATTCTCGCCCACCATCACCCTCTATCAGGGTTACGCCCATGTCGTCGTGCCCGTCGAGGGCGGCAGAGACGTGAACGAGGAACGCAGTTTCCAGCAACTGAACTGGGCGCTAGGCCGCCCATGGCGCGGCGAACTTTCCTCCCGCACCCGGCTGGAGCAGCGCTGGCGATCGGACGGCGACGACATGGGCTGGCGCCTGCGCGAAATGATCCGCTACGAAAAGCCCCTGAAACCCGGCAGCGATGCCGTCAACGCACTGGTCTATGCCGAAGGCTTCGTGGCGCTCAACGACACCGACTGGGGCGCACGCGGTGGCTTCGACCAACTGCGTAGCTTCATCGGCGCGGAAGTCGGGCTACCGGGCGCATCCACGCTGGAAATCGGCTATCTCAATCAGGTCATCGACCAGACGCGCGGGCGCACCCGCATCAATCATGTGGCGTCGCTGACTCTGTTTTTTCGACATTAGAGCGTTTCTAATCAGACGGACTCGTCTGATGACTCGGAAATCGCGGCAACCGATTTTGGCCCATGAAGATTCGCCCATAGCTGTGCCGTCCCCGCCTCCTGCGCGGAGTTCGTGAACTGCGCCGCGATCAGCCATCCCTTGATCGGCCGCATCGGCAGCAACGTGGTCAGGATCAGCACCGGCACGCCAACGGCCAGATGCACCCACACACCCGGCCGCGCGATGATTTCCAGCATAATCATGAAGATGACGCCCGGCACGCAGGCAAAGAGCTGCACGAATACGGCGGGGCCATCGGCGGGATCGGCAAAGCTGTAATTCAGCCCGCACACCTCGCAATCCTCGCGCATCGTCAGAAACCCGGTAAAAATATGTCCTTCGCCACAGCGCGGACAACGCCCGAACACGCCCGTTTCATAGGCCGGGCGCTTTGGCCAACGCTTACCCGAAGCATCGACCCAATGGGTTTCGTCATTCTGTTCCATCGACCATCTATGACGCCACAATCGCGCGCTTGGCAATTGGCCCATTTGTCCTACCCCGACGACGATGCGCGGCGAAGGCTGGCCAAGCGCCCGGCAAAGCGCTATCGCGCGCGCCAATCCTTCCGATCTTAAAAGGCAGTCAAATGGGTTTTCGTTGCGGTATCGTCGGCCTTCCCAATGTGGGCAAATCCACCCTGTTCAACGCGCTGACCGAAACGCAGGCGGCGCAGGCGGCCAATTACCCCTTTTGCACGATCGAACCCAATGAGGGCCGCGTAGCTGTGCCCGACCCGCGCCTCGACATGATCGCCCGGATCGGCGGCAGCGCAAAGATCATCGAAACGCAACTGTCCTTCGTGGACATCGCAGGCTTGGTCCGGGGCGCGTCGAAGGGCGAAGGGCTGGGCAACCAGTTCCTGGCCAACATCCGCGAAACCGACGCCATCGTCCATGTACTGCGCTGTTTCGAAGATGACGACATCACCCATGTAGAGGGAAAGGTCGATCCGATCGCCGACGCTGAAACCGTCGAGACCGAACTGATGCTCGCCGATCTGGAAAGCCTGGAAAAGCGCGTCCCTGCGCTGGCCAAGAAAGCGGCCCAGGGCGACAAGGAAGCAAAAGCTGCCGCCGCCGTGCTGGGTCAGGCGCTCGACCTGCTGCGCGACGGCAAGCCCGCCCGCCTGACGAAACCCCGCGACGAGGAAGAAGAACGCCTGTTCGCGCAGGCGCAATTGCTGACGGCAAAACCCGTCCTCTACGTCTGCAATGTCGAGGAAGGCGCAGCGTCGGAAGGCAATGCATTTTCCGCACGCGTGTTCGAAAAGGCGGCAGCGGAAAATGCCAGCGCCGTCATCGTCTCCGCCGCGATCGAAGCGGAACTCGTCACCATGCCGGTAGAGGAACGCGGCGAATATCTCGAAGCGCTCGGCCTGACCGAAGCGGGCCTCGCCCGCATCATCCGGGCGGGCTACGAACTGCTCGGCCTCATCACCTTCTTCACCGTCGGGCCAAAGGAAGCCCGCGCCTGGACCGTATTCAAGGGGTCGAAGGCACCGCAGGCCGCTGGCGCGATCCATACCGATTTCGAAAAGGGCTTCATCCGCGCCGAAACCATGGCCTATGCCGATTTCGTCCAGTTCAACGGCGAAGCCGGCGTCAAGGAAGCGGGCAAATGGCGCTCCGAAGGCAAGGAATATGTGACGCAGGACGGCGACATCATGCTCTTCCGCTTCAACGTATAACCCGCTCCCCCCAAACCCGTCACCCCAGCGAAAGCTGGGGTCTCAGGCAGGCAATCACCGACGCCTGAACTGGACTTCCGCCTTTGCGGGAGCACGTCAGGAATAGAAATAATGCCCCTCAAATTCGCCTTCCCGCCCAGCGTGGACGCGCAGACCCGGCTGCTGATTTTGGGCAGCCTGCCGGGTGACGCCTCGATCAAGCAGGGCGAATATTATGCCCATCGCGGCAACGCCTTCTGGCATCTGGTCGGCGACATGCTGGGTGAAGACCTGCGTGCCACTCCCTATGCCATGCGCCTCAAACGCCTGCGCGTACGCGGTGTTGGCCTGTGGGACGTCATCGAAAGTGCCGACCGCCCCGGCAGTCTGGACGCTGCGATCCGGGGCGCTGAACTGCGCGACCTCGCTACCTTCACGACGCGCCTTCCCGCACTCGCCGCCATCGCCTTCAATGGCAAGGCCGCCGCGCAGCACGGGCGTGGCCAGCTGACCGGACGCCCCGACCTGACGCTGATCGACCTGCCATCGTCCAGCGGCGCCAACGCCAGCCTGTCGCGCGACAAGAAAGCGGAAATCTGGCGGCAATTACGCGAATGGATCGCCTAAGACCGTTGCGCCATCCTGTCATATTGCGAAGCTAGGGGCGATGGCTAATACAGCCGTATAACAGTCTATCCAAAAGGTCGCCTGTCGCATGTTCAACCGCCGCCAATTCCTGACCGCCGCCACCATCGCACCGACGCTGGGCGCACCCGCCATACTCAAGGCGCAAAGCTGGTTTGCTTGCTATCCCTTTTCGCTCGGCGTGACATCGGGTGATCCATCGCCGGACGGTTTCGTCATCTGGACCAAGCTCGCCCCCAAACCGTTCGAGCAGCATGGCGGCATGCCCATGGTCCCACTGCCGGTGAAGTGGGAAGTCGCCAGCGACGACCGCTTCAGGACCATCGTCGCGTCGGGCGAGGAACAGGCCCGCCCGGAACTCGGCCACAGCGTCCATGTCGAAGTCACCGGCCTGCAACCCGACCGCCCCTATTGGTATCGCTTTTTCCTCGGCAGCGACCGCTCGACGCAGGGCCGTGCCCGCACCATGCCGCTTGCCTCCTCCAGCCCCGCCGCGCTCAAATTCGGGGTGGCCGGTTGCCAGTTTTACGAGGACGGCCTGTTCACCGCCTTCCGCCATCTCGCGCGAGAGGACGACCTGTCCTTCGTCTATCATTACGGCGATTTCATCTACGAATATACGCAGCGGACACCCGACTATGACAAGGACGACCTGCCCGTCCCGCATGTACGCCAGCATATCGGGCAGGACTGTTTCGACCTCACCGACTATCGCCTGCGCTACGCCCAATATCTCTCCGACTATGATCTGCAAGCCGCCCGCGCGCGCCACACATGGTTCTCCACCTTCGACGATCATGAAATCGAAAATAACTGGGTCGGCGATATCTCCGGCAAGGGTCTGGCCCCCAATGATGTCTTCCGCCTGCGCCGTCAGGCGGGGCTTCAGGCCTGGTATGAATATATGCCGGTCCGCGCGGCCCTGCTGCCACGCAACGGCATCATCACAAACGCCTATCGCGAAGCGCGCTTCGGCAACCTCCTGTCGATCGACTTTCTCGACACCCGCTCCTTCCGCACGGACCAGCCCTGCGACGACGGCTTCAAACCCTATTGCCCCGGCATCGACGATAGCAAGGCGCAGGTGATCTCGGCAGAAGAGGAAAGCTGGCTGGTCCGCAACATGACACGTGGCCAGACCCGCTGGAACTGCGTGGCGCAGCAGGTGATGATGATGTCGCTCGACCGTCGCCGCTATGCTGATGAAAAGCAGAAAATCTACAATATCGATAGCTGGGCCGCTTATGCCAAGCCGCGCGACCGGCTGCTCGCCAAGATGCGCGGGCTGGACAATATCGTCGTACTGACCGGCGATGAACATCAGAATTTCGCCGGGCTACTCGACAATGGCGACCGCACCGTCGCGGTCGAATTTGTCTCCACGTCCATATCGTCGGGCGGTGACGGGTCGGACCTGCGCGTGGGCAGCGACATCATCCTGAAAAACAACCCGCAACTCAAATTCATCAACGACCAGCGCGGTTATCTGGTCTGCGAAGTCACGCCCGAAAGCTGGACGACGCAGGCCCGCGTGGTGGATCAGATATCGACCCCCGGCGGCACGATCAGCACCCGCGCGACCATGACCGTGCCGCACGGACGCCCCTCACTCCAGATTGGCTGACATTGACGTTAACGTCAACTTGACTTAGGCCGGTCCATGACGAAGGAGCCGACGGCAATGGAAGACATAATCTATTTCGAAGACATCGCAATCGGCGATAGTTTCGACTTCGGCCCACTCACCATTTCGCGTGCAGAAACCGTAGCGTTCGCTCAGGAATTTGATGCGCAACCTTTCCACCTGTCGGACGAAGCTGCCGCCACCACGCACTTCGGCACCCTGTCCGCCAGCGGCTGGCACACCACCGCTTTGTTCATGAAGATGTTCGTCGCCGAAATACAGAAAAACCCCGGCCGCCAGGCTGCCAGCCTGGGCGCGATGGGCGTTGACGAGTTGCGATGGCTCCGCCCTGTCCGCCCCGGCGACACGCTACGCGGCATTAACGAAGTCATCGACAAGAAAGCCTCGCGCAGTCGGCCTGAAATGGGCATCGTCCGCAACAAGGTCACCGTCTATAACCAGCATGACGAACCGGTCCTCACCATGATCCCCATCGCCATGTGGCGCACTCGCCCGCAGGCGGCATAGGCTCAGCGCACCGGCTGATTGGCCAGCTTGTCCGCGACCATCACGCGGATCGCCTCCGCCTTCGATCCAGCGATCTGCACCACATGCCGTCCAGCGGGCAGGTCGAACCAGACGATCTTGCGGATGCCCGAACAGGGTTCGCCATGGCCATGCTCCACCGATGCCTGCGCCTTGGTCCCCGTCACCACATCGACCCACGCCGGGCCGTCCAGCCCGATGCCGATCCGCCCCGCCACCTTGACCGACAGTGTAAACAGCCCGCCATATCCCACTTTTGCGCCCTTGCCGGGCGCCGAAGCGAACTGCACATAGTCGGCGGGCGTCAGCGTCGCCGTCACCGGCTTGCCCAGGATCAGCACAGGCGCCCCCAGCACCTGCGCCCCCGCCTTCGCCTGCCCACTCTGCGACCAACTCGTCCATGGCTCGGCAATCGCGCACGCCGGATCGACGGCAGGCGCAGGCGCAGCGGACAGCAGCAACGCGGCTAGGATCGTCATTGGCTCATTTCCTCCCGAACAGTTTCTCAATATCCCCATGGCCCAGCTTCACCCAAGTCGGGCGGCCATGATTGCACTGCCCCGACCGCGGCGTCACTTCCATCTCGCGCAGCAGCGCATTCATCTCCGCCACGCTCAGCACCCGGCCCGCCCGCACCGACCCATGACAGGCCATCGTCGCCGCCACCAGATCGAGCCGTTCCTTCAACGAAAGGGCACTGTCATAGGCCGCCAGATCATCGGCCAGATCATTGACCAGACCATGGACATCCGCCTGCCCCAGCATCGCCGGGACAGCCCGCACCAGCATGGCCGCTGGCCCAAACCGCTCCAGATCCAGCCCGAAGTCATGCAATTCCGCGATCCGCGCCTCCAGCCGATCGCAGGCCGGTTCGTCCAGTTCGACCACTTCGGGCAACAGCAGCGCCTGGCTCGCAACGCCCTGCCCCTCCATGGCCCGCCGCATCCGCTCCAGCGTCAACCGCTCATGCGCCGCATGCTGGTCCACGATCACCAGCCCGTCATCCGCTTCGGCCACAATATAGGTCCGCGCCACCTGCCCCCGCGCTACGCCAAGTGGAAAACTCTGCCCCTCTGGCGCTGGCGCAGCGGCAGGTTCAGCCCGTGCCTGCGGCGGCGGCGTGATGAATCCAGACCGACGATCACCAAAAGAAGACGCGGCAGACGGATTATACGCAACCGCCTCAAATATCGGCATCGCCCCGATCGGCGTGGGAGATACCGGCTCTGCCCGCCAGGCATTGAGCGCAGCCGCATCGGCATGCTGCACCGCCCGAAACCCTTCCGCATCCAGCGCCCGCCGCAAACCCGACACGATCATCCCGCGGATCATAGTGGGATCGCGAAAGCGCACTTCCGTTTTGGCCGGATGGACATTGACGTCCACTTCCAGCGGCGGCACGTCCAGAAACAGCGCGACCACCGGATGCCGGTCCCGCGCCAGCATGTCGGCATAGGCACCGCGCAGCGCCCCGATCAGCAACCGGTCGCGAACCGGACGACCATTGACGAATAGATATTGATGGTCGCCCACGCCCCGATTGTAGGTCGGAATCGACGCCACGCCTGAAAGGCGCACGCCCTCCCTTTCCAGGCTGACGATCACATGATTCTCTGCCAACGCCCGATCGGTCAGCGCCGCGACCCTTTCCTCGCGCGCTTCGCCAGCCTGCACGCCCAGCGCGCGACGGCCATCATGCTCCAGCGAGAAGGCAACAGCCGGATGCGCCATGGCCAGACGGCGCACGATGTCGATGCAGGCGGCATATTCCGCCTTTGCCGATCGCAGGAATTTGCGCCGCGCAGGCACCTTCGCGAACAATTGCTCCACCGTAACCCGCGTGCCGGGCGGCAGCGCCGCCGGTCCCTCCGCCACCAACTGCCCATTGTCGATCGTGCGGTTCCACCCGTCGGCGCCCATCACCCGGCTGTCGATCGACAGCCGCGCCACGCTGGCGATCGACGGCAACGCTTCGCCGCGAAAGCCCAAAGTAGCTACATTTT
This sequence comes from Sphingobium sp., assembly GCF_049304695.1. Classification (GTDB taxonomy): domain Bacteria; phylum Pseudomonadota; class Alphaproteobacteria; order Sphingomonadales; family Sphingomonadaceae; genus Sphingobium. The sequence continues at coordinate 66,120 of NZ_JBAQOK010000078.1, forward strand.
CAATGGCATCGTCGGGCAGCTTGGACGTGGCGTGCCGCTCCAGCGCCAGCGCCATGTCCACTGGACTCATGCCGCATCCGTCGTCGCTCACCTCGATCCGATCCAGCCCTCCACTGGACAGGCGGATGGCAATGCGAGTCGAACCAGCGTCGATCGCATTTTCAACAATTTCCTTCAGCGCGCTGGCGGGTCTTTCGACCACTTCACCGGCAGCGATACGATTGACCAGATGTTCGGGCAGGCGGCGTATTGACATTGATTAGGGACTAGCCCAATCGAGCCCTTTCCGCGACCCGCGAGCCTGATTTTTTTGCACTGCAAAGCGCAAGCATGTCCAGGAGAGCGGTAACAGCAGAACAGATTCCGGGCGTTCCCCATATCGCGTCGCGGGGACGACGGACGATACAGGATAAGGCATGTCGATCTTCTCGCGTCTCTTCAAATTCTCCTCGCAAGATATGGCCATCGACCTCGGCACCGCCAATACGGTGGTGTATGTACGCGGTCGCGGCATCGTGCTGAACGAACCTTCGGTGGTGGCGGTCGAGACGCTGAATGGCGTGAAGCGGGTGAAGGCGGTCGGCGTCGACGCCAAGCTGATGATGGGCAAGACTCCTGACTCGATCGAGGCAATCCGGCCTCTGCGCGACGGCGTGATCGCCGACATCGATGTCGCCGAACAGATGATCAAGCATTTCATTACCAAGGTACACGGCGGCAAGCACAGCCCGTGGCGTGCCCCTGAAATCGTGATCTGCGTACCGTCGGGATCGACCAGCGTCGAACGCCGCGCCATTCGCGACGCGGCCAGCAATGCCGGTGCCCGGCAGGTGTTCCTGATCGAAGAGCCGATGGCCGCCGCGATTGGCGCCGACATGCCCGTCACCGAACCGATCGGCTCGATGGTGGTCGATATCGGCGGCGGCACGACCGAAGTCGCCGTCCTCTCGCTGCGCGGTCTGGCCTACACCACGTCCGTGCGCGTGGGCGGTGACAAGATGGACGAGGCGATCGTCTCCTTCGTGCGTCGCCATCACAATCTGCTGATCGGTGAAGCCACGGCGGAGCGGATCAAGAAGCAATATGGCGTCGCCCAGCCGCCCGAAGATGGTGTGGGTGAAACCATCCATATCAAGGGTCGCGACCTGGTGAACGGCGTGCCGAAAGAAATCAGCATCAACCAGGGTCAGATCGCCGACGCGCTGGCCGAACCGATCAGCACGATCGTGGAAGGTGTGCGGATCGCTCTGGAAAACACCGCGCCTGAACTGGCCGCCGATATCGTCGATCAGGGCATCGTCCTGACCGGCGGCGGCGCTCTGCTCAAGGGGCTGGACGACGAACTGCGCGACGAGACAGGCTTGCCCGTCACAATCGCTGAAGATCCGCTGACCTGCGTCGCGATCGGCACGGGTCGCGCGATGGAAGATCCTATCTTCCGGGGCGTTTTACAGACCGCCTGATCGAAGGGGAAGCGTAGATGGCGCGGCCAACCAGCCGCCGCCCCGGAGTAAACCGGAAGGCGCAATATAGCCTGTTCGCCAGCTATGTCGTGGCAGTCACCGGCGCGGCTATCGGTTTGCTGCTGGTCGTCTTATCGATATTCGATCCTACCGGTTTCGCCGGCATCCGTACCCTAACGGCGGAACTGACGCGTCCGCTGTCCACGGGCCTTAAGAATATGGTCAGCGGTGTCGCGTCCACTGATGAACTGCTGGCCGCCTATTGGCGGGCGGGCGGGCAGAATATCGCGCTGCGACGTCAGGTCGAAGCCGACCGCAACCGCAGTATCGAAGCCAAAGCGATCGCGCAGGAAAATGTGCGCCTCAAACGCCTGCTGCGCCTCGTCGATGAAGACCGCAGCGAATTGCTGACCGCGCGCCTTATCGCGTCCTCTTCTTCCAGCGCACGGCGCTTCGCCCGTCTGAACGCGGGCAGTTGGCAGAATGTGAAGACCGGCATGCCCGTTCGCGCGGCCGAAGGGCTGATCGGACGCATCCACAGCACCACTCCCAACACCTCCGAAGTCCAGCTGCTGACTGATCCCAATAATATTGTGCCCGTTCGCCGCGCCAATGACAGCGTGCCCGCCATCTCAACGGGCGGGGGCGACGGATCGCTTGAAATCCGCGCGCTGACGGCGGGTCGCAATCCCTTCAAGCTGGGCGACCTGCTTGTCACCTCGGGTATTGGTGGCATCTATCAGCCCAATATCCCGGTTGCCGTCATCGTGCGGGTACAGGGCGAAATTGCCTGGGGCGTGCCGCTCGCCAACCCCTCTCGCGTCGATGCGGTCGTGGTGGAACGCGCATTTGAACAGGTGGTGACACGCGGGGATCCTGCTGCTCCTGCGCAAAGCCAAACCGCCGCTCCACCGCCGCCCGTCGGCGTCACAGGGCCATGATCGACCGGCACCTCAACCACGTACCGCGCCTTGGCCGCTATCCATCCCGCCTGCGTCTGGGCGGCATTCCTGTCGCGACAGTGATGCTGGGATCGACCATCACCGCCTTGCCGCTCATCGCGCAGGCGCCGGTCATGCCGCCCTTTGGCCTGTTGTTGCTGCTATCTTGGCGGCTGCTGCGGCCCGACCTGTGGCGCGCATGGATCGGCCTGCCGCTCGGTCTGTTCGATGACATGTTGAGCGGCCAGCCGATCGGATCGGCCATGTTCCTGTGGACGGTGATGCTGATGGGCATAGACGCGATCGAACATCGCATGATCTGGCGCAGCTATCGGCAGGACTGGCTAATTGCAGCGCTTGGCATTATCTTCTGCATCGCTGGTGGTCTGTTCTTCGTGCGGATTACCGGCGCAGGTCAGGTGAGATTCTCGTTGGTTGCACCCCAGATGCTCTGGACGATATTGCTGTTTCCCTTCGTCGTCCGGCAATGCGCACGGATCGACCGCTGGCGCGTGATGGCATGAAATTCTCCGGTTCCAAGCGCAAGATCATTACTGAAGCTGCCCAGACCTTCACCTTCACCCGCCGCGCCATGGTCGTCGGCGCACTTCAGGGTGGCGTAGGGGCAATGCTCGCTGCGCGCATGGCGTGGATCAGCGTCGCGGAAAACCGCAAATATAGTCTGTTGTCGGAAAGCAACCGGGTCAACCTGACGCTCATTCCGCCGCGCCGGGGCTGGATCATCGACCGCAACGGCCTGCCGCTTGCCAACAACCGCACCGACTTTCGCGTCGATCTGATCCCGCAGCGGGTGGTCGATGCCGAAGCAACCGTTCAACATCTGGCCCAACTTCTGGGTTTGGAGTCGGACGAGGTCGATCGTATCCGCGAAGAACTGGACAAGTCCGCCGGTTTCCGCCCCGTGCAGGTCGCCGACAAACTGACCTACGATCAATATGCCGCCGTCAGCGTCCGCTTGCCTGACCTGCCCGGCGTCGCGCCCAGCCAGGGCTTCTCCCGGTACTATCCCGCCGGATCCACCGTCGGCCATCTGCTCGGCTATGTCGGCGCAGCCACGGCGGAGGAGTATAAGGAACGCAAGGATCCGTTGCTCATCACGCCGGGTTTCAAAGTCGGCAAAGATGGCCTCGAACGCGCATTCGACCAGCACCTGACCGGCAAGCCCGGTGCCAAGCGTGTGGAAGTGACTGCGCGCGGCAAAATCGTGCGCGAACTCACCACGCGACCGGATTCCCCCGGAAACGCGATCAAGCTGACGATCGACGCGGGCCTACAGGAATATGCCGGCCGCCGCCTCGCCACCCAAAGCGGATCGATCGTCGTCATCGATTGCGCCAATGGCGACGTGTTGGCGATGGCGTCGATGCCCAGCTTCGACCCCAACAGCTTTTCCGACGGCATCGGCCATCTGGAATGGGACATGCTGTCGAAGGACGATCATGTCCCCCTGCGCAACAAAACGCTGCAAGGTCTCTATCCGCCAGGCTCGACGGTCAAGCCAATGGTAGCGCTTGCGCTGCTGGAGGCAGGAATAGGCCCGCAGGAATCCGTCAACTGCCCCGGCGCGATCCGCGTCGGCAACACCCTGTTCCATTGTCACAAAAGGCGTGGCCACGGCAGCGTGAACATGCGCACCGCCATCGCCCAAAGCTGCGACATCTATTTCTATCAAATGGCCCAGCGCGTCGGTATGGACCGGATCGCGGGCATGGCCCGGCGCGTGGGCATGGGCCAGAAATTCGACCTGCCCTTCCGCAGCCAGAGTTTCGGCACCGTACCCGATCCGGCATGGAAGCTACGCAAATATAATCAGAAATGGCAGGTGTACGACACCGTCAACGCCACCATCGGTCAGGGCTATATGCTCATCAACCCATTGCAGATGGCGGTGATGGCCTCCCGCCTCGCAACCGGCAGGCAGTTGATGCCCAACTTCATTCACGGCGCAAAAAGGCCCGCGCCCGAACCGGTCGGCGCGACGCCCGAACATCTGGTCGTCATCCGCGAAGCCATGAACGCCGTCGTCAATGGCGGCGGCACCGGCGGCGCGGCGCGCATGTCCATTCCCGGCGTGTTGATCGCGGGTAAGACCGGCACGGCGCAGGTGCGGCGCATCACCATGTCCGAACGCGCAGGCGGCGTGCGCGGCAACAGTTCGCTCGCCTTCAAGCTGCGCGATCACGCCCTGTTTCAGGGGTTCGCACCCTATGACAATCCGCGCTACGCCGTCGCCTGCATCATCGAACATGGCGGTCATATGATCCGCAACGAAGACGCGCCGATGATCGCGAGCGACACATTGTCCTATTTGTTCGATCCCAAGAAGGCGGTGGAGAAGCTGGAAACGCTGGAAAAGGGCTGGGGCGGCACGCCGACTGAGCGACAGGCGCGGCAAATGGCAGCCTTTCGCCTGGCACGCGCCATCGAAAAGGGCGAAGCCCCGCCACCAGCGCCAGCCCCCGCCGCAAACGCCGCCAGCGCGGACAATGCCGCAGTACCCATCCCCGCCGCCGCGCCTCCCGCCACTGCCGAAGACGACGACGTTCCCCCGGCAGCAGGCACGCCATGAGCATCGTCCCAAAGCCCCTGACCCAATTCCCATGGCGCGTTTTGGCGCTCCTGCTGGCGATTGCGATCTTCGGCACGCTCGTCCTCTACAGCGCGGCTGGCGGCAGCATCTTTCCATGGGCCGTCAATCAAGGCGTCCGCTTCTGTATCTTCTCCGGCATGGCGCTGGTCCTCAGCCGCATTCCGTTGGAAATCTTCGCCCGCTTCGCTTTTCCTGCTTATGGCGCGGTATTGGTCGCGCTGTTTCTGGTCGAACTGATCGGCGGTGTCGCAGGCGGCAGCCAGCGGTGGATCAATCTGGGCTTCATGCAATTGCAGCCATCGGAATTTATGAAACCAATCATCGTTCTGGCGGTCGCACGCTTTTATTCCATGTTGCCGGTCGGCGAAATCCGGCGCTGGAACGCCATCTGGCCTGCACTCGTACTGATCGGCCTGCCATGGTCGTTGGTGCTGATACAGCCCGATCTGGGGACCGCCACGATGATCCTGGCGGGCGGCATTACCGTCATGTTCCTCGCGGGCCTTCCCATGCGCCTGTTTGTCGGTTCAGGCCTCGCCCTCATGGCCGTCGTCCCGATCGCCTTCAGCTTCCTGCATGACTATCAGAAAAACCGCGTCCTCATCTTCATGGACCCCGAAAGCGATCCGCTTGGCGCAGGCTATCATATCAGCCAGTCAAAGATCGCGATCGGATCGGGCGGCGTCTGGGGCAAGGGGTTCCTTCAGGGAACCCAAAGCCATCTCGACTATCTGCCAGAAGGTCACACCGATTTCGTCTTCGCCACCATGGCGGAGGAATGGGGGCTGGCTGGCGGCATCTTGCTTATCGGCGCATTCATGCTGCTCTTCCGCTGGGGGCTGCGCGTGTCGATGCGATCGACGGACAAATATGCCCGTCTCGTCGCGGCGGGCCTCACCACCACCATCTTCTTTTATGTCGCGATCAACCTCATGATGGTCATGGGCCTGGCCCCCGTCGTCGGCATCCCCCTGCCCTTCATGTCCTATGGTGGATCGTCGATGCTGACGGTGATGCTATGCATCGGCATCATCATGGCAATAGACCGGGCGAACAGGCGCGGAAATCAACCGGGCAATTGGGGCTGATCGCACCGATCGTCGGGCCCGAGCGATTTTTATAGGCCGCATAACGATTTAGGGTTTGCGAATCCCAACGACGCTGCTAATTGCCCGCCCACGCCAACGGACGCTGATCAGTTCAGACAGTCCGATGCCGGTGTGGACGCATAGCTCAGTTGGTAGAGCAGCTGACTCTTAATCAGCGGGTCCTTGGTTCGAGCCCAAGTGCGTCCACCATATCTTTCAAAGGCTTAGAGGCCAGTTTGAGGTCGAAAGCTGGACCCACCCCCTCCAGTTTACAGCTTGGTTTACAATTTCCTCCGGTTTTCGAGCTTCGAAATGGCCGTTTCCGCCATCTCGGAATCCCGCTTGAGATAGTGCGTATCGAGGATCGTCTCGACGTCCTTGAGGCTATGCCCGGTGATCGTCGCGATCTGCGGAACACTCGCTCCTGCGATCGCGAGGCGGGTCACGACAGTGCCCCGCAGGTCATGGAAAGTGAGACCAGCGACACCGGCTTTCACACACGCCTTGCGCCACGATGTCCGAAAGCCGTCACTCGTCCAGGATTGCCCGCGTTCGGTGAGCAGGATCGTTGCCGGCAACGACTTCCCCTCGACGTCGTAGCGGGCCTTCAAAGCGTCCAGCGCAAGCTTGAGCGGTGCTCCCACAGGAACGATCACCCGCTTGGGCTTGCGGTTCTTCACCTTGCTCTTTGTCTTGCTCTGCGTGAGACGGATTTCCGCGCCGTCATACGCCGCCCAGGGCAGGTTGATGAGATCGCCCTGACGCTGCCCTGTCCACAATGCGAGCGTCATGGCCAAATGGAGGTGGGGCGGCGCGTGCTTGTAGAAGGCGTCCTCGTCACCATCTTTCCAGACGGAATCGACGCGGCCGGATTGATATAGACGGCCGGGCCGTTTGCAGGGGTTGGCGATGACCAGTCCGCGATCAAGCGCCCATGCAAGAATCCGCGCCAAAACCGCAAAGCGATAATCCGCCGTGCGTTCCGATGTGCCGGCAATGCGATCGCGCCAAGCCAGAAACTCGCCGCGCGTGCGCGGGTCACCCAGTGCGCCTATCGGAAAGTCTCCGAACTCCGTTTCGATGAATCTCAGATGCTTCCCATAGTCCTTGCGGGTGCGGGGAGCGAGACGGGTATAATCGGTGGATTGCTCGAAAGCCCGAAACACGCCGTTGAGCGTGTCGCTTGGTTTGGGCCTGCTTTTTCGCTCATGGTGCGCTGTGACATAAGCCTGATGGAATTCCGGTGTGCCGAACTTGGCCTCGATGCGGGGCCCTCCACGCCACGCATAATAGTAGGTTGCGTATAGGCCGCTTGCCAGTTTCTTGCGTACCCTGTGGACACCTTTAAGATTGACGCGCATCGCGCCGCGCCTTCCATTCGTCGAACGGGGTCGACGAAACCGCGGATGGTTCCGTTTCCAGATGCACGAGGATGATCCGCCCATCAGGGTGGATCTCGGTGCGCACGATCGTCAGTCCACCCTCGCAGGCCATACGGATGGCCTGGGCGAGACTGTGGCGTCGTGGTGAGGATTTACGCTGTCCGGCCACAGCACGCTGCCAAAGACCGCAGGACGCGAACCCAACTCGTGTTCCCCTGCCTGGCGCACTCCCCACTCCCTCCCTTGGCGAGCCGGTTGGTGAGATCTGACGTTATATCTGGCTGTGACGAAGAGCGCCGTATCCAGTTGAGCGCCGCTGTAGATGGATGGGCCTCAGCGTCCGGGCAGCGGACGATAGTCGCTGCAACTCCCACTGGGACAAGAGTCGGCCCCGAAGTCCGAAAGATGGCAAAACGCATTGTGCGCTCCTCACTGGAGCACCCACGCGATGTCACGAAGCAAAAGTAATAATATCATATTTTTTAGTAAGTTGAAGGCGGTTATTCGTTAGTGCTCTCATTTCAGTTGTACGGTAGCGGGCGAAGTTCCAGGCACGAACACATCGTTCCCGAACCTTCCGCTCAGGTGCATGGCCACAGAGGCGATATAGTTTCGCTGACGCCACGTTGTCGGGCTGTGGTAGACGCCAACGGCCTTCCAATAGTCCCCCGTCGTCCGCAGAGCGGACAGAAACACCCACCGTGCGGCCTCGGCGTTGAAACAGGGATCAAAACGGAGCCAATGACGCACATGGGCTTTGGGCCGGCCGATATGCGCTGCGATGCGTCCGACCCACCAACTGTTGATCTGCAAGGGCCCCAGGTCATGGGTGCCGTTGGTGTTGGCGACCTCGGCGCCGATCCAGCCTGCCTCCTGGTCGCGCAAACCCCAGAGCGTCTTTTCGAGCCAGGGCCTGCCAAGTGAGGCCTTGCGGATACACGCACCGATCAGACGTTCCTCATCCGGATTGCGCGTCCTGGCCTGCGCCAAGGACGGTGAAATTATCACTCCGCACAGCAATATACCGATGAGATAGGGAACGAAACGCATCATACACCCCTCATCGCCTTTGACGCCACTCGGTCATGGTGCCCTATGCCGGTGAAGTCTGGAAACGGCCCATCTGTCAGCAAGGCGAGAAGCGCGCGACCGGGAATGATTTCGATAGTGCTGCCATGCGCGACGGCGGCCCGGCTTTGCAGCCCGGTCCGTCCCGTATGGATGAAGAGGCCGCGCCGCCCCTTCGTGCGACAGAGCGCGTCAAATGCCGCGACATGTTCCGGCCGAATCGTATCAGCATAGCGCTTGGCCTGGATCAGCCAGACTGCGCCATTGATGACCACCTGTCCATCGATCCCGCCATCACCGGTGTAACGGCGGTTTCGAATGACCTTGTGACCACGGCGCTCGAAACTTTCGAGCAGAAGCTCCTCGAACGCGAGCGGGTCCATGGCGCGCAGGCGGGCATAAAGGAGTTGTGGCGGCTGCAACCGGTCCCGCCCGCGAAGTTGGGCCGCCATGGCCCTGGCCTGCCGCCTCCGCCAGCGATGCTTCACGGGCACCCGAAATCGACGGACGAAAAAAGCCAGAAGGATGAGCAGCAGCGCGGACAGGATAAACAGCATGGGAAAGGACCTTATCGCTCGGGACCGTGAGACGGCTCGGGGTGATGGACAGGAAATGGCGTTGGCCGCGTCGGCTGATTGTCCGGTGCCCCGCGATCGGTGCGGGCGCGGTCGAGAATGCCCTCGAGGAAGTGGTCTAGGACCTGTGCAATACTGCGCGCGCCCTCGGCGAGATGTTCGGCGGCGCCGCGCGGCGGACGCTCCCGGCGATCAAGATGCCGTTCGAGCATGCGATCTCGGCGTTGTGCGCGCAATTGCTCCTGTTCGGCCTTGAGATTGGCCAGATGCTGTCCATGGCGGTTAGAGAGTGCATCGACACGGTCTGCCTTCAGCCGCCCCAACCCTTCCGACGAAGATGTTTTCTCGCCCGACTGCCGCTCGAGCTTGGCGATCAACGCCTCGACGTCGTTGGTCCAAAGCCTCGCGCCGAAGGCCGCGCGGGTGATGGCCGTGTAGAAATTCTGGGCGTTGACCAGCGGCGATTCGACCGGGGCGAGAACGAAGACGCGCGGATAGGTCTTGGACTGGGCGGAATAAACGGTCTCGGCATAGCCGTGATCCCATGTCCTGTGTTCGGAGAGATCGACAGTTTGCACACGTCCCTCCCGGTCCCAGCGGATCGTTCCCAGCGCCCCTTCCAGCTTTTCCACGGTCCCACGCTCGGCGTTGCGCAGATCCAGTTCACGGTTGACGAGACGCCACTGGATACGGTCGCCCTCCGTAAGATCACGATGTTCCGGATTGAATATGTTGATGTGCCGGGCCCCGGTGGTCTGCGGATCCCATCGGATTGTGCGTCCTTGCTCATCGACGAGGCGCACGACCTGCCGGCCATTGGGTTCACGCCCCAGTCCGACGACGCGATAATCGGCATTGCGGGCGACACCGAGACCGACGATATCGCGGGCGAAACGCACGATCTGACCAGAGCCGTAAAAACGCGCCATATGCTTTTCAATGTCGGTCAGGCCGGCGGGTGCGAGGATGGACAGTCGGCTGTCCTGGGCGGCGAGACCATTCTCATCCTTCAGCGCATCGCGAATCTTGCTGTTGACGATAAGGCGGGTCGCATTGTCGAGGACGAGAATATTGGTGCCGGCCCGCGAGTCCGGCTTGAGCCGTATCCAGGCATGGACGACCTGCTCGGCCATCTTCTCATTGTCGGTGACAGTGCTGACGCTATCGAGCTTTGCCAATGCCTCGGCGAAGTTGCCCGAGCGTGCGGCAGTGACGGCCGCCTTGATCGATTTGGTTTCCTGACGCACGGCCTCGGTAAGTTCGACCGTCGGCAGGCCCAGTTTGCGCATCAGCCAGAACGGCTTGCCCTGCTCGATGGCGCCAGTCTGTTTCTCGTCGCCCAGCAGCAGCAATCGTGCGCCCGTCGTCCTGCTGATTTCAAGCAGCCGCTGTGCCTGGCGGTTACTCAGTTGCCCAGCCTCGTCGAGGACCAGCACATGACGGTCGGTGATTCCCTGCCCGCCTCGCGCGACGAAGCCAGCAACAGTATAGGAGGCGATATCTGCCTTCTTGCCAAGTTCGGCGGCCGCCGAAGATGTGGGCGCCAAGGCGATCAAGGTCGTGCCGGGCTCAGCCGCCTCTCCCAACACTCTGACCAGCGTCGATTTGCCGGATCCCGCGACACCGTGGATGGCGGTGATGCGATCGCGTGCCAGCGCCGTCTCGAGAAGGGCATTCTGCTGCTGTTTGTTGAGGCTTGTCCCCTCCAGCACGGTAAGTAATCGATCACTTGAGGCAATCGGGCGAGCATCATTCAGGCCGAGCGCGATATGCTGGGTGAGCGCCAGTTCCAGCCGCCAGGATTTGCGACTGGTTCTCCCGCGCGTCAGTATCTTGTCGCCGGTCTGCTCATGGGTCGGCAGCAGCTTGCGCACCAGTTCGTGGTTTTCAATCCGGGGACGGATATCCTCGAGCCGGACTTCGCCGACATGGGCGGCGAGACCAGTGCGCAGAATATCGCCCAGATTGTTGACCGCTTCCGTCGTCTCCAATTGCCGCAAGCCGAACAGCGCGGCACGCGATGCCTCCCGTTCGGTGGGTGGCAGGTGCCTGCCTTCTCGCTCATGCGTTTCGTCGGTGATCAACCGAAGCGCGTCGAGCCGTAGCCCGGTCCGCTGGTGCCACCGTGCGACAAGGTCATCCTTGCCGATCTTCACCTTGGCCTTGCGCGTGGCGTAGAATGAGGCGCGCTGGGCCTTCTGCCCGACCAGCCCGTGTTCGCGGGCATGTTCCTCGATCGCCTCGGCGCGCTGCGAGAATTGTTGAATCAGATCAACGGGAACACCGCGTATCTCGAAGAGGCCCGATCGCGGATTGGTGTCGATCTCATAGCCCGCCTCGCGCAACCCGAAGGCCAGGGCATTGCGATAGAGCTGACCCGCGACGCGCTGTTCGCCATACATGACCCTGCTTTCCAGGCTAGCCATGGGATCGCCGGGTTCACGGTTGGTCATGTTGAGGACGACCAGATGGGTGTGGAGATGGGGATCGAGTTCGCGACTGCCATGTTCGGTAAAGCGCGCGACGAGGATGCGACCGGTGGTTTCGTGAACGATTTTGCCTTCGTCCCGGCGGCGTAACTGTGCCTGTTCCTCCAGATAGGAAATAGCGGTGGTCACCGCTCCCTCATGGGCGGCAAGCACGCGTTCATCCCCGGCTACCAGCGCCATGATCGACACGGACTTTGGCGCGTTGACCGCGAAGTCCCAGCCGGGATGGTGTTGGATCTGCCCATCGGCGCGATGGCGCCCCAGTTGCTGGTCGCCAACCTTGCCAGTCAGAAGGTCGCGAAACAGCTTCGGATCGACCGCGCCTGACAGCCCAAGATCAGCCGCGAGGTTGCCGGCCCATTCCGAAGGCTCGTTCCCACTTTTGGTGTAATAGTCGCCGACCGTATAATAGCGGGCAATGTTGGCGGGCCGACCATGGAGACGCTGGGGCTGGATCATGCCGGCCTCGCCTGCTCACGCGGCCCATCTTCATGGCCATGCTGGACAAGTTCGGAGCGGATTTCTCCCTGCTTGCCGGCAAGGATGGTCCACAGGGTTCGCGCGGGAGCCGGAAGCTCGGCATGATCTTCATTCAGCAGGATGTCCTCGACCCGCTGCGGATCGATATCGGGCGCCGGAGGGCTAAACAGATCCGGCTGTGGTGAAGGCGGCGTTGGCGTCTCCTGGGATACCGGGGGCTTCTTCGACGGCTTTTCTCCGGCGTTGGGGGCTGGCGGCGTCTGCGCAGCCTCGCGCTCCATGGCTTCACGGACCCGAGATTCGGCGTGGGCAATGCGAACGAGTGTTTGCGCCTTGTCGATCTGGGCGGGCGGATCAGTACGTTCGGCGAAGGCCTCTCCCAGCGATGGAATGTTGTTGAACCGGCTATCGAACCGGACCACAGGCAAATTGCGGCCGAAGCGCAGGAAGCCCACCAGATTGGGCAGGTTGGTGACCTCGGTCGGCATGACCAGCGGCCGTGTCACCTGCATGCGCGACAGGTTGACGCCGTCGCGCATGTCGTTGACGCCATAGGACATGCCCTCATTGGCCTCGACCTGTTCGACCTGACCAAGGTTGATCGAGACATGATCGGCGGTATCCGTATCATTCGCCCGCAGCGCCACCCAGGTCGAGCAATAGCCGGTGATCGCCGCGGCATCTTCCTTGCCGTAGGTCGCCTTGAGCTGTGGATAGGACTGGAATCCTAATATGCCGCATCCGCCATATTTGCGGGCCCGCGCAAGAAAGTCCGAAAGCGACGGCAACTTATGCAGTGTCGGCAGTTCGTCGATCACGCAATAGAGCCGCCGGTCGCGATCCGGCGCCAGGCTCATGATCGCACTGATCGCGATATCGAGCCACACCGTGATCAGCGGTCGCAGCGAGGGAAGCTGATCGGCTTTCACGGTGATGAAGAGCCAGCTCCCCTCCGCGCCTTTCTCTACCCAGTCGCGGATCGAGAAGCCGTCCTCGGTATCGTCGAGATAGCTGAAGCTGCGCATGACCGAGGCGAGTTCGGCCTGGATACCGGCGGATGTCCGTTCGCCTTCCGTGCTGATGAAGGCTGCGGCGTCCGTGCCGGTGACGAAGGCGGCCAGATCCTTGAGCTTCGAACGCAAGAGCCGATCGAGCAGTACCGAAACATAGGTATGCTTCTGACGCGCGAGTTTGCGCATGACCGCGACCAGCGTGCCCCGCGCAGCCTTCGCCCAGAAGGGATCGCCATGCTTGTCGGGAATCGTCGACTCGGCGATTTGATCATAATGATAGTCGCGCGGCACATCGACCCAGGGCGACCATCGCGCCGTACGCTGGTCGAGCGGGTTGAGCAGCATGTCGGTGCCTTGCCGATAGAATTTCTCGACGAAGGTGCCGGCGGTGTCATAGACGATCGCGCGACGGCCTGATTTGCGGATACCCTCAAGCATGCCGACGATGAGATTGGTCTTGCCGGTACCCGGAGCGCCGCACAGCAGGATATGCTCGGGCTCGAAGGCTTCGGGAACTGGAACGGCCCCGATCACGAGCGGTCCCTTTTTCTGGCCCCACAGCGCACGTCGGACCTGGCGGATGGTGCCGAAGCGCGCGCCGCGTAGATATTCGTTGGAGCCGAGCCCCCTGCCCGTCCGCGTGAAATAGAACCACGCCCAGGCGAGCATGACAAACGCGAACAGCCCCGAAATTAGCGCCCCGTGCAGCAGATAGCCCTCGAAAGACCGCAGGGTCTTCGTCGCGAGCGCCGAGGCGACCAGCCAGTCCGCCGAAGTCCAGTAATCCAGGCCTTCCGGCGTGCGAAACTGTACCGGGTCATTGGTCCCGCCAGCCGCATCGACCTTGATCGTCGCCTCGACCAGCTTGAGCAGAACGAAACGCTCATATTCGGTCGATTTTTCGAACGCATACCAAAGCGTGCCGATGATCCAGATGATGAAGCCGGCTAATATCGTCTGGTAAAAGACCTGTGTGGTCATGCGGACGTTGTGGACGATCGCCTGCCCGCCGCGCGTCCAGGAGCCCAGCATATCGTTGCGGAAGATGCTCATGGGAGATCGTCCCCACCGAGCAGGCCGCGTTCGGCGAGAATAGCGCGGGCTTGCGCCATCCCCTGCTCGAGCGCCTTGGGAGACTGCTCGCCGACGGACGTCGCGACGATCGATAATATCTGGATCGAAGTGGCGAGAATCTCGTCCTGGGAGGAGAAGACGTAGCGCTTGCGTTCGTCGACCGCCTGCTCAAGCAGTTGCCGTATGAAGCCGGACAAGGACAGGTTCGCACCGCGAGCACGGCGCATCAAGGCAGCATGTAGCGACTCATCTAGACGGAAATTGAGCTTGGGCAAGCGAAGTGTCTCCTTGTTCGGAGACCTTCGCAGATGTCATGAAGCTCTGGCATGTTACCGAATCCGCATTCGCGACGCAAGTTACGAGAATTCAAAAATCTCTAGCCAGAAGAATTATAGAAACGCTTTTCGGCTGTTACCGACCGCGGGGTGTTTCAAGCGAGGAGTATGGATATGCTTCTTCGCGGCGATTCGCCTTGATCGCGTGCGGAGATTGCGCATTGCCAGATCGCGTGTTTGGGCAGGAGGAAGGCATCAGTGGAAGAATCAGACGACCTCTCCCGCTGGTCACGCCTTACTGACAAGCATCGCGCTTGCCTCGACCTTGTTATTGAACGCAAGAGTTCGAAGGAAATCGCACGGGTTCTTCAGATTTCCAAGCCCACCGTCGATCAGCGCATCACCGCCGCCCGAAAAATTCTCGGTGCAGCCGACCGCGATCAGGCGGCAGTCATCTACGCCAGGTTGAAGAGTGTATATGATCGCGTCACATATGATCCAGTGCAGCTTCCCCCGCTGCCTGTCCTGGTGCCATCCAACTTTTCGGACGGCGACCCGTCATCGGTTCTTTTGCTGAGCGATAGTATCGCGCCCAGCATCAGGACCGGGGACATAGGGAAGGATTTTCTGGCGCCGTTCCAGGAAGGGTGGAGACACGATTACGGCATCCCGGCGCGCATAATGATCATGGTGGCTATGCTCACCGCCCTGGTCATCGTCGTGTTTCTGGGCCTCGGCATTGCCGAGACGCTTACGCGCCTCGTTTCCAACTAATCCTGACAATCTGGCCCAACATTGCCCGGAAGCGCTTCGCGCTTCCGGCGAAGGAGAAACTATGTCCAATTCCGAATCGCTCGCGGTAGCCCGTTTGCAACGCGATGTGCCTGGTGCCGAAGCCCGGATCGACGACGCAATCATCGCGCTTTCCACGCTCATGACCAGCGTCGTGACTGCCCGGCGTGAGATCGGTGTTGCCGCGAAAACGGGACAGGCGACCATCATACGTCTCGCAAAGGCGCAGATGTCGCTGATCGATATCAGCAACGACGTTCTACGGGCCCATGGCGAACTTGCCGATATCGGCAAGGAGACCGCAGGTCTCGATCTCCACGAATGTCCTTCGATGGCCGTAGCGCCCCCTCACCTCGCCGCCGTTGCCTAAAGTCGATTGACCAGGAGCCATCGACATGATTTGGAAACGGAATGTTACGCATTGCCCTGTTTCTGATATTCCTGTCGATGGCGATCGGATACGCCATCTGGAAGGGAGGAATGCCGGAACGGGCTATGGCCGCTATCCTGATAGCCATGGCCCTGATGGATCAGGCTCTTCACCTCTTCATACCGGCCCACTTTGCGACGGTCGACACCGGCCATCTTGCGATCGATCTCTTTGCGGCGGCATCGACGATCTCGCTGGCCATCGTGGCGCACAGGTTCTGGCCGATGGTGGCTGCCGTCCTTCAGATACTTCCACTTCTGGCGCATTTCAGCCGGGCGCTGGATCTGAGCATGCATCCGATCGCGTATCTGACGATGCAGGTTGCCTCATCCTGGCTTCTCCCGCCGCTTCTGGCCCTCGGAACCTGGCGACATCGGCTGCGCCTGCAACGCAACGGCAGCGATCCATCCTGGCAGACTTCATTGAAATCATCGAGCCGGTCGATGGAGACCAGCTAGCAAACGCCCTCTTCGACGAATTTCGTAGCCTCGGGCGCATTTTCGCTCAAAGCCCCCAGTCGCTGGAGCGTGTGCTTGGCGGTCATACAGCCGTCGCCCGGATATTGTTGGGTGCCCGCCTGGTGCTCCTTGAAGGAATGCGGGAGGAATTTGCTTCTCTTCCGATCAGTCCAGACTGCCCCAATTTGCTTCAATATCTGATGGCTTCGATGGGCGCTCTGCCCGATGAGGTCTTGCGGGTCATATTTCTTGACAGCGCGGGGCATCTGATCGCCGATGAGCAACTGCAGCTTGGTTCTCTCCGGCAAATGGCACTTTATCCGCGCACTATTTTTCGCCGGGCTATGGAACTCGAGGCTGCCGGATTGATCCTTGTCCACAATCACCCAAGTGGAGATCCGCATCCTAGCGAAAGCGACGTTGTCGTCACACGGACCTTGTCGGAAATAGGTCGTTCTCTGGACATCGATATCGTTGATCATATCGTGGTTACCGCAACCCGGGCCATGAGCATGTCATCCCTCAACACGTTCCAGCCCCATCGACCGACTGAAAGCTCGCATGTCGTCCTTAAAGACAGCATGGGGCCCAAAGCTGGATCGCCCTATGATCGAGGTCCCGCGGCCCTTGAGAACGCAAGAGCCGTCCGCGAGCGCCGCAGCTTCCGTCGCGCCCTGATCGGATCGCCGGAACTGTTCGGTGAGCCGGCCTGGGAAATGTTGGTCGAGGCCTTTATCCAGGAAGCCGAAGGTGTCAAAATCGCGGTGAACGCCTTATGCAGCTCCTCCACCGCCACGCCCAGTACCGCGCTTCGTATATTCAACAAGCTCTGCCAGGCAAGGCTCTTGGTAAAGGTCAGCGATCCCAATGACGGTCGCCGTCACTTCGTTGAGCTGACGCTTCGGGCCAGAAAAGCGCTCGATGCCTATTTTGGCATAGAGAAAAATTGACTTGCAGGCGCGGATGCAAACACGTCATTAATTAAAAGCAGAACGGCTGTACTTGGCCTAGGCAGGCAAACCGACGGCATGGCGGGATTGCAATCATTTCCGAAAACAGGACTATATTGAGGACGCTGCCGCGGCGCAATTCAACCGATTGTCGCGCATCATCGTGCATGCCCCGGTCTTGGACTTTCTTGCCGCTAGCGCCGATATCAAAATAACCGCTGTTGTCAGAAACGGATGTGCCGAACGATCTCTCGGAGGTTCAGCTGCCGGCTTCGATGCAATTTGAACTGCATTCGCGAAATCGCGATCTTGTGCAACGGATGCCTGCGAGCGAGTCGGGCGGTGGCTAGTATCGAAAGCGTGTTAGGGGAGGTCGCGTGACAACCGAACTACCGATACCAGGAGCCAAGCTCGAAGGCGCCCTCGCGAATGTCGCCGAGGACGGCGGGAAGACATTGACCAGCGCGCTTCGAACGATTCTGTCGGCCTGGGCCGATAAGAAGGCGGCCGTGAATGCCGCGACGGCCGAACAGATCAAGCTGGATATTGCCGACGAGCATGAGCGTGCGCGGGAGCGCACTGCGATCGCAGAGCGTCGCAAACATGAAATTGAGGAGCTCGATCATCGCATCGGCTTGATCGAGCGCGCGCGTGGACGCGTGCTCAACGAAATCGCACACACCCAGCAGTCCATCGAATATGTGGCACAAAAGGCGATCGAGTATAACGCGGCCGAGTTGGACTCGTGCGAGGAACGTGACGTCGAGCAGGATTGGCTCCGTCGGTTTTTTCGATACGCGGCCGAGGTCGACGAGAAGACGATCCTCGACATTTTCGCCAAGGCGCTGTCCGACTCAGCGATCCGCGGACGCGCGCTTCTGTCGCCGCGAGCACTCGATACCCTGCGGTTCTTCGAATCCTACAGCTTCGAAATGTTCCGCCTTTGCGCTGGCGTTGTGGGGATGTTCGAGACCGTACCGCGCGGATTACTAGAGCGGCACGCTCATAACGTCGGACAAGACCTCGACCTGTCACTCATGCTGGAGATGGGGCTGATCAAGAATGACGTCCAGCGAAATCTAAACGCCGTGATCGGCGGGTTTGACCTCTCTTTTTACTATCCGCCGGCGAACCGCGCCCAGATTGAGATTGTCCGGTTGACGCATGTCGGCCGTTCCATCGCGGGACTCATGAACGGCGCACACCGCGAGCTTATCGACCCCGTCACCTTTGAGGGTTCGCCAGATGCATTGCTCGAGTTGCAAAAGGCGCTTGGGCTAACCCCTAGGGTTGCAAAGGACCTTGGCAGGTCGTTGGTCGCGACACTCGCGGATGCCGATGGGATCGAAGTCCAGGTGCGCGTGTGCCGGCAGCAGCGATACCGGAACACCAAGACCAATTATGATGATCCGTTCGGAGTGACGGCCTCGATCGACCTCTCCGGATTGTCGCAGGAAACGCGCGCGCTCGCGGCGATCGTCATCAGCGAGCTGGTCGATTTTGATACCAACCAACTGGAGTCGATGAGAGGTCAGCATGCTGTCTATGCGGACCAACCTCCTCAAGACGCGGGCGAATGATTTGCTGCGATTGGCAATAGGCGACTAGATTTGCAGCTCGTACGGATTTTGCGGGTCGTCCGACTGCTTTTTTCAGGAGCAGACGTTCATTCGTCCGACAATGAATGACATGGCGTAATCGCGGAAGGGCGATTCGCCTGATGCTGGTCGGCAATTTACGAAGCTGCGGATTTCAGGAGGGTAGCTGTTCCCCGATATGATGGAGAAACGGGCTCACGATTTGCACCGGGCCCAAGCATCGAACGGAGAACAGCCGTGGCGCAGTATATAGGCTTGGACGTATCGCTGAAAGAAACTTTCATCTCGGTTCGGGAGAACGGCCGACGGATCTGGCGGGGCAAATGCCCGTCCGATCCCAAGTTACTAGCAGAGGATATCCGCAAGCACGCTCCGGACGCCGAGCGGATTGTGTTTGAGACCGGCCCCTTGTCGACCTGGTACTATCATGAGCTCAAAGCTGCCGGACTTCCCGCCATCTGCTATCGGCTTCTCCGTGATTCCGTCTGCGCAGAGCGATCCGGCAAAGAGCAGGCCAATGTAGAAGGGCAAGTGGGTGGGCGTTGAGTTCCGGCAAGGCTGGGGGTGGCTAGTTCTTGCCGCCTTGACAGTTTCGACGATCGGCGACGAAATCACGCTGCTGACGCTGATGGTCCGTACCGCCGAGAAAGCGACGGCCTATGCGGTGCCTGTGCTGCTTATCATGGAGTTGGTGCCCGGCCTTTTTGCCGCCCCCTATGCGGGCCGCCTGATTGACCGCCGGGACGCGGCACGCATTCTGGTGATTACATCGGCGCTGCAGGCGGGCGTAATCGCGCTCATCGCCCACTATCCCACATTCACGCTAGCAGGGGCCGCGCTGTTGAGCGTGTTGTTCACGGTCAGCAGCGCCGCGACATTCGCGCTGATACCAGTGCTGGCAAGCGGGTTGGGTATGACCCTCGCGCGCGCCAACTCCCTTTTAGAAATGGTCCGCAGCCTTGGAATGCTCGCTGGTCCTGTCGCTGGCGGCGTGCTGGTAGGATGGATCGGATCGCGCAATACGCTTTTGGTCGATGCCTTCAGTTTTGCCCTTCTGGCGCTCGTCGTGATGGGAAGCGGTCTACGCCGCAAGCCGCAACGGGGCGATCAGGAGGAACAAACCCTGTTCGCGGACTATCTGCCGCTGCTTCGCAATCGACGCTTGATGGTGGTGACGGCCGCGCTCAGCCTCGAAGTGTTCGCGACCGCCATTGCCGACGTTGCTTTCGTGTTCCTCGTCATGGTGACACTGGGGAGCGGGCCGACCGCCTTCGGAATGCTCACGGCACTATGGGCGGGCGGAATGTTGATCGGCGCTGGGCTTGCCGAAAAGGTCATTGGCCATAGGATCGGCCTGACCGCGTTCGGCACTGCCACCGTCATGGGCGTGACAATGCTACTGATCGGCCTCGCGCCGATTGGATTTGCGATCGTCGCTGTCGCCTTCATTCTGGGCGGGGGCGCGAACAGCATCCACAATGTCGCTGTCCGCACCCTGCTTCAATCCGAATGCCCGCCCGCTGATCATGGAAAGGTAGCCGCGATCTATGGCGCGGTGACGCGCACGGCCGTAATCGGCGGCTATGTCGCCGGTGGCTTCTTCGTCCCGAACGGTGCGCCAACCGCCTACCTAGTCGGTGGCCTGCTGGGCGTTGCAGCGGGCGTAATAGGATGGCGCATATTCAATGGTGGATGGCGCACAGCACCAATCTAAAGTTCGAAGTGCCGAGATTGACCTGATTTCCGTACAAATAGACCTCACGGATTTCAAAGGTTATGCCAATCGATGATCGTCAGCGCCGGCCAGCAGCTCCGCCAGCGCGCGACCTTCGCCTCGTAGATGGCTTGCGTAATCTGAGCCTTGTTCGGCCGCACCGTGCAGCTCAGCAGATCGGATAGCCCAAAGGGGGCGAAGATTGACAGACCCGCCCCACCAGGCCGGATCGCCACCGCTCCGGCTGTCGTCGGAAAGGTTGAAATGGCATGTTCGCTCGATTGGTAGGGTGGAATCGGATAGCCGAACTTCGCTTCATACCACAGGTGGACGCGGGCCTCGTTCTTGGCGTCGATCCATAGCGGCACATCGGGAAACAGGGTGCGGATGCGCGTCGCTTGCTTTACCTCGCCCTCTTCCGACAGATCGGCATCGTCGAAATAGACCAGATCGATATCCGCCAGGCCATACTCCGGCGACAGGCCGAACGCGGCGTTCCATGCCGTTTGCGCGATGGCGCTGCCCGATAGCCAGCAGTCGGGCAAGGCGATGGCATCCCAGCGACCCAGGATGGTGCTTAAGACGGGACTAGCCGTCACGATTGAACTCAATCTGCTATCCGCCGCTGCGACATTGCGGTGGGGTCCTGAAGTCGTTGCTTCGACCCAATCTGCCAAGAATGAGGCCGCTGTATCAGCGGATAAATGCGTTATGTCGAGGCGCTTACTGAGGTCACCAGTCCTCTCGATCAAGCGGCGTGTGACGGTCCGGTCTACGTAGGAAGCATCTTGTAATTTTCCACGCTCAGCGCGTTCCGCGCTCACGATGCGTCGCCGATGTTCGGCAGCCTCGCATACAAGCGCTACCGAGAAGAATGGCCACCGTCGCTGGTCAGCCAAGTGCTCGATGGTCCCCCAGCTCTCCCAACCCCATTTTGAATCGTCGAAATAGGCGTCGGTGAAAATCACCGTTTCGTTGTCGGGCAGGCGTAGAACCTGCTGAAAAGCAGCGGCTCGCGAAGCGCGGACGGCATCATAAAAGCCGGGTGATCGAAACTCGGTCAGAGCGAACGCAACATTATAGATCGCATGGTTGTCGAGCACGCGCGCATTAAGACGGATCGCCATCTGACGCGCGATCGTCAGCTTGCCCACACCGGGGGCCCCGTTGATATGTATAAGCTTACCCATGCCCGTTGCGTATCGAACAGCCCCGGCGACCACCAGCGAGGATTAATCAAGTCATGCTCCCTGTCCGAACGGCGCTTCCGCAAATCGACTCGTCCTCTTCTCACGGCAAACACACATCGCGGGCGGCGGCTATCGCCTGATTTTCGTCGCACCGCCGATATCTTAAGAAAATGCCGTCACAATGCCGGGTCGGGAAGAACGGAAACGGGCGGACATGGCTGACATAGAATTACCACGACCGTTCGCGTTCGACGAATTTTACGCGATGCTCAAAAAGTATGTGAACGATCCCAAGGCACGGGAAGCACTCGCGGACTACGACGCCGAAGCTATCGAAGGCAGAGGGCAACTCGATGACTCATCAACGTCATCGGAATTGGCTTATGACGCTGACGGCATATTCCAACAGATTGGTTGGTCAATCTTGGTTAGTCATGGTTGGCCTATCTATTATGAGATGATTCAGTCAACAGGCCAAAATCACGAATTGCGGATGGAGTTCCTGTCAACAGCCGCAAACTTCAGGAGTATAGCAAAGCTGCTAATCCGCGAGCGCAAGGAAGATGATCTTCCGCGATGGTTGAGAGAGGGAGATACGTTTCCGGACAAGGACTTCGACATCTACGATCCCGCAAGCGTGCTTCACCTTCTGGGAATGTGGTCCGAAAAGCATCCGAGACATCTGCCCTATACTCTGACGGCATCTGAACGCGCACAATCACCAGACACATCAATTTCGGACAGCGATCGTTGCCAACGCATCCGGCATCGCGGTGCCGGCATCCAGGCGAGACATCGGCAGGCAATTGTGTTACAAGGTACACAGCGACCGGAGGAATGCGACATGGGTGCCAGCACGACGATGACCATTCGGGTGACGCCCGACCTCAAAGAGAAGCTCGGCCGCCTCGCGCAGAACACGCGCCGCACGAAGTCCTATCTCGCTGCCGAAGCTGTCGAAGCCTATGTGAATCGTGAATTGCAGATCATCGAAGGCATCCAACGGGGGCTTGCTGATATGGAAGCAGGCAGAGTTACACCGCACAAAGAAGCGATGGACCGGATTGATGCTGCAATCGCAGCCGCAGGCAACAATGCCGTATGAGGCATGTGCAGTGGTCGGATGACGCGCTTGATGATCTCGAAAAGCAGGTAGTCCATATTGCACGAGACAATCTGGCGGCGGCGCGGCGGGTCGCAAAGCGGATAAGTGAAATAGGCGACGCGCTCGGCGAGTTTGCGACCGGCCACCCAGGTCGTGTCAGCGGCACCTACGAGAAATCTGTCAACCGCCTCCCTTACATCGTGGCCTACGCGCTGAACGAAGACGACACGGTGCTGACGATCCTCCATGTCATTCACACCTCGCGCAATTGGCTGCCTAACGATTGGCCAGAATGACGGGAACACCTGTTTGTCGCACCTCACTAACGACGCATCACAGGCACCAGTCCACTATCGAACATGGTCCGAAGAATAGCTATCTGTTGGACGACGGACGACACCCATTTCGGCGGCGAGCGACAGCCTGCAGGTTCTGCAAGCCTGCCATTCAACGCAGGAAGAATTCCACTGGAACAACCAACTCGAGCGTATCGCCGACCCTCTCCGTCGGTGGCTTCGGCAGTGGCTGCGCGCGCGTCGGCAGGGCGACAGCCTCACGATCAAGATCGGGAACGCCCGATGAGCGTTCCAGCCGGACAGATAGCACCTTGCCCTCCCGGTCCATGACGAAGCGGATGTAGGGCACGCCCTGCTGTCGCCGGGCCTGTGCGATGCGCGGGTAGCGGCGATGCCCATTCAGTTGTGCGAGCACCCGTCCTTCCCATGTGTCGGAGGCGGGGTTCGAAACCTGCGGCGCGGGGGGAGCGGGCGCCGTCCTCGGCGCTGCCGTCTCCAGATCTTGCGGCGCGAGCTCGGTGGACGTGGGTTTGACAACCGGGCTCGGCACCATCACTGGCGAGACCATGGTCGGCTCGATGGGCATCACCGGAGCCGGTTCTGGCTTCGTCACCTTTTTCTTGACTGGCCTGGGCGCTTCCCGCTTCTCCGGTGGCGCTTCGGGTGGCGAGGTGGGAGCCTTGAGATCGAACATGGCCAATGCCGGAGGCGTGGCCTTTTGGCCGACCGTGGCTGTGATGGTGATGAAAAAGCCGATTGCGCCGATGGTATAGATCAGGATCGTGCCGCCCAACCCGATCCACCGGTTGCTGCCTGATGACCGGTAGCCGTGACGCGCCATTGGTTCCTGAGGTGTTACGGCCTCAAGCGCTAGCAAGTTTTGTGCCTGACTCACGACATCGCTCCGGGCTTCACTCAGCAGCATGGGCTTTTCCAGCCGTGGCAAACGCAGTTCGTGTAAATTCCCTCTGCGCTCGGCGTCGGGCAATCCGGGGCATTCGCTTCTTCCACCAAATAATGATGCCGGTCATCGACAGCATCGCGACGACGAGACCGGTGATGCAGATCAGGATGCGGCCCGGCAGCCCCGCCACCTGACCGGAATGGACCGGATAGATAAGTCCGTCCACCACATCGCCGGCGAGACCCTTGCCCGGCTCATCAATGGAAAGGACGTGACCGCTGTCGCTGGCGACATTTACGGACGGGTTGCCGAAGCCGGGTGCATGGGCCTGCCCCAGGCGAACCTGATAAAAGCCCTGTGCTCGCGCGAAGACTATCCGTTGGACAGATTGCGCTGGCCAGCCCCGCTTCGCCGCTTCTTCTCTCGCGATCCGCGCCGCGTTATCCCAGTCAATCCTTGCCAGGGGCGGGTCGATCGGGACTGGCCGGTCCCAAATTGTCGGGCTGGTCGATAGGAAGGTCGTGAGGATCGGACGGAAAACCTCGGTATTGAGATTGAAAGCGACGCTGGTGAGCGCAAGCACAAACAGGACTGGCCATAGCCAAAGGCCGGAAGCGCGGTGCAGATCGAGATTCAGTCGATAGGTGCCGGCGCTACGCTTAATCCGCCAGATCGGCCGCCATTTCCGCCAGAACGGTCTCCCACGCGGTAGCGTCAGATAGAAGCCGACAACGCAATCGAGCATCCACGCGAGGGCAATCCCGCCCATCAGCCAGTTGCCCCAGTTCCCCGGTATATGCAGCGAATAGTGTAGGCGGTAGAGGAAGGGGATCAGATGCGGTGCATCCACTCGCGCCGCGCCCCACAACCTGCCCCCCAGCACCGTACCTGTCGCTGGATCGACGAACAGGTTGTCGGCTGCTGGAGAGGTGCCATCGACGTTCTCGATGAAGATCTGAGCGCTGTCATGCATCAATGCCGGTGGCGCAATCGAGGTGACCCGAACACCCGGTATCGCCGTTTCAACTTGCCGCACCAGCGTGGTTGGCGGCAGCGCCGGCCAGCGCCCTTCGACGTGGAAGAGGCGCGGATTAAGCCACGCATCCAGTTCCGACTGAAAGGCGAGCACGCTACCGGTCAGACCCGCGATGATGAGAAAACCCGCCATCGCGAGGCCGGCATAGCGATGAAGATGGACGAGGATGGCCCGCATGTCGCCGTACCCGGCCTAGAGTCCAAACCTTGCCGTCAGCATCACGTTGCGCGGATCGCCGAAATAGCTCTGGCGCGACCAGCCTTCGATGCGTGTGTAGTATTTCCGGTCGGTGAGATTCTCGCCCGTCAGCCGCAAGCTGAATTGTTCACTGAACTGATACCCGACCTGGGCAGAGAGTAGCGCATAGGTATCCTGTTGCCACTTGAGATCGCCTGACCCGGCATAGACACCACTGCTGAGATTGAGGCCGCCGCCGAGGATGAAACCGCGACCGGTCGCTTTGCTGAAATCGCGCACTATCCACAATTTGGCATCATGTTTGGGTGTGCCGGGAGAGAAGACGAGGCCCGCAAGCCCTTCGTCAGCCGTAAGATAACGGGTCTTCGTAAAGGCATAACCCAGGGTGACATTCCAGCCCGGCGCTGGCTCACCCACGATTTCCGCCTCGAAGCCTCGGCTGCGGACCTTTCCAAGCGCCGCGGACGCATTGGGAAAGTCCGGGTCCGATACGGCGCGGTTGCGATCGACGATCTGATAAATGGCAGCGTGTCCGGTCAGTGCACCCTCCAGGAAATCCCCCTTGAGGCCAAGTTCGAACAGATTGCCGGTGCGGGGCTTCAGCAGATTCCCGTCTCGATCGACGCTCGCCTGCGGCACGAAAGTCGATGAATAGCTGGCATAAGCCGACAGCTCCGGTATCACGTCATAGCTGAGCGCCGCATAGGGGACCAGCTTGGCCGACACTTTCTGATCGGCGGTCTGCCAGTTCGCGGACCCCTTGTACCAACTCAGCCTGCCGCCTGTCGTCAGCGTCAGACGGTCGATCAGCTTGAAGCGCGCATTGGCATAAAGCCCGGTCTGGATCGTTCTGGCCGTTGTCGGTGGATCATAGACGAATATCGGTTCAGGCGTCGTCGGATCGGGATTGAAGATATTGCGGGTGATGACCGGCCCGTAGGTCCACAATGTATAGGTCGAATTACGGCTATGGTTGATGCCGATGACGAGACTATCCGCACTGGTGAACAGCGACGGTAGGGTCAGGCCCAGATCGACTGCCTCGTCGCGAGAATGGCCATTGCCGGCGATCTGCTGGATATCGACATCGCCCGTGGCGCGATCGATGTAGCTGTCCGTAAATGCCCCGGATTTGAAACGATAGGCGCGATCGGTCCGATCCCCGCGCAGCCGAATCGTGCCGCCATTGCCCAAGCGATGTTCGACATCGACGAAATAGCGTTCCGCATCGTCCCGCTTTCGGTCCCACAGTGAACCAAGGTAAACGCCACGTCGCCCCATGTAGAGGCCGCCATCGTCATAGTTGGGCAGTCCGAAGATAGGCCGCGAAGGGCCGCCCTGATGGACCGCGCCGATCGAAACGGTGGTGTCGGGTGTCGGATCATATTCCAGTGTGCCGTACAGTACGATCTTGCGGGCGAACACATGGTCCATATAGCTGCCGCGATCGTCATAGGCCGCGACGACGCGTCCGCGCAGGCTGCCGTCGGAAACGAGCGCACCGGTCAGATCCAGTTCGCCGCGATAGCGGTCCCATGATCCTGCCTGCACCGTGCCGTCGATCTGCGTTTCCGCAAGCGCGCGCTTGCGCACAAGGTTGATGGCGCCGCCGGGTTCACTGCTGCCCTGAAAGAGGCCGGCGGGGCCGCGCACCAGCTCCACCCGGTCATAGATGGCGGTATCGAAGCTGTCGGTCGTCCAGGCGCCCTGAGTGTCAGCCGTTTGCAGACCGTCCGTCTGAACGGTCGTTATGTCCAGCCCCCGCGACTTGAAGCCGAAATTTCCCAGCCCGTATTGAACAACTTGTACACCCGCGACCTGCTTCAAGGCGTCTGCGATGGTGTTGAGATTGCGATCCTCGATCTGCTGTCGCGTAACCACGCTAACAGAGTTCGGAATTTCCTTCAGCGTCTGAAGCTGGCGGCCAATCGTCACGGCGCGAGCCGCATAAGACGCCGTGCCTTCGCTCGCCAGCATCGCATCGGCGGAACCTGAGGCAGCTTTCGTTTGGCCCTCGACCCGCACCGGGCCCAACTGGATCGTACCGCCCGAAGTTTGCGGGGCGCGTTCGATCGTGAATTCGCGCGGGCCGCCCTGTCGAAAGGTCAGACCCGTTCCAGCGAGTAGCCGGGAAAGGGCTTCGGCCGTACCAAACCTGCCTTTGAGGCCAGGACTGGACACACCGTTGGTCAGCGCGGAATCATAGACAAGCTCGACATCGACAGCCTCGCCGAAACGATTAAGCGCGACCGCCAGCGGCCCCGCTGGAATATCATAGCTGCGCGCCTCTTGGGCGTAGGCTGTCGCCGGCACAACGATCATGCCTGTCACCAGTGCTGTTGTTGCGAGCAACGCCGGCATCACAGCCTCACGAAGCTCTCGGAATACAGCCGCTTTGGCCTTGATAATCGTCACCGTTCGTTACCCCCGCACGTCAAAAATGGGAGGCGGCTCTCTGCTAATGAGAATACCCCTCAATAAGTATGACGTTTGAAAATCGGGAGTGAGAACAAGTCCACGCGATTTTTCAGGTGTGGAGGAATATCAGCCTGTCAGTGAGCCGCGTCGAGCTGATCCCGAGCAGCCGTTGCAGCGTGTCGAGCGCCGCCATCGGATCGTCGGTGCGGAAAACGCCGCTCACCCGGCGCTGGGCGAGATCATCGTCCATGATGCGGATGTAGCCCGGATGATAGCGGTTCAGCTCCGCCACGACCTCGCCCAGCGGCCGATCGACGAATACGAGACGGCCGCGCGTCCATGACGCAGCCGCCTCGGCATCGATCGCACGGAGTCGCGCTATGCCGCCGGGACCGTAGCGGGCTGCCTGTCCCTCGCCAAGATCGAGGCGGCTGCTGGCCTCGCCGATCGGCAAGGCCACGCGCACGCGATGCTCGGTCACGGCAACCTCGGTATCCGCTCCATCGCGGCGGACGATGAAGCGCGTTCCCAGCGCGGTCGTCGTGCCTTCTCCGGCCTCGACGGTGAACGGCCGCGCGCGATCGGCGGCGACCATGAACGCCGCCTCGCCTTTGAGCAGGCGGACAATACGGTGGTCCCCGGACAAGTCGATGCTGATGGCGCTATTGGTGTTGAGCTGGACCAGCGAGCCGTCATCGAGCGTCACGTCGCGCCGCTCGCCGGTCGCGGTCATGGCGTCGGCACGCAGCCGCATCGGCCAGTCCTGGGCTGTGCCGACGAACACCAGCGCCAGGCTCGCCGCCAGCGCCGGGGCGATCCAACGCCGGCGAGACTGGTCCCGTCGGGGAGGCGGATAGCCGGGGCGGTGGGCGACTCCTCGCGCGCGCCGCTTGTGGACCGCCGCCTTGACAGGCGAGCTGCCCATCGCATCCCACACCTTCTCCGCCTTGGTGAAGGCCAGCGCATGCAGTGGATCCGCCGTGAGCCAGGCTTGCAGCGTGCGTTCGTCCTCGGCGGTCAATCCCGCGTCGCGCTCCACGACCCAGCGCGTCGCTTCCTCTTCGATATGATCTGGAATCCGCTTTTCAGTCGCCACGGTGCCCCCTCATCTGTCACGCTCGGGAGCGCGCGACAGCACGAGCCTCTCATAGCTTATGACGTTTGAAACTGGCGGGTGGATACTCTCGCGCCGAAAATAATGGCTCATTCGTCGTCGGTAAGCCGCGCCATGCAATGCCGGAGGGCTTGCTGCAAATTGCGCGTCACCATGCTGCGCGATATGCCCATGCGCCTCGCAATCTCATCCAGCGGCAATTCGTCGATCTTTCGCAGGATGAAGATTTCGCGGATGCGCGGGGCCAGTTCATCGACCGCGCCCATCATGCGATCGAGATTTTCGCGATCGACCATCCACTGATCGGCAGGCACCATGTCTGCCGCCACATGCTCGGGGGGCGCATCGGTCGTCTCGATCAGTTCGCCGTAACGGGTTTCGGCCCGCCGCCGGTCGGTGGCGAGATTCGTCGCGAGCCGGAAGAGATAGGCGCGCTTGTTGAGGATAGGGGGATCATCCTCGATGCGCTGGACGCGAAACCACAGGCTCTGCGTCACGTCCTCCGCCGCTGGCGCGTTGCCGACGATGCGCTGCGCTAGCCGGAGCAGCGATGGGCGCTCCGACAGCAACAAACGGGACAAGGCAACGGCGTTGGTCGGCATCACCAAATCGCCTTACCGTATTTTGCGAACGACTCGCAACTAACTTGCTAGCATTTTGCCCAAGCAATCGTAAAACACACGATGCGCGGGCTGGCGTCAAAAGCCTGATTTTCGTCACCTTGCTTCGCCGTCTTTCCCAAAAACGATCCAGATACGGGAACAGCAATGTGTTCTCGAATTGCGGTTGGAGTGGTGAAACGGGAAAGCGCCGCCTCGCTCAGCGCGTTATGCGGGCATCAACACCGTCGCCGTAATGGTCTGATGAATTTCAAAGCCAAGGCTTTGATATAGGGCAATCGCTCCCGTGTTCGTCGCATAGCAGTGCAGGAACGGCACTTCCCCGCGCTCGATCATCCTCGAAGCAACCACCCGCATCAGAAACCCGGCATAGCCTCGCCCGCGATGATCCGGATGCGTGCAGACACCACTTAACTCGGTGAAAATGCCGGGCTTCATCCTTTCGCCCGCCATCGCGACCAAAATCCCGTCTATGCGTATGCCGACGAAGCGGCCAAGATCATGTGTCCTTGTCGAGAAGGGACCGGGTTGTGTCATAGTCGCCAGGGCGAACATTTCCGCTGCATCGTCATCGCCTAGATCGCAGAAGGCATGATCGCGTCCGCCATCGGTGATCGTGCGGGCTACCATCTGAACACATTCGGCGCTTCGGGCGAGCTTCAGACCGACGGGTGGGACTATCCGATGTTTTTCGACGAGCCAAATTTCAGAATTGCCCGCCAAGTCGGCGAGGACGCTCGTATCGCCGGTGGGATCGAGTGGGGCGGCAAAGGGGCCATATTCGGGAGCAAAGCGCAGGCCCGTTTCATCGCCTTGAACAATATGTGCTTGCCGCCCGGTCAATGCGTTCCACACCGGGCGATCGAGAACGTTGATCGACGGCGTAGTTGATAGTGTCGCGGCAGGCGCTTTCCGATCGAGAAAGAGGCGCGCCTTCGTCAGCGCCTGCACGAGTTCGTCCTGTTCAACGGCGCTCAATCGCTTGAGGTCGTGAGCAACGGCAGCACGTTGGCGGTGATCGAGTTCGTAGAAAACTTCGCGCCCACCTTGAGTGAGGCTGATAGGACGGGTTCTGGCATCGGCTTCAAGGCGATCGCGGCGAACCCAACCCCGCTTTTCAAGCCGGACGATCATCCGGCTTAGATATCCGCGATCAAGGTTCAATTCGGCCTGTAGCGCAATTGCCGAGACGGGTTCGTGCCGCGCTATCTCGAACAGTAGGCGCGCTTCGAGCAGGCTCGCGTCAGTGTCGAGGAAGCGTGCGTCGATAGCACCTACATGGCGAGTGAAGAACCGATTGAAGGTCCGAATTGCATTGATCGCATCGTCCATGCTGGACATCAACCCTATTTAGTTGCCTTAGTCAACTACCTAGGGTTCAGCTTCCCGCAAAGGAACGTGCAGCGAGAATACTGCCACACCGATCGCGCTGACGGCCGCACCTGGGCTTCACTTTCCCAAAATCTGTTCCCGATTGCTGATTCCCAAAATGCTTCAGCGGACATGGAGAAATGGGAAAGTTTGGAGCGCCGGCAAACACATGAATCTCAGGCAGTCGTCACGCGGTTTCGCCGAAAATCCGGCGCGCACGGAATTGCGCGGTCCTTTGATCCCGTGGAATGTCCGAAAATCACTGTCGGATTGAGAAAGTGTCCGACAACGCCGGTGGCAGGGTTTTCCGTCAGGGGGCGTCGGCGCTGATCTGGCACCTGGCCGCGACCGCCAGCATGGACCGGCGCGCTTCATGCGTTTGTCGGCAGCATCGCTGCCGCTGGATAGAATTAAATCTTAAAAATGCGATCCAAATGTCATTGAACTACCTTCTCCACGCCTAAAATAAACACACGTTTATTGTCGCGGCGGCGTGGTGGCATAGTTAGCCAATTTGAAAAATCTTCCACACTTTCTCGGTACATAATCCATTCAGGAGAGCCAATCATAGATCTATGTTTCTTCTTATAAGAAGTATTATAGTGAGAAATCACATCGTCGAAAATTTTTACATTTGCCGTTTCGTATCCTAAATATGGGTAACTATAATTGTCGCGAAATTCATGATTATCAATTAAGTGAAACTGCAAGTTAATAATTGATGATTTTGGAGATATATTTCTCCCAAACATATTCAATCCGTAGCCTAGGAGGCCAAATCCTTTACTAACACTATTACCGTCTGTTCTGATGTGATGAATGACACCAGGGCATTCCTTCTTTTGCATGTCAGGAATAAAATTCATTAGGCCGTGAGGAATATAGAACCTGCTTCCTTCGAATAGTTTATGAACTTTATCCTCTGCGTCGTAAAAGGATCGCCTAATTAAGTCTGCAGGGACATACAATTTCGTACTTCGGAACTGAACAATCCGGACATCAGCAACCGTCCCATCCATCAAGGTGACATTCTCCAGTTCGGGAAGATCAGGACAGTGAGGTGGTATAGGAGGCGGGTTTTCCAGATGTCGATTCTCTTCACCTTGGGAAGTTCGATCACATCCTTGTAACGCCGCCAAAACTGCTGCGCTCATAGATGCTCGGACAATCATTCTATACCAAGACATTACGCCTCCAATCGGATATGGAATGGCGATAACAGAGGTTATTTCACCTTGCGTTAATTGTCTCAAAGGCGCTGCTTTTCGAGATGATGATGCGGCTCACTTGCCCGGAAACCCCACTCCACTCTGGAATCTATGACCGACAAACGGGCGGTTTGCGACGCTCGCCATGCGTTTCTCTGTCAGGTTAAGGCGCTGCTCGCAATCCATGCCGAGAATATCGTTTTGCTTTTCTCCGACGTGGAAATGCCAAGACGCGATGAACAGCTTTGCTCTTGCCCGTTACGCTGCCCAAGGATGAAAATGGATCGAGATCGTCATAGCCAGCAGTCTGGTCATGCCGTGCGATGGCGACATGCCCGAGAAGCCGACATTCATCCAGAAGCCATTCGATAACCAAATGCTCAGCGCCTGCCTGCGCGAGACCCTCGCGGAAGGGAAAAAGCCCGAACCTCTAAAACACTCCGTCTAGATTTTCGAAAGCTGCCAGCTTGCAGTTTGTGTAATCCGCACCAATTCGGAATGATCGCGTCCGGACACTTCATCCCTCTGAGAGGCAGTCGTCCAAAAGGCGCACTACAGTGGCAAGCTGGTCGGCAAGCTGATCATAGATGGTGTCCATGACATGACCCCAGCCACCCCTGGCGGCGGCAAGGTCGAGACCAAAGCGCTCCAATGCGCCGGCAATGAGCCCATCCATATCCTCCTTGCGATGACCGGTCACCTGCCGCAGATCGGACAAGGCGAAAAGCTTTTCAATGGGGCGCCCGACTGCCGTACCCGCGGCTTCGAAGCGCGAAACGATCTCCTCGGCCGAGTCCCACACCGATAGGCCCGCCTCATGCCCGATCTGACAGAAGCAGATTGTCCGATCGAGGAGCTTGAGTCCCCGCAGCTTGTCGATCTTATCGGCCTGGGGGCCAAAGGCGCGCACGAAGAGCCGCAAGTGGCGCTCTGCCAGACATTCGACGACGAGCTTGTCGAGGTCGAGGCAGCGGGCAAGAAAGGCCGATCGCGTCATGTCGAGCGGGATGTGCCGGGCAACCGGTTCGACATGGAGCCCTTGCCACCAGCCGTGATAGTGGAGCCAGGTTCGGTCAAGCTTGACGAATTCCTCACCGCTTACCTCGATCCCGAAACGTGCGGCAAGTGCGGACAGCCGCTCGCCGACATCGGCAATGCCGTAGGTCAGCGCCTTCGCCCGCGTGCCGACATTGGGAACCTTGCGTGCTTCTGCCGACAATTGTTCGGCGGTTGCTGCAACGGCGTAACCATGCCAATGCTGGACGACGCGGTGCGGCGTCCCACCGTAAAGCTTCCTGATCTCAAGTTGGATCAGATCTCGCCCGATCCGGCCGGCAGGCCCCACGTTCCACTGGTTCTGATAGCCGACCCCGCCGCTTTCAGGATGAACATGGAAGCCTGGCCGTCCCTCATAGGCGCCGAGCACGGTATCGCGGACGTAGATATAATCCCTTGGCCGAAATCGGTCTGCAATGCGCGACGTGACAGGCGTTGGATTGCCCGGCCAGACAAGCCCCTGCGTTTCAAGCGGATTGACCGAGATGGGGAAATCGCCAGGCCCCGCCACATGGCGCGCGCCCCACACCTGCGCGCAAAAACTCCCGTCGCGTCGGCGTTGGACATCGATCTCGCGCGTCAGAAGATGTTCGTTCAGTTGGTGGCTTGTTCCCAGCGCCAACTCCGCTGTTTTGTCAGAAGGTCCATGGCGACATTCGTAAAAGACCTGGACAAGCGCCATGTCGCGCAGCGAGAGGTAGTCTTGCAGATAATCGCGCGATACGATGGCGCGCATGTCCTCATAACGCAGATCGGCGTAGAGCGAGGGCCTATCGACCGAGGCGACATCGAACTCGGGCTCGGCGGGATTGTCCCAACGGGTGGAGCCGTCGACATGGACGCGCGGCATCAATCCATAGGTCATGGCAAACCGCGGATCAAGGACCATTGCGGTCTGGTTATTGCTGGTCCACCCCAGAATCAACGGTTCATAGTCCTCCCGCACCGAAGGCGCACCATCCTCGCCCTCCAGATAGGTCCCGATCCAGAATCGTGGATTAAAGCTCTGCGGGCCGTTCAAAAGGGGCGATGGCCGTCCACTCGATTCCACCTCATGGCCAAAGGCCCGGAGCCGCCCGCCTAACGCTTCAAGCTCTGCGACGGGGACCAGCGCAGACCACATGAAACGGACACCCGGCACGGAGGGGTCGTCGAAACCGCGCATCTCGGCGACGACCACATCGGATGCAGCCCAGGGGCATTCCTCAGGGACGTGGGCGAGAAGGTCCGGCCACCAGTTTTCGTGCATATAGTCCTGTCTTTTATCACGCCGTGCGCGCGTGCCCGCTTCGTCGAAGGGGTTCCTCAGGGTACGCCCTCGCGCCATCGGGTTTGCGCTCAGTAATCAAGTTCGAGCCCGTCCTGATGCCGGAAAACGCCGTTGGCAATGATCTATCGTAACGCATCTTGAGGCGCAGTGGCTCAGTGAGTTGAGGCCCCGAGGGCACCATCGGCTCAATGCCAATCAGGTGCATATAGTCGCCTTCAAGGCATCACCTTTTCCAGTTCCGCCATGCCCTTCCTTACATTCTGGGCTTGCGTGTCAGACATTCCGATATGCCGGGCCATCTGGGTCACGGCCGCCTCAACCTGTGGCCCGTTGGTGAACGCGAAGGCCGAAGTCGAGCGGTAGAATTCGGGTATCTGGGATTCGAGAATCGCGGCAAGCGATTTCGCGCCTGCGGCCGCTCTTGCCTCGACAAGGATGGCGGCAAGAATCCAGCGCGACAAGATCACGAGCGTGAGGATCGGTATGGGGACGTTCTCCAGTTCGCGGTCGAGGGGAATGCGGGCCATGAGTCCGTCGGTGAACCTGCGCCCCCAGATCAAGCTGATGAGACGGGCGCCACGCATGAGAAAGCCTTCGTCCTGCCTTCGGGTCCCAATGGCCGAGAAAGGCATCAGTACCTCGACCTCAGTTTCATCGACAGAATATCTGTGTGAGCAGCCGTGGAGCATGAGGTAGATCATAAAAAGGGCGCGCGTTACGAAGTCGAGATCGAGCTCTTGTCGGGATTTCGCGACCGTCCCGATATAGTCCTCGAATCGCTCGATCGCCCGCTCCAATGTCCTTTGGTTGCGCTCGAACGCCTCGCGGGGAACGGGCTGGGCAACAAGTCGTCTTTCCCTGACTCCGTTTGCCGGAGGAGCGTCCGCGGCATCTCCATCCTGGTCGTCGTCCGCCTCATCGCCCTCCTCATCGCTCCCCTCATCGTCCTGGTCCTCGCCGGTTTTTAGGGCGGCGGCCGACGCGGAGCTGTCGTGGTCGATCGTCTCGCTGTCCTCGAGCTGGACGATACCGCGCAGCACGATCTGCAGAAGGAGTTGGAGGGCCGGATTGTTCGCGTGCGAGAGTCCCCCTGCCATCAGATCGGCCTTGAGCCCCAGTGCCTCGCGAAATTCCTCGGGCGTGTCGAAATCCTCGCCAGCCACTGCGGCAACCGACGCGCCCCGTCGATCCGCGCGTAGCGCGGACCGTCTGATCGGATTGGCATCCCCAAAAAGCAAGTGGACGTCGCGGGCCAGGTCGATCAGGTCGCTTTCACCGTTCAGCACTGCGTCGAGCTTACGCCTTATTCCGCTTGCGAGCGGGCTCGGCGCCGCCGCCATCAGCCTGTTCGGCTCGTATACGATTACCGGGCGACTAATCCTGCCGTCGCACAGCGCTACTCTCGCGACGATCGTGGAACCGCTGCGCGCCCCTCCCAGTCGCGCGTAAGGCCTTACCTCGCCTCCGGCAATCAACGGATGGCGATCATCATCGATTAGCAGATCAGCCCCTGCGGGGTTGATGCCCGACGGGACGCTCCAGTAGAGCCTGTCGTCCTTGCGCTCAATCCGGCCGGGATTGAATCGCGGCGGCGCTGCGGATGGCTCGGGCGTCTCGGGGGCCGAGATGTCCTTGGGGCGAACGATCTCCGAAAAGTCGAGCCACAGTGTCTTTTCAACCGTGCCTCGCGGGAGGCGCCGGAAGATCGCCGCCTCATGGTTGAGTCCGGGCATGCCAGACCCGCCCAGGGCTCCGGCGGTGCAGTTCGTGCTACCAAAGAGCAGGAAGTCATATTTGCGCGTCTGCGCGACCAGAAGCTTGGCGTGCAGGAAGCGATGATTTCCGCTCGCGCCATGTGGATGGAAAGTCGGCTTCAGTTTCGAGCCGACCGCCTGGATCGGGAATGTCGATTGCCGCGCCCCGGCGACATCGGACAGGGTCATGAATATGTGCAGAGGTGGTTTGCCCAGTTCAGCGTGCACCCGCCGCAGAGCCTTGAGGTCTGAATCCCAGTAGGGTGAAATCACTACAAGGCGTTCCACCTTGCCTTCGACGTTCGCGAGAAAGCGGTCGCCGATCGGTTCGCGGGCGTCCGGAGCGGACAGCATCAGATCGACGAGGCTTCCATCGGCGAACACCTCTACCCCCTCCCCCCGGTCGGTACATGCCAGCCAAGGTGCCTGAGAGTTCAGGAGATCGAACTTATAGGAGAGGTCGGGATTCCTTGTCGCAGAAACCTGTGCGATCAGCCAGTCATGGGCTCTGGCTATAAGCCGGCGGCGGACGGCACTGTCCGGCGTCTCTGCTGATTGGGACCAATCGAGGCTTGAAACGAGTTCCCGGTTGCTGCCCCAACCTGCAGAGGTCGCGTTCGCCGAACCAAGGGTCAGGCTT
The DNA here is from genome assembly GCF_049304695.1 of Sphingobium sp. Classification (GTDB taxonomy): domain Bacteria; phylum Pseudomonadota; class Alphaproteobacteria; order Sphingomonadales; family Sphingomonadaceae; genus Sphingobium. The sequence continues at coordinate 102,701 of NZ_JBAQOK010000078.1, forward strand.
GCCTTTGCCTTACCGTAGCGGATCATCATCTTGGGATGGAAGCAGCCGATCCCCTCGATCGGCTCGATCAGGTATTTCCGGCCAGCGTGGCTGAACGCCTCTGGCAATTGCTCAAGCGCCTGCGAGAGCATGGCCGCGTCCGCGATCAGCAGGTTGTTCTGGCACCCAACCGCGCGGAGCCGGTACTGGACGTTGGCGTCGTAGAAAGCCGGGTCTACACTGAAGGTAGTTGTAATCGAGCTGTGGAAGCCGGGCCTCTTGAGGTCGTCAAACAGATTGAAGGGCATCGAGCAGCGCCTTTCCTGCCTCGGCTACATCGCCCTCATCATCGAGCAGAGCGCCGTCATATGCGAACGTCAGAAGATTGCCGATGCGGGGGTTGGTGAAAGTATATTCGGCCGGTTGGCCGTCGACCAGTCCGCTTTCATCGACGATAAAGCGATAGGTGTAGGTTCCTGCCGCAAGCTTCTGTCCAGCGATCAGCAGGTGGTTCCCGATGACGAACTTGCGCACCAGACCCGTGAGCCCTTCCATCGCAGGTCTATCGGCCATCTTGTCGAGAAAGCGGAAGATGCCTTCCGCCGATCTATCGGCGACTGTTGCTTCAGCGAGTATCCCGTTGATCGCAGTATCATCGCTCCAGCGCCTCCACAACGTCAGCAGGAGATTGATGGCTTTGCGCACCTGTTTGCTGCCGGGCTCACTTGTCCCTCCCGCGATATCCGCGAGCTCCGCTCCGGCCTTATGCTCGAGGGCCAGGCTGCCGAAATCCCGTGCTTCGGCGATTCTGGCGAGGGTGGATGCCGCGTCGCCGCGGCGAAGCGCGAGGGTGGCTATGGCGCGCGACAGTTCATCCGCGGTCGCGCCCGACGTCTCGTTGATGCGGTGAGTCAACGCGTTGAGCACAAGCTCGAGTGAGATGTGGCAGAGCTCGTTCACGAAATAGGCGCGCCAGTGGGTCAGGTTCTGCGCGAGAAACTGGTTGGTGACGGTTCCGATATTGTCCTGGACGTAAAGCTCGCGGCGAAGGTCGTTGCCATCCTGATGACCAATGCGACTAATGATGTTGAGGACGTTCCATAGCGTCGCCCGACGTGCAGGCGCAGTGTCATCGTCTGCCCTTTCGCCGCGCAGGTAACGCAGCAGCAGCTGCGTCTCCCTCGACTGCACATCAAGATAGGCCGGATGTGCCTCGTTCGATATGGCGACGCAGTCTGCATAGTCGATCTTGCCGGTCCTGATTGCCTTGAGGATTTTCCTGCAGGCTGTCGGACATGCCTCAGCGAAGGCTTCGGCAAGATCGAGGCCATGATCGGGCGACACTGCCTGCACGCGGATGTTGGTTTTCAGGAGCATGCCCATCTGCAGCATGCTGGCCACATAGAACTGCCCGAAATTGCCCCTCACCGCCTTAAGATACTGGTTTTCTTCCCCTGGACCGTCCGTCCAGGGCGTGAAATCGAAGGCTTTGTCGATCCCGATGTTCTTACCTGCCCACGCTGAACCGGCCATGCCGTTGGCCTCGTCGCTGTCCCCGATCTGACATGCAAGCGCATATATCGCCTCCGAACGCCGCACGAAGATGCGCCACTTTTTCTCGTCGAGGCTGTGCTGCGTCAGCTCGAACTGCCTCACTACCCAGCAATAGAATGAGAAGTAGCGCAGCCGGTTGGTAACGTTGGTCAGTCCGGGAAGGAGGTCGGTGTATAACCGAACCGATGCCGCCTGCAGTCCGAGCGGATCTCTTCCCGACGAAAATGAGCCGGGCTTGTTCCAGTCGGGAAGGACTTCGATGCCCCTGGTTTCATTCGGCATCTATAGCCCTCTAACGAGATTTTTCGAGTGTCGGACCTCTCTCCTTGTTTAGTCTTGCGGAAGAGTGAGCGCGCCGAGGTTGGTCAAAAACTGTTCGAACAATGTCGCCCCTTTCCTCTTCAATCGCTGCCTGCTCAAACGCCAGCTCAGCAAGGATGCTCCGGGTTTGGGAAGAAGATTATCTGCTTCAACTTGCTCTACCGACCGTAATATTCGGACAGGGGCATACGGACATAACCCGGCGGCGGGGCGGCGCCCTGCGCGATCAGCGCAGGCTTTTCGACGCCGGCGGCGACCGCAGGCCTGGCTCTTGCCCAATCGATCTCGAAAGCCTTGAGAAAATAGGCAGCGATCTCAGCGTCGTCGAACAACAGGCTGGCGTCGCGATTGGTCGATACCGCCTGGTCGCTCCAGTTCTGGCTGCCGACAAGTACTCGTTGTCCGTCAGCCACGATCCCCTTTGTATGAGTGTTGGTGATGATGCGGACGCACCGCGCTACGTCGAGACCGCGACGACGAAGCTCGGTAATATCATCATCGACATCGCCGGCCCGAAGGATGATCCGAAGGTCCGCAATCTCCTTCGATTTCGCGATCAGCGCCTCGACGAGTTCATCGAGATTCCCGGCCATGTCCTTGCGGATCTTGATATACTGATTCTGAAAGACGAGTTGCCGCCTGGCCGGACGGATCAATGAGAGCACCGCGTCGGTATAGACCCGGCCGCGCCGATCTGGCGTCAGAACCGGCTGGACCTTCACGTTTCGTCCGGTAATTCGCAGCGGCTGGAGCCGTTCGACGGGCGCTTCCAGGAAGATTTCCTCCGGCACGTCGACCATGATTTCAACTGGAGCGATCGCCTCTTCTCCCCCGCCCAACTCTCCACATTGATCGAAGTCCGCATTGATATGGGCTTCAAACATGCGGGCCAGCTTGCGGTTCTCAAGCACGATATGCCATTCACGGTTGCCGCGCGCGCCGCCATCGACAGGCTTTGGCTGGCTGCTCCTGGTCCAGTTGCCGCTGGATAGCCAGACCCACTGGCTGTCGGCTACGCTGACCTTGATATGGTAGGCTCTGGTGACCAGCTTGCCGTTGCCGACAGGCACATAAACATTCGTGAAGGCGAAGTCGTCACGCCATTTCTCGAAGGTGGTATCTCGACGAAATTCACCGTCCTTGGGCCCGCCATCGCCACTATCGCGGGTCGCGGGATCGAGTACGATCTTCATCGTCAGACCGCCTGCGTCAAGGCGCTCCTTTACGGCTTCCATTACATGGGCCGCGAAGAACTGGTACATCGAACTGGTGAGCGTCGTTTGGACCTTGCCCAGAAACTCCTGGAGCATGGGAAAGCTCTCTTCCGGTCCGACATGGGCGATGACGGTCATTTCCTCTTCCACCGGATCGAAGAGAAATGGGGCCTTCGCGCGGCGCGCGTCGTCATAGGCAATCGTACCGGGCACCTCCAGCTGATCCACCGTCAAACCCAGTTGTTCATCGATCGTCGCATAACGAACATCGACGGGATAGCCTGCGAATGCCGCTGGAGCGGACGCGCGAACGACCTCGAAGCGTTCCGGGCGAGCTGCCAGGACAAGGACATCCGTTCGTCCGTTGAAGCCCGGCTTCACCCTGACGACATCATCCGGCAACGCTTGCGACAGCCGCGCAATTGCCTCGTCCAGAGATAGCGCTTCCACGGTCTGCGCTGCGGAGCCAGTATCCGGGACGCCAAGCGATACCGTAATTTGCAAAGGTATGCTGATCGTCACCGCGCCCCCATCTGGAACGTGCACTGCTGCGGGTGCCTGGACGGCTACTGCCGCGGGCGTGGACGGGACTCCGGCGGTTGTCGGCCTTTCGGGCGTCGCAACGTTGCGCCACCACTGCTCCCAGGGTCCGTCGCTTCGATGCCCACCGCCCCGGATGTTGACCCCGGCATCGATAATCCGCCCGTCACGTGCGAGATCAACGGCGGGGACCGCAAAGTTCGAATCCTTGTATATTCCGGCAAAGTGCAGGCCGACGACATCGCCCGTTTCCGCCGAGAGGACGAGCGAACCCGAATTTCCGCCCAGCGTGGAGCTGTCATGGCAGCCCGCGCTCATCATCTTGCCGAAGCTGTCCACGTTCCTCCGCCCGGCGAGAAGACCGGGCTGGAAGCGCTTGATGTTATAGACGCCGCGGAAAACCTTATCCTGTACATCGGCCCGGTTGCGCGGATCAAATGCGGGATAGCCGACGACCGCAATGCGGCGGGGTCGCGCCGCATCCAGCTCGACCGGTTCCAGCCAGAGGGGGGCATGTCCTTCAAGCCCCTCGATCTCCACAAGCGCCATGTCGAAATATGGATGGATCATGCGGATCTTGCGAAACGCGAACGGCGTTCCCGCCTGATTGTCCAGCTCACGAAGAAAGTCCACGGCCGGATCTATGCCCGAAATGAACTGGAGGCCATCGACGCCGAGCCCGCTCGCGAACAACTGGGCGACATGTCGATTGGTCATCAGCAGGCCCTCGCCCACAACGAAGCCGGTACCGCCGTATGGAACGCCGGGATTTCCCGGCAGTTCGATACGCCCTACTGATGGTATAGCCTGGACGAAATTGGCATGTGCCGGTGTATCAGCACCATAGTCGCGCCAGGCCGGATGGTCGATCGTGAAGTCGCCCCCGATGATGTCGATTGCGGGTCTCAGATCCGGCAGGATAATGGCCTCGGCGATAAAGCCTTCTCGCTCATCAAGCGGTTCGTCGGCCACTGCCTTGCGGGCAACGTTCGTGATTTCGTCTGCGGAAATGTCGGATGGTACATCATGAGGTTCGTATCGGCCGGCAACATGATACGCAGCTTCGGCAAGCGTAGCGGTCGATTCCGCCATCACCCCCGGAGTCCCGTCGACATTCTGAACCCTGCCAAGAAGCTGCCGCAAATGCGCGCCGATCGAGGGAGACTTTGCATTGGTCATGTCTTCGCCTTCCCTCATTACAGTTGCACATCGCCAGCATCGACCAGCGCACGCAGCATGACTGCCGCTCCGCACTGCTTCGATGTGGCGTTGGGATCGAACTTATGGTCCGCCACGAATTTGCCCTTCGTCCACTGGTCCGAAAAGCTCCACAGATAGGGTGAATTGATACCGATCGCGTGATACCCATATCCATTAAAGCCCTCGAACCGATAAAGGACGCGCGCCAGGGTCCAGTCGGCCTGATGCAGAAAGCCTTCCTGCTCCAATGCATCTAGCGCGCTGCTGCTCCATTCGCTTGGCGGGTTCCAGACTTTGGGACGTCCTTTGGGCACCTGAACCGTGCGGCTGCCCAAGGGATCGCCGTTATGAAGGTGACCCGTGAAGCTGAAGCTCGCTTCCATGCCATGCACAATGGCAATGAACCACCAGGGCACGCCGCTCTTTGCCGCGACCGCTTCATATTGCGCGCGCCCCTTGAGTATCTTCGCGACATACCAGGCGACGGTGCCTTTCCATTTGTCGAGGACCTTCGCCTGCGCGAAAAGCTTCTCATAGCCTTTCTTTAACGCCTCGAAACTGACGGCCGCCTCGGCGCCGACGCCCTCCAGTTCCGCTGGGATCCAGACGGCATGATGATTGGCCTGAAGCTGCGTGATCGCCTCTTGCAAAGCGTCGATCTGCGGCAGCGCCGGCGCATGTGTGATGATATTGGCCCCGAGCGCGGCCAGGGCCTGCAGGATGTCGGCGTCGGTATCAACGACCTCATTGACACCGAGGCTTTCTTCCATGCGCTGGATCGTCCAGGGTGCCTCGTCGTCATATAGCGCCTTGTCGGGCTTCACCGAGAGATGGAAATGATGATCATGCGGGTTTTTCCCGGTGTAGGATCGCCACGTCCAGGGCGCGACGCCCCCAATCACTGACGCATTGGCAATTCGCCGGTTCCAGATGAGATATTTGATGCGTTTGTCGCGGCTGGTGCGAAGAGCCTCGACGATCCGGCCGGCATCACAGCCACTGGCAGGATCATGGGTGATGTCGATCGCCGTCACCACTCCTTCGGCGCCATCGCTAACCCAGGGATTGTGGTCCGATGCGCGCGACTGGTGGGCTGCGTCACCCACGATGCCGTCGCTCTTAGTCTTGCGATCAGGGTAGACCGCATCGATCCGTGCACGCAAGGAGAGGAGGGATTTTGCCGGCCGTGAGGGGCGAACAGCCTCCGCAGTGACCCCGGACTCCGGAGCATCGGCCTCCCGATGCTCACAAGGATCGGTATGACCGTCCTCGTCGTCGACGACAGGTTCATTATTTTCAGGCTCGGCCATGATGTGTCTCCCCTTCTTCTCCCGCCTATGCGGATGGTGATTCAATTCTCCAGTCGCTGCCGCCGCCCAGGGCTTCGTCCCATGCGAGATAGGAGCGCGCGACACGGGCGACACGGGCGCCAGCGACATCGCTGGACGTGAGCGTATCGGCCAGATCGGCGCACAGTCCGGGCAGAAGGCGAGAGCGATCGGCATAGCTGACGAAGGCGCTGAGCCAGGCGCGCGGATTGGCACGCAGCCTTTCGTGGAAAGTGTCGGGTTCGAGTTCTGCGGGGCGAACCGTCATCGCCATCGTCGCCCGGTCAAGAATGGGACGCAGCCTCTGCATCCCCCCTCCGGCGATCACACCCGCCATCCCCTCGCGCAAAGGACGCAGAAACTCCGCCGTCATGCCCCGAAGCAGGAGCGTGCCCGCCGACAAATCGCGCCCTTCCCAATCGATCTCTATCCCCTCCCGCAGTTTCATAAACTGCTGGTTCACCATCGCGATCGGCTGGCCATGCAAGTCGTCTATCTGGCGCTGCACCCAACTGAGGGCCTCCGCCGACGCGACGGCACGTGTGCGGCGAATACGCGCCAGCCAGTCGCGCTGCGTCACAGCGAACTGACCGATCGCGAGTTCCGCGTTCAACTGCTGCCGCCGGACCAGATAAATCCGCCCCTCGCCTTCATTCCCCCTTATCCCGCCCATCATACGAGGAGACATGAGCCTCTCGTCACAGAAGGCCTCGGCAACTGCCAGCAGTGGCGGCAAGGTGGCGAGCCCCGGTCCCGTGAGATAATTGCAAACGGTCTGAAGCAGATCGATATGCATCCGTTCCAGCTTGCCGGTGTCGCGCTGGAGGGCAAAGCGCGTGACCCAGTAGATTCGATCGATGTTGGCGTTGACCGAGCGCGGGGAAAGCTTGCTCGAGAGATCATCGACGACCGCCGATATGTCGATATCCACGCAATCCCATTCGCCAAGATCGGCCACCGCTTGAATCACGAAAGTCGGCGGCACCCCCGGCTCGCGCGTCGGCCGTTCGCGATACATGACCAGCGCTTCAGCCGCCCGGTCATCGCCGACCAACTGGTCGCCCTGCCCCGGTTTGCCTTCGCGTCCTTCGAGATGGAAGCGCCAGTCGCGATCGTCCAACCGCATATTGTTCGGTATGGGTTCTAGCGGCTCTGAGATCGCCTCTGCCTTCGCGCCCCCAACTGCGTTCCCCCTTCCAACAGCAATGACTGGCGGCACAGGCCCGAAGCGTTCTCGCACGGCAATAAACTGGCGTGAGAGCAGGAGGGTATCGATCTCGGCAGCGACCTCCTCTTCCACGGCTTCCGGGAACTGGTCGAGCAGCCCGCGCAAGAGCTTGAGGCTCTTGTCGCCGCGCGGAAGTTTCGCGGGGGGCCCAAGTGACCGCTCGTGATAATAGGCAAGCGCCCGGTCCAGCGGATCGCGCCGACGCGCATGATAGACGAGCAGCGCCTTGTGCGCCCGGTCGTGCAGCTTGCGATCGTCATCAACCGCCTGGACCAAAGTCATCACAAACCGTCGAAGATCGCGATTAAACGTGAAGCGCTTCCCGTCCGGCGACACCCGGCCGAGCCAGGCCGTCCGCCCGATACCTGCAAATACCCTGCGCGGTTTGCGCCTCCCTGCTGCGCGGAGGGCTGCCCCGTCCTCGCCCTTTTCCTTGCCATCAACCAATGGGATGATCACTGTGCCCAGCATGGCCGATGTCAGGATCGGGCTGGCCATGGCGGCGATCACATAAGGGCGGACCAGAGGATCGGACACATGTGCGATGACGCGTCGCAACAGATAGATGCGCGCACTGTGTGGATCGACCTGCGCCTGGCCGTGAACCGCATGAATATCCTGGACGAGCCGGGCGTCACCATCCCGCAGCGCATCGGCTGTGATGCGCAGGAGAAGGGGGTTGCCCGGGACCGCGCCGGCCGCCGCGTGACGTAACTTTTCGTCACCGACACCGCAATTGGCGAGCAGTTCGGCCGCTTCGGAAGGGACAAGCTCGGGAAGGAAGATAGGCGGATCGAAACGGGCACCCATTCGCTCCAGCCGGGCAAACAGGGACATTTCTCCAATCTGCGGACCACCTTCTCGGGGCGGTGGATCACGCCCGGCTATGATCAGCCTGATGTCATAGGCCTTAACCTCGGTGGCGAGAAAATCCAGCCAGTCGGCAATCCCGGCAGCTGCCCGGCTATCGCCTTCCATTACCAGTTCCGCCGTATCGAGCACCAACACCAAGGGCCCATGCAAGCTATCGGGCGACAACAGGCCGAAGAGAATCGAGCCCTGGTCGGACACGCTTTCCGAGACTTGGCGCTGTCCGCCAAGCGAGCGGCGCCCACGTCGCCCGGACGACCATCCGGCAAGCGGGGTCCAACCGGCATAATCCGACAAACGCAGCGCCGACGCTGCGCCGCGCAATTGCGGTAGAAAATCGGAAACCCGGGCACGTATGTGCGACAGGCTACTTGCCAGTTGTTCGAACAGTGCCAGGTTGAGCGTGATCATGCGCGAGGGGTCAATGCCTGGTTCGTCGAAATCGATCCGCGCGATCGCGGCGCCGCCAGCCCTCTCCTGGAGCTTGCGTTGCAGATAGGCGAGCAAGGTGGTCTTGCCCCCGCCGCCCGCCGCCTGGACATAGATGGCTCGAAGTCGCGCGTCCTCGCCGGGCAGGACGAACCGTTCGAGAATGGCAAGGGCATCCCTATGGGCTTTGCCTATCAACGGCTGTGCCGTCATGCGTTCAAGATCGGCGGCAAGGACCTTGCCGGCGAGAGCCGCCCCGATCTCGTCCTTGTCGAAAGGCAGTCGCCAGCGATCCCCAAGCCAATCCCGAACATTGGCAAGTGCCCGCAGTGCCTTATCCGACAAGGCGGCAAGATCGACGGGCTTCTCGTCCAACGCCAGGCGAAACGCGCTCAGGATCACATCTTGCCCATCGGACCCAAGCTGCGGAGCCAGGGCACGGACGACTTCATCTCCGAAGGCCGTTGCAATCGCCTGGCGTCGAGGTTCGACTTGCATGAACCACTGTCCCGACCGCGTCGCCGCGGTGGTCTCGACCTCTCCCGCAAGCGCAGCGAGCATGTCGCCGCCGCGACCTCCCGCCAGATTGCGCACAAGGTTGGTCGGTGCCACCCATCCCCGGACGGCAAGGCAAAGCCGCGCGAAGGGAAGATCATCGCCGTAATGCCGGGTAGTTGGACCTGCAGCTTCCCGGGGCGCCGCGAACACGGCCTGTAGATTGACGTTCGCGGACGCTTTCATCTTCATGCTCATAGTCCCGCCTCCAGTGTCATGGCGGCCAGCGCGAAAAAGCTCGTTCGCAGCGCAGCATTGCCAGGAGGTGCATAGGGATAAGGTCCCAGGATCGGCGCAAGGCGCTGGCGAAGGTCCGCCGTTCTGAGCTTTACACCACGCGCGTCGGCTAACGCACCCACATAGGCCTCAAATTCGTCAGGCGTTACATGCGCGAGCCAGATCGGTACGGCCCGTATGTCTTCTGTCGCAGGATTGTCGAGCAACAGATCGTGAAGCACAGTCTGTTCGTCCGGCGTAAGGCCGATCAGCACCAGCCTCACGGCTTCCTCGGCAAGCAGGCGCGTGATGAATTCCTGCCAACTGGTGCCTATCAGGCGGTCTGGTCCTCCATCCGGACCGAAGTCGATGACGAGCGTGCGCGGCCCCGTGCTATAGTGCCCGCCTCCACGCAGTTGTGCGATTAGATCGTTCGCATCGTTATAGCGAAAATTGGCGGCGCCGGTACGGCTGGGTGAGGGAGTCGCGTCACTCCCTGCGGGAACGGCTTCACGCGGCGAAAAGGCCGCGACCTGGGTCGGACTGATCTCGATATAGTCGAGGCCCGACGGATCGAGCCGGGCTTTGAGGATATGCTTGCAGAAGCTGGCGCCCGCGCCGCGCTCCCCGCTCACGAAGCACAGCCGCTCGCGCGGCATTGCGCGGCGAATCCACTCTTCGAAGCGATCGCGCGTAAACCAGGGATGGAAAGCAGGAAGCCCCGCGGACAGCGACGGATCGGCAGCGCCCAGCACCGCGCGGACGGCAGCGCCCCAGTTTGCAGAGAACGCCGGATCGGCAAGCCGCTGGCCGGCACGATAGAGCTCACCGACCAGTTCGGCATCCTCGAACTCGACACCTTGCACAACGATCCGCGATAGCATCGGATCGCGGCCGGCGGCACTTTTCTGATGTTCCCGAATGGCGGCGATGCTGATGCCACGGTTGAAAGGCCTGTTCTCGCCTTCGACCGGTAAAGTGACGCTCCCCTCATGGATACCGGCCAGTTTCCCGAGGTCGTTTATGCAACATGCCCCCGACATGCCTTGAACGGCGTTCGCCTTATGGAGCCAGCGCCCTCCGCCTGCATTGGCATTGACCACCACGTCGATGTCGACGACGCCCGCGTTGCCGCCGGGATACCCTGTCGTCCAACATCTACGTTGAGCATCTACGCCAGCCGGCGGGTCTACGGCGACCGGTTTGATATGCTCGACACGCTGCGCCAGTCTGATGAGGGCATAGTCGAGCGTGGGTTCGGGCGGTGAAGCAAGGCTGAGATTGAGCAGGTTCGGCCATCGTCCCCAGGGCTTCGATGACGCTACCAGAGCATCCTTCACTGCCGCGCGCACCCGGACGCGATCAGGCGATGCTGCGCCGTCGCGGGGACTGAAACTGAAGATCAGGTCGTCGAAAATCCGATTGGACCATGTTCGCGCGTCGTCGTTTCCCTCGCAGTCGAGAACGACATGCGCGGCGGTGAGCACCATGTCCGGGCGCACCAGGAAAGCAGTTCCCCGGGGACCTTGTGGCCCCATGACCATGGCGCATGCATTGTAGGCGTCATAGACGGCCAGCAACGACCTGGGATCAAGAAAGCCCGTAGCATGGTTGATGATCGCCTGCATGATACCGCCGCCGCTCGTCAGGGGCAGCATGGCGGCGACGTCCGCGGCGGTGCGCCCGTTGTCCACTTCCCATTTGCCGACCACATCGGCGAGCCGGTCGAGGAAGCCGATCGCACTCGCCTCCAGACAGGCGGAGCGGATCGGGTCCGCCCCCCCGGACGCGACCAGTTCCTCCCAGGACAGTGCGCTGCCACGCGGATAAGTGGATTTGTAGCAGATCTTGAAAATGTCGGGCGGCAGCATCGTCCATCCCGCGAGATAGACGGCCGGATCGAAAGGGTGGTCTTGTCCGTCAGCCAAAGGGCACCCCCAGCGGCTCCAGGACAGCGCGCGCCTTTGCGAATGACAGGGCGTAATTGGACTCCACGGTCTCGCCGCCAAAATGCAGGGCGAAGCCTGGGGCGCCGTCATCAAGCCAGGCCACCACCAAGGCGCCCGACGCGCCGCCGAACGTCGTCGCATCATGACCGATCGCCCGCTTGCCTGTGTCCAGCGGATGGGTGCCAAGCCCGTGACGGAAACGGCCCGGCGCCAATCGCTTTACCCCGAACCGCCTGCCGAACAGCTCTGCGATCACAAAATTCCAGTCGACCTTGTCGCCTTTGTCCTTGGCCGGTTCGCCTGGAAAACCGATGAGCGCCATCGAGGAGATTTCGCCTGTCGCATATTGTGCGCTCGGGCTGAGCGGCCTGACCGCATCGGGCAAGGTTACCCCATCATCGAGCGGCTCAAGCCGGCAAACGGCGGCGTCGATCCCGCCAAAGACCGCGCCCGCGCCCTCAGGCAGGCGAACCTCCGTGATCCTGAAACGCCGCGTGTCGAGAACGCCCGACTCCGCGGCGAAATCGATCTCGAAATCACCCTCGACGACGAGACGTCCGCCATCGTCGTGCATGGCGATGCCGTGCAAGGTCCGTGCCTGCTCGATGACATGGAAGTTGGTGAGAACCAGCCGCTCGGTTCGATCGACCAGGGTGCCGCTTCCGATATAGTAACTGGCATTGCCACCGACCGGCTGGATGCGCCCGACAGCCTTCGCCACTCTCTCGACCGCGTCGCGCGACGCGACGAGGGATCCTTCCCATTCCCCAACGAACGGGTCGTGCATGGCGACACGCCCACCCGACAACAGGAAGCTCGGACGGCTTCCGTCGGCGATGATGATCGCCTCCATCGCGCAGAGTTCGTCAGGTCCAAGCGAGAAATCGCGGGATTTGATCTTCTGTAATGCCGGTTCAGCATGTGCGAGCAACAGGTCCAGTGCCCGTTTGCGGGCTGGTTCGTCGGCGGCGCACGTGCCAGTGCCCGGAGGCACCGCATCGCCGCCGCCCGATCCCCCGGACAGTGCCTCCAACTGTGCCGTCACCCGATCGAGAATGGCGTTGGAATCGGAGGGCACGCCCGCGCCCTCCGCCATCGACAGACATTCGGCCCGGGGGCCGCCGGTCGTCTCGCTCGCCGCGAGAATCCCTGCGAGAAGCTTTGCCCGTTGTTCGTGCATGCGAGCCTCCCCTCAAGCGGACAAGAGGAGATCACTGTCCGCGGCGAGCGGCGCTTCCCCCATACCCTCGGCAATCACCCCGCCGCCATCCACGAGCTTCATCGACCTGTAGACGCCTTTGTCAAAGATCAACCGAACGGCCTGGAAGGCGAATACCAGCGGGATTTTGCCCTCGAATTTGACAGTGGTGCTGCCTGTGCCGGCCGAAGAGACTTTAAGATTGCCGCCGACCGCGTTAGAGAGCACGGGCACGTCGATGCCGACCGCGTTCTTCTTCTCGTCGGTCGCCGCAGCGCTGAGTGTCGTCGCTTTCAATGTGCTGGTGACGACATAGACCTGGTCGGCGTCGAGCATCTGCGCTGCCGCCTTCGCATAAGGGCTGACCTTTGCGCCGGCGAGGAACTGATCTATAAGCGCGAGCTCGGCTGCATTCTCTAGGGTGCCACCATATTCCATCTCGATCTTGGCAGCTTTCGCGTAAGAAAGGCTGAGCCCGAGCGTCGATCCGCCGAGAGCTGAAATCAGACCGCCCAGGATATTGAGCCCCACGCCGATGTCGAGCGATGCGGTCTTCGTTATTGCGATATTGGGCCCTGGCCGGTCGGCGCTGATCGGTGGGATCGCGGGGCCATCGCTTGCGGGCACGAACACTGAGGTCAGATCACCGAGGCGTTTCAACCGCTTGTTGCTAGAGACAAGAAGCTGGGTCGGATGCAAATCGACCCGCGGAAGCTGCACGACATTATAACCGATGGACTTGAGCGCGCTCAGCGCCGGGTCCTTGCAGTTAGGCAATATTCCCATAAATACCTCCCAAGTGGACATTCCGGCATGTGATACCGGCCATGTGCTGATGCGACCCGGGAGACCCTGTTCTTCTATCTTGTCATCAATTCGATCGTTCTAATACAGAATTCACCGTTTCGACTTGTATTTCCCATCCCAAGGTGTGAGCCGGACGGGCAGGCTTCCCACCCGCCCGGCTCTTGGGGAAACAATCAATTCACGGTCGCGTTTTCCGGAACCGACGGGGGTGTGGGATGCGCGATCTTCTCGGCGCCCATCCTTTGCAGCGTGTCGGCATCGACCAAGCGCGTGACGATGGGATGCAGACGCAGGCTTCCCTCCTTCACGAGCTGCTTGAAGTTCGCGATGACGTTTGCTGTGGTCCGCTGGTCGGGGGCGACAACGTCGAGCAGCCAGTTGATGTCGCCGGAGTTCCAGTCCTCGGCCTTGAGGCGCACCGGGAACGTCCCGGCCTGGATCTGTTCGCGAATGCGCGCGTCAGCCTCATCGTTCACGCTCGCCCAGATCGCAAGGCCAGCCATATCGGCGAGCGGGCCGGCCTTCTCCCCGCCGGGATAGGCGATCGCGACGCGGTCGCGCATCAGCGGCTCGAGCACGAGATGCTGGAGGTCGGCGAGCGTCTGGTTGCGGTAGCGTGGCAGCATCATGAGCGCCATCACGGCCTTACCGAAGCTTTCCCGGATATGGGTGCGGACGGCCGAGATCTTCGCTGCCATCTCCGGGTCGATCCCGGTCGATGGTGTCGACGCTTCAGTTGCATCAGGTTGAGATTCGTTCAACTTCTTCGCCACTATAATCCCTCCGTCGATACCTTCCCTGCCGTGCGGGCAATGTGCAAACATGGCAGGAACATGGATGCTACATAAGTAATCGTCAAAAATTTTGCATCAACGCCGATACAGTATTAGATCATACCGTGAATTTCTCAGATACATTCAATCTGAATGTAGTTTCGTCTAGACACCTTATTGTAACAATTCGCCATATGAAATTTTATTACATAAACACGCAGGTTGTACTTCACATTTCATTTTGCGAAATTGCTTTCAGCCGACCCACATTTCTATTGCATACTTACAGGCTTGTGGCATCTAGGCAAGAGCGAAGGGGGCCTTGGGGATGGCAAGCCATAATTTAGAAACGACAAGCGTCGCCGATGGGTTGCGCGTCAAAGCCCCCGTATCCCTTAATAATCCCATCCCGGAGAGCGGCGCATGATGCCCGAAGGCGGCTTTGTCAAACAGGCGGTGACTGGCAATTTTGATGACGCGCAGTTTGCGCGGGAGGTAGCGTGATGGTTTGGGGGATGAATCTGCCTCGGGCGTTTGGCGAATTCTGGCCGGACGGAGATTTTGAGGGCACAGACGCTTCTGGCGCTGACGGTTGGACCATGCGGCTAAAGGCATATTATCAGGATAATATGCCCACAGATCAAAAGGTGCTGTTTGACGATGGCCAAGGGAATGGGCCACTTAGATACCCATATTTTGTCTCCCAAAAATTCACGAACGAGCCGGGAGCCTTGACTGGCCGTGAGCCACGCCACCTTTCTCCAATCGAATCTCAAGAGCCGCCGCAATCTTTCGATATTGCTCGCGGCAGCAAGTCCCTTGGCTCGCTTATCAAGTTGAATAATCGTATATTGGCAGTGGACGAACCTCTTAGGACAATCATTGAGCGGCTGGATCCGCAAGTGCATCAATTTTTTCCTATCATGATCAAATTGCGTAAAGGAAATACTCCTCCATCAAAATATTATACACTGGTTATTGGTAAGTATATTGACAGCTTTTTGCCTGAAAATAGTACTTCCGATGCTTATAGGAGCAATGGAGAAAATCAGTTTATACATGAAGAAACCAAGAAAGCGATGTCCGGACTTGCTTTCTCCAAGGCACTGTTCGGTGGCGCGCATCTATGGAGGGAGCGGCGGTTAAGCGCTGAATGGCTGACGTGTTTCTCTGATGAGCTAGAGGCCGAGATCGCCAACGCGGGCTTGCGAATCCCCAAACACTTTCGGATGAAGGAGGTCTGACCATGGGAGTGATCCAGGGCCTAGACACGATTCCGAAGCAAATCCAACGGGATTTCCGTGCTCTTTTCACGAATCTTTTACCGGGTTGGTCAGGTGAGGGTGAATATAATTTCCGGCCCGGCGCTGCAACGCAGATGGCTTCGGCTCAGCTTGGGGTATTGATGCAGAACGGGTCTCACCCGTGGATCAACGACCGGATCGAGAGTCTGCTACGGAGCTCCGAGTTTAAGAATCAGCTGCTGCCAGGAAGCGCATCACTCGCGGATAGTCAAACAAAGCGCCTCGCCGCCCTTGTCAATTTCATGGGCGAAGCGAGCAGTCCAGAAGGCCTTGCGAATAACGGGGCAAAGACAGGTGGCTACATCGCCTTCTCAAGCCGAAGCGACCCGAACCTTATCGCCAAATTGAATTATCAGCCGAGCACCGCACAGATGGCGGTCATGGCGCAGACAGGTCTCTCTTGGGATAATATCTTGGGTTCGCAGGCGGGTCAGGAAGTATTGGCGCTGAACCCAAGAACTGTGAACGGAGTGCTGGAGTTTGGTGAAAGGCTTGAGGACGGTACATTTGTTGGAAAACTCAATAATGGCGGATTCTTTTCCAAGACTGCTGATGAAGTCGGCACTTGGAAGAAATATACGGGATCTATCGCCGCTTCGACCCAATTCTCTCGCGAATGGACCAGTCAGAAAAATATAACGGTGGTACGCAATGCCGTAGGCATCGCCGACGGTTCAATTTTGCAAAACGGCGTTGCTGTGCGACGTGCGGAGTCCACAGCGCTTCTAGCCACAAAAACGCTTACGTCCGGTGGCGCAGCAATTTCCAGTTTTGCTAAGCCTTCGCTCAAATTGCTTGGAAGAATTGCCAAGCCGCTTTCCTTCGCAACATTGGTTTTGCTCTCATCGACGGCAAATGCCGCACAGCTTGGAGAGAATTATACGCCCGTTCAGGCCAACGCTTCCAACAAGGCTTTCATCGAAGAGCTTTTCGGGATGGCAACCGGAGGGCTTGCGGGACTAGTCGCTGGTGGCCTCGCAGGCGCGGCGACATTCGGGCTTGCGGCAATACCCGTTGGGATTGCGGCCGGGGTGGCGGGCGACTTGGCGGGCCGCGCGCTTGGCGCCTTCTTCTACGACAATTTCACCGAAGCAGCGAATGAGATTGCCGAATGGATCGCGCCAATTCTCGCACCGGTCGGCGAGGGCCTAGTCGATATCGGTGAGGTCATCGAAGACGTTGCAGGCATGGTCTTTGGCGCTGTAACCGACGCTTTTGAGTTTATCAGCGATCAGGTGATCGGCAGCGATGGCCTGTTTGGCGTAAACGGCCCGCTGTTCGGCCCGGACGGACCATTGCATGCCGTCGTCGATTTGGCACAGGACAAGGGCTATCTGCTGCACGACGGACAATGGTCCTATGACGGCTTTGACACGATACTCTATGGCACCGACGGCGACGACATACTTGTCCTGGATGAGGGTACAGGCGGTGCCTTTGGAGGTAAGGGCGACGACGTGCTGGTCGGGGTGTCGCCAAGGTTTGTTCCGGCTGGCGGTCCGTTAATCGATGGGTCGTCGGCGCCCGTGGCAAATGCGGACACGTCGCTAGAACTCGACGGCGGCGCAGGCAATGACTGGGTAATTGCAGTTGGCGGCGACAAAGCCGTTACCATGGGTGGCCTCGGCCGAGACTGGATATTCAATACCAGCAAGAACGGTGAAATTTACGGCGACACCATAGATGGCCTTAATCCGGAAACAGGCCAAGCGGTCGAGGATTCAGCCGCTAACAGCGATAATATCTGGTTCTGGGCCGATACCACCTTGATGGATGCTCAGCATCATGACGTGCTGAAATATTTTGGGCTTCCCATGACCGGCGGCGACGCCAACGGCGGTCTCGCGGGCCTGGCGATCATGAACGGCTTGCTTGGCAGCGCAACCGGCATGGCCAACATCACGCGCTACATGACGGGGCAAGCGAGCGACTGGACCGGTGAGGTCTATGTCGATCACATTCAGCCGTGGATTCTCTACACATTCCAGCGTGACGAGGACGGCAACCTCGACATGTATGTGACGAATGCATTCGAGCAGATTTTCCGTGGCATGATGGCCGCCACGGGTAATGAGGCGGGCTCATCAGAAGGCATCCACAAGGGCTGGATGAAGATCGAGAACGTCGACGTTGTTGGATCGCGGCTTGGCGCATTGCAGGGCGAACTAGCCGGTCAGGGTGACCTCAACATGGTGTTCCGCGCGGTCAATCCGCTGCAGGCACTACTGCCCCTTCTCAATCTCGTTCCCGGCGCCATTGGCGCGGCACTTTATTATTCGGTATTTGCAGACTCGCTCCTATCGACCGTGGCGGCGACCCAGCGTTTCACCAAGGCGCTCAAATGGGCCGACGGAACGGACCCGCTCATTATCGACCTCGACGGCGATGGCATCGAGACGACCAGTCTCAGCGACAGCAAAGCCTATTTCGATGTCGATGGCGACCTGTTTGCCGAGCGTACCGGTTGGCTCAAGGGTGACGATGGTTTCCTTGTCCTCGATAGCAATGGTAACGCCCGTATCGACGGTATCGGCGAGATGTTCGGTAGCCGCGCAGGCGGTGGCTTTGCCGAACTGTCCCAATATGACAGCAATGGCGACGGCAAGATCACGGCTTCCGATCTGATCTGGTCGAGCCTCCAGGTCTGGCAGGACCGCAATCGCGACGGCGTAACCGATACGGGCGAGCTAAAGTCTCTTGATCAGCTCGGTATCGTTTCGATCAACCTCTCTTCGACCGCTCTTGGCGTAACGACGCCGCAAAACGCCCATCTGGTTTCCAGCAGTACAGTCACATTCAATAACGGCCGGACCAGCAACATCTTCGAAGCGCTCTTCACCGCCAACGAAGTCGACACCAAATTTGCCGGTGAAGCCGGTCTCGCCCCCTGGCAGTCCAGCTCCGAGCTTAATGCGAAGGGCTTCGGCTCGATCACCGATCTCGCCGTAGCGGCCGCAAATGACGTAGGCTTTGCTGAGCTGGCGCAGGATCGTGCCGCGGCGATGACCACGCCCAAGATGAAGGACCTTGTCGCCAAGGTCGGCGATGTCCTGGGCGAATGGGGCATGACGCTCGAAACCAGCCAGGAACTGGTGGCCGTCAAGCTTGGTAGCGATGGCGCCTTCGTCGACCGTGCAGTCTATGCCGAGGATGCGACCAGTGGCTATTGGACGCTCGAATCCGGGAATCCGATTCTCGACGGGCAAGGTGCGACGATCGCACGCCCGACGCTGGAACAAGTGCTCGCCCAAGGCTCCGGCTGGAGGCTCGAGCAAGCCTGGTCACCTTCATCGCGTGAGAGCGCCCTCGCCTTCCGCGACGAAGCACCATATCTCATGAGCCAAGTAAATGGCCGTGCGGTCATTCTCGACTATGGCATCAAGCAGACCGGCGGAAGCTGGGCGCTCGCATCCAATCCGTCTGTCTCCTACGCTTCCATCGACGCTATCTTCGCCCTCCCCCACGCGATCGGGACCGAATGGCGCCGAGAGGACATCCAGTTCAATCCGCTTGCAAACCTTCCTGTCGAGAAGATCGGCGTCAATTTCATCAACGGCGTCGCCGTCGACTATACGGTCCAGATCACCGACAATGACGGCAGTTTCTATGTCTGGGCGCGTAATCTCGATCGGGCGCTTCAGCTTCAAGCCAAGTCGGGCAACGCGTTCGAATTCAACCTGCGTAACTACCAGATCGATTTCGAGACCCTCGATGAAGTCGGGTCGACCGACGACAGCGTCTACCGCGTCGAGCTGCTGACACCCCAGCAGTTCCATTTCGCGACCAGCCTCGGCGGCGTCGATTTCCGCCCCGAAATGCTGTCCGCCACTTACAATAATGTGACCGGTCAACTCAGCTACAGCGTGAACGGCGTCGAAGGCGCGGGGCGTTACGTCAATCAGGTGGACGCCAACGGCAACCCCGTCCTGGTAACCTATTCCGATGGGACGACCGCACCGGCGACCAGCTATCAGAGCGATATCAAAACGATGATCGCCATGCTCCAGCCGGTGATGGAGCAATATGTCATCACGTCGCGTCGTCTGGCGGTTCGCCTCGCCCTGCAAGGGGGCCTCAAGCCCTTTGCCCAAGGTCTGTCCTATGATGCATCGCGCGATGTGTTCGTCACGACCACCGATCGCCAGATGGCGCCGATGTTCGAGGCCATCTTCGCGGCAGCACCAGCATCAAACGCAAATGACGCAGTTCTCGACTATCTGACCGACTGGAACGAGATCCTCTGGCAGATCTATCCGGACTTTGCGCCGGATGACACCGGCGGCGTCCTTGAGGCGAAGGTAGGCGTCGACCAAGCCTACATCATGCAAATGCTGATGCAGGCGTACGAGAATGTGGGCGTGGACCTTGATATCCGCGGCGTCGCCCATGCGCTCTCGGTCGATGAGACCCGCATCATCACCCACGCGAGCGGCGACACGCTCGTCGAAGGCACGAACGGCACCGACTATTTCTACATGACCACCGGCGACCAGACGCTGCGTGGCGGCATGAGCGCGGATTATTACTTCGTCGGCAAAAACAGCGGCAATGACGTCATCTTCGATCAGGATCTGGGCGGAAATGACGAACTGCGCTTCACCGATGTCGATTCCGGCGATGTGATCGCCGTTCGCGATGGCGAGGATCTTATCCTCCAAATCCGCGGGCAGACGAATTTCGTTCGGTTGACCGATCAGTTCCTAGGCGAACTCAATCCCTATCTGTCCAACGGCAAGCAGTTCCAGTCCGGCGTCGAGCAGATCGTCTTCTCCGACGGTGTCATCTGGGATCGCTTCCGGATGGCGGTGGAAGTAGCCGACCCGCGCGATACAGGCGACGTTTATGCGGGTTCCGGCTCGGGCGACGTGCTCTGGGGCGGCAAGGGTAATGATGTTCTCACCGGTGGCCTGGGCGGCGACATCTACATCTTCGCGCGCGGCGACGGCCAGGATGTCATCAGCGAACGCGGTGGTTTCTCGTTCGGCCCGATCAAGGCAGGCATCGACTTCCTCAAATTCACCGGCGATATCAGCGCCAGTGATCTGCGGCTGACGCGCAGCGGCACGGATACGATGCTGCATATCACTCTGCTCGACAAGCAGGGCAACCCGACCAGCGACAAGATCGAGATCGAGGATTATTTCGGTGGGTTGTCGCTTGGCCTCGGCCTGTTTTCCGAGGTGCTGGGCAGCAGCGACGGGCTCGACTATGTGTCACCCAACCAGGTCGAACGCTTCATTTTTGACGACGGCACGAGCCTTGAATTCACCCAGGTTGCCGAGCGGGTCCTCGCAAACGCGAAGACCGCAGGCGATGACGCGATCTACGGCTTCCTCAACGACAACACACTCGACGGCGGGGCTGGCGATGATTATCTCCAAGGCGGCCGCGGCGACGACACATATATTTTCGGCCGCCAATATGGTCATGACGTCATCGAGGATAACGGCCCTAAATATGGCCTGTTCGATCCGCCGTCGAAGGACGTCCTGAAGTTCGTCGACGACATTCGCTGGACCGACCTCGATTATCTGCGCACCGGTAAAAGCGACACGCTGACATTGCGCGTTTCCGGCACCGATGATCAGGTGACCATGGTCGATTTCCTCGAGGAAATCATCTTCCTCGGTTATGTGAATGCGCTCGAGACAATCGCGTTCGCGGACGGGACCGAGTGGAGCTACCTTCAACTCCTCCAGCATTTCGTGGACGTCGGCCAGACTGGCGGCAACGATATCATATACGGGTTCGAGGGCATTGCCGACATCTTCTACGTTGGCGCCGGCAACGATCGCCTGGAAGGCCTGTCGGGTAACGATATTTATTATTTCGCTCAAGGGAGCGGCAACGACACGATCTTCGATGAGGAAGGTGCGGACCGGCTCATCTTCGCAAACCTCAATTTCTCCGACGTCGCCATCACGCGTACGGCGCTCGATCTCATCTTCACGATTAAAGCGACCGGCGAGCGGCTCATCGTCGAAGGCCAGTATATCCGCGAGGGCGCTCAGCACGCAGCGGTCGAACTGTTCGTCTTTGGCGATCGCCTGGTTTCCTTCACCGATCTCAACCCCGAGGACATTGCGCTCGACCGCTTCACCGGCGGCGCGACAAGCGGCGCAGATACCCTCACTGGTTCGGACTTCGGCGAAATCATCGATGGTCGGGGCGGCGACGACGAACTGATCGGTGCCGACGGCGGCGACACATATATCTTCGATGTGGGCTACGGCAACGACGTCATCGTGGACCGCCGCACCCGCGCGCACTGGAGCGATCGCGACGGCATATCCGTTCCGGTCGACGATACCGTCGAGTTCGGCGCGGACATCCGTTATCAGACGGACCGGAACGTCGTCTTCACCAAGTCGGGCGATGATCTCCTTATCACCGTCACCGGGCGCCCTGATAGTTCCCTGCGCATCCGCAACCAGTTCCGCAGCATCGATGATGCCATTGAAATCTTCCGCTTCGACGACGGCACCGTACTCAGCGCGGGCGATATCGAGCAGGAACTGCAGATCGAGGGCGGCAATCGCGGAGACAATATCATCGAGGTCAGCGACCTCCTTATCGACGTTCCCAACACGCTCGACGGTCGCCAGGGCGACGATACGCTGAAAGGCGGCAACGCCGGCGACACCTACGCCTTCACCGCAGGCTATGATTTCGACACGATCGTCGAAAAGCAGGATCGGCCCGGCGCGATCGACCGTATCGTCTTTGGCGCCTCGGTACATCTGGAAGACCTGATCGTCACGCGCGCCGGCAGCGACATGATCATCGATCTGGGCAATGGCGCCGACGTCCTGCGGATCGTCGGTGGCCTGGGTACCACCAGCATCGAGGAATATCATTTCGCGGACGGCGCCGTACTGACCCGCGACGCCATCATCGAGCGCATGCTCACCGGCGGCGCAGGTGATGACAGCATCGTTGGCTTCGACGGTCGGGCCGACGTGATGTCCGGAGGCGCAGGCTCTGACCTGCTCGCCGGTGGCACCGGCAACGACATCTATAAGTTCGGCATCGGCGATGGATATGACGCCGTCACCGACACGGGCGGCATCGACCAGATCGTCTTTGGCCCCGGTGTGACCAGAAACGAAGTGACGTTCAGCAACGTCAATGGCGATCTGCTCATCTCGCTGGCAACCGGTACCGATCGTCTCGTGATCCTGGGCGGCTATAAGAACGCTCCCGTCGAATCGTTCGTCTTTGCCGACGGCGAGACGCTTACGCTCACGCAAGTGCGCAGCTTGATTTTGGCTGGCAGCGACACCAGCGGTCAGGATATTATCGACCTGCGCGAGCTCGATGTCACCGATGCCGTTGAACCCGGGCGCGGCAATGACCGCGTGCTGCTGGCAAATGGGGGCACAGTCACGATCAACGCTGGAGACGGCGTCGACCGGATAGAAATGCCTGCGGGCGTCAACACAGCCACCATCAACTTTGCCGATTATGGTGCGGCCGACGCACTTATCCGTCCGCTTGCACAAGGTAGCAACGACATTGCTATCCTGTTCTCCACCGGCGACCAGGTCATTCTCGTCGAGGGCATGGCGGGTGGCGCCCTGCCCTCGCTCCTCTTCGCAGACGGTCAGTTGCTCGACGGCGCCGCAATCGTGCAGCGCCTGGTCACCGATCAGGCGAGCAGCGGCGGCGACGTAATTCTTGGCTCGAACCGGGCCGAAACGCTCACTGGCGGCCATGGTGCCGACTATCTCGCCGGTGGCGGAGGGAACGACACCTATATCTTCGCGCGCGGCGACGGTGCCGACGTCATCGAGGACAGCAACGGCTCGGACGATGTTTTGCGGATCAAGGGCTATGCCGCCGCCGACATGCGGGTCACCTTCACGCCCGACTTCCGCGAGACCGAGATTTCGTTCGGTGACGGTACCGATCGCATTACCCTACGCCACGCGTCTTCGACCAACTATACGATCGACCGCATCATCTTCGACGACGGGGCGAGCTTTACACTGGCCCAACTCGAAGCTCTCTGGCGCGGCCAGGGCACCAACAATGATGATAATCTGGTCGGTACCAACCTGAGCGCTGGCGAAGTCTTTACGGGCGGCAAGGGCAACGACATCATCGCAGGCAACGGCGGCGCTGACATCATCCGCTTCAGCCGCGGCGACGGCCAGGACCGCATCCAGAGCACTACAGGTTGGGATGGCCTCGCGGTCATCGAGTTCGGCTCGGGCATTACTCTTGGCGACATCACCGCGCGCCGCGACGCTTCCGGCAACATCATATTGCTGATCGCTGGCAGCGACGATCGCCTCACTTTAGTCGATCCAATCGGACGCGTTGACGGGATCATCGCGTCGATCAAATTCGCCGACGGGACGAGCGTAAAGCTTTCGACGCTTGCAGCGTCCATCCCGGGCACCGATGGCGACGACCATATCATCGTCCCGGCCGATGCTGCCAATAACGGCTCGGACATCTATGGCGGTGACGGCAACGACTATATCGAAACCGGCAACGGCAACGACATCCTGACCGGCGGCAGAGGCGATGACCGTCTCGAGGGCAACCGCGGCAGCGACACCTATTATTTCGGGCGCGGGGACGGGCAGGATCGCATTCTCGATGCGAACGTCGACAATGATGGCGGTATCGACACGCTGCGCTTTGGCCCCGGCATCACCCCCGACGACATCATTTTCCTGGGCGTCGAGAACGGCGCGGTCCGTCTCACCATCGCTGGATCGTCCGATCGCCTTACCATCGAGGGGATGGGCAACAATGAGAACAACTATATCGATCGCGTCGACAACGCGATCGAGCAGTTTGTTTTCGCGGATGGCACGATCTGGGATGCGGCCGAGATTTTCGCGCGTGCAACGCAGGGCACTGGCGGCAATGATCGCATTGAATTCGGTGTCTGGTTCGAACGCACGCTGACCATCAGCGGCGGCAAGGGCGACGATATGTTGATCACCGGCAATGGTGATGCAACCTTCGTCTTCGATCGGGGCGATGGCCGCGACACCATCGACGTCCCCAACCCGTGGAACTCAGTCGATACTCTGCGGTTCGGTGCCGGCATCACTGCCGCCGACGTCGCCCTCACCGTAAAGGGCGATGATCTCGTCATCCGCCTGCGCGGAAGCGAGGATGATCGTATCACGATCAAGGGCGGCGGCAGCATCTACGGCGAAGATATCGATCAGATCCAATTCGCCGACGGAACGCTCTGGGATTATACAACCCTTCGCAGTCATATCGTTTCCGAGGACGGTGCGCAGGCGATCCTTTTTCCCGAGCGCGACACGAGCCCCTTCGGTTCGGTCATCTTCGACGGCGGCACCGAGGAACCCGGCGGCGGCGGCGGCGGAGAGCCCGGTGGCGAGGAACCGGGTGGAGAGGAACCCGGCGGGACGCCGGGTGACACGATCATCGGAACAGATGGCAGCGACAATCTGACAGGCACGGCCGGAGACGACGAAATCCTCGGCAAAGCCGGGGCTGACTCTCTATCGGGTGGCGATGGCGACGACCATCTGGTCGGCGATGCGCCCGCTGATCTGGGTGCAAGCGGCTGGATCGCCGTCCAGGCCGAGCTGCAAAGCTATTTCGGCGTTCAGACTAACGCGCTGCTCAATGGCCTGGGTGGAACCGCGGGATTTGGCGAGGAGGCTCTGGCGGCCGGGAATGATGATGAACTTGTCATCGATCTACCTGCCGCGCTCCTCGACGCGCTCGGCGGCGAACTCATCATCAACGGCGAAAGCGTCACCAGCATAACCGTCGGTATCAACGGCTACGCCGCGCTCGGGTCCAACTGGTTCGACGTCCTGCCCTGGGACGTGGACAATGGCGGCGGCGCCCTCACGCCGAGCACGGGTGGCACATCGCAAGGCACAAACCGGGTCTGGTACGACTTTGACGCGGCAAGCCAGACCATCACCATTACATGGGATGATGTAGGCGCCTCTCCATCGGGAACGGTGCCCAATGCCTTCCAGCTCCAGATCAAGCTGCTCGGAGACGGCTCACTCGACGTCACCTATCGCTACGAATCCATCGACTGGGCCCAGGACTATGTGCCTGGCCTCGGCACCAGCGACCGTTACCTCGACATCCTCGCCCTTTCCGGGGCTAATCTGGCCCTCGACACAACCGCCGGCAACCTGGGCGATGATGGCGTCTGGTCGTTCCAGATCAGGGGCACCGAGATCATCGGTCTTCCCCCGAGCCAGGACGACAGCCTCTCTGGCGGTGATGGCAATGACATCCTCGAGGGCGGCGCGGGTGACGACTATCTGTCAGGCGACGGCGGCGATGATATCCTGATCGGTGGCGACGGGAACGATAGTTTCTGGGACCTTCAGGGCACCAACACGATGTCCGGCGGCGCCGGCGACGATGTTTTCTACGTCAGCCGCTCCTGGGATACTCGCAACACCATCGAAGGGGGCAGCGGCCGCGACACCTTCATCATCTTCCTGCCCTCCGAGAACGAGACCTTGTTCACCGGCGAAGCGTCCATCATCACCGACTTCACGCCGGGCGAAGGCGGCGATTTGCTCGGGTTCGGCGCCGGTGCAGTAGAGGGCGGCGACGCCCTCTACCCATGGGAGCGCGTACTCCTCGTACAGGACGGCGACGATGTCCTTGTCCTTTTCAAGCCGGACCGCGCCGATGCTCCAGCCATTCTTGAGCTGGCCAGGCTCGAGGGTGTCGATGGCACGCTCCTTACTCGCGACAATTTCCAGCAATTCGACGACCGCGCGGAGATTCTGTTCACCGGCGACATCCTCAACGGAACCGGCGAAGCCGACCTTCTAACCGGCGGCGCCACGGACGATATCCTCGACGGTGGCTACGGCAACGATACCCTCGTTGGCGGCGACGGGAACGACACCTTCCTCGATGCGGAAGGTCAGAATATTCTCGACGGCGGCGCCGGAGACGACATCTTCGATCTGTCACTGCCCGATGCCGTAGCAGTCGCCATAGGTGGCAGTGGCAGCGACACCTATCTCGTTCGGGTTCCTGCGCTCGATGGTCCCGTCCAGGGGAGCGCTGGCACCTCGACAATTACCGACTTCACCGCCGGCGCGGGCGGCGACGTCATCACCTTCCGCCCGAGCCGCAACTGGTCGGGCTATTTCGAGGTGATCGATTTCCAACGCATCCTCTTCGCCCAGCAGGGCGCCGATGTGGTCATTTTCTTCCGGACCGAAAGTTCGGCCCTCGTTGAGCTCCTGCGTCTCGCCGATGTCGATGGCAGCCTCCTGACGCTCGACAATTTTACCGAGCTCGATAATCGGCCCACGATCCTCGCCCAGCCCCTCGACCTGACGGGCACCGAAGGCGACGACGAACTCGTGGGCGGCGTCCTCAACGACACCATCCAAGGCCTCGGTGGCGGCGATATCCTCTCGGGTGGACCGGGCGGTCATGACGTGGTCGACGGCGGCGAGGGCGACGACACATTCCTGGATGTCGGCACCGGTACCGGAAGCGACACGCTGACTGGCGGTCAGGGCCGCGACTATTACGAGATTCTCGCCTCGCTGGCGCCGGGAGCCACCGGCGTCGATGTCATCACCGACTTCACGGTCGGCGACGAGGGCGACATCCTCGGCATTCTCATGGACTTCGACCTCCCCGGCAACGGTTCGATCATCGTCACCCAGGACGGCGACGATGCGGTCGTGTCACTTGCCGTCTCGGACGACGGCGCGGTCCGCTACACCCGGGCGCTGGTCCGCCTCCAGGGTATCGAAGCCGCTGATCTCACGCTCGCGAACTTCGACGGCAATGACTTCGAACTGGTCGAGAACCAGGTTATCGTCGGCGACGAGAGCGACAATCTCCTCGAAGGCGGCCTCGGCAACGACCATATCTCCGGGCTCGACGGTAACGACGAAATCTACGGCGGCGGCGGCAACGATATTCTCCTGGGCGGGGATGGCGACGACCGGTTCGAGGACAGCGTCGGTGCCAACGAGATGGATGGTGGCGCCGGCGACGACATCTTCTGGAATCTCTCCTACGGCACCCAGTCCAACCGGATCACCGGTGGCGCTGGCCGCGACCGTTTCGTCATCGGCTATGGCGGCGTCGGCTCCGGCGGCGGCGGCGAAGTTGGCTTGAGTGCCTTCGACATCGGCGCTGCGGCAGGCGCCGGCGAGGGCGACATCATCACGGACTTCATGGTCGGCGCGCAGGGCGACGTCATTGAGCTGGATTATGCGTCCGCCTTTAACGTCTCCTACAACATATATGGGGCACTTGTTCGACAGGACGGCGCCAACACGATCGTCACGGCCGAACGCTATGACGAATTTAGCGGCACCTACATCAGCACCACCATTCTGACCCTCGAGAACGTCAACGCGAATGATCTGGTCGCCGCGAATTTCAACGGCGCTCTTATCTATCGCACCGATGATGTTACGCTAACGGGAAGCTCGGTCGGCGACCGCCTTAACGGCGGGCGGGGGAACGATCTCATTGATGGCGGCTATGGGCCGGATACAATCTACGGCTACGACGGCGATGACCATCTGATCGGCGATTCCGGGCTCCCGCAGACCGACCTGCCTGATCTTGGCAGCTATTTCGGGACACTCTCCAGCGCGCTCATCAACACGCTCGGCGGCCCGCTGGGCTTTGGCGAACAGGCCATGGCGCGCGCGGATTATAATTATTCCTATATCGCTATCCCTGAAGACTTCAACGACGGCTCGATCTCCATCGGCGGGTCGGCGATTGGCGAAATCGCGCTAGCGACCGACGGTTACATCTCCCTGGGCGACTTCTCCTTCGAGATCTGGCCACAATATGACATCGATACCCGCGCCGGCGCGGTGTCCCCGAGCGCCGGAGGCACTTCACAAGGCAGCAACCAGGTCTGGTGGGATTTTGACGCGGCAACCAACACCATCACCGTCACCTGGGATGATGTCGGCCGCTATTATTATGGCACCACGCCAAACGCCTTCCAGGTCCAGATAAAAATTCTTGGCGACGATCAGTTTGACATCATCTACCGCTATGAGAACCTGAACTGGACAGGCTCCGGGGCGCCGAATATTCGGACACCGTCGGGGGAAATCTTCTACCTCCCACTGCCGGCTGAAGGAGCCGCCGGCCTCGACACCGCGCTCGGCAATACCGGTGAGCCCGGGGTATGGGCAGTACAAATCCGTGGCACCCAGCTCATCACCGGCATCGCACGAGATGCTGATGATCTTTACGGCGGCAACGGAAACGACACCCTCGAAGGGGGCCTGGGTGAAGATCGTCTGGATGGCGGCGCCGGGTCGGATGTGCTGACCGGCGGTGCGGGCCGCGACACATTCGTCCTCTCTGAAAGCAGCGCAACAATCGCCGGCGCTGACATCGTGACCGATTTCGAGGCTGGCGCGAACGGCGACTTCGTCGAAGTTCCCTACTGGGCCGCCATCGGCGGGCTGGAGCAGGAATCCGTTCTTCTCAAACAGGAAGGGTCCGACGTTCTCGTTCAGAGCATTCTGTCTACGAATAGCGACGGTAGCTATGTCTTCGGTACCGCGCTGGTGCTCCAAAACGTCAATATGGGTGACCTCACGACCGCCAACTTCGGCGGCATGACGTTCGCCTCCTCCGAGGATCGGACGCTCACCGGCACAGACGGCAACGACGTGCTGACAGGCAGCCTTGGTAATGACCTGATTGACGGCGGCTTTGGTGCCGATTTCCTGACCGGCGGTGGCGGCAACGACCACATCATCGGTGACAACGGTGGAAGCGATCCCTTTATCGCACAGGGCCTCGCAGCCTTCGGACCAGCCTCTAACGCCCTCGTCAATACGCTGGGAGGCCTGCGTGGCTTTGGCGAAACGGTGCTCGCGCGCAGCGACGACGGATCCGAGACGATCGGCATACCAGTGGGCTTCAATGGAGGCACGGTCAGCGTCGAGGGCACCGCGGTCTCCGCGATCCAGATCTCGACGAATGGCACGCTCACGATCGGCTCGATGAGCATTCTGGTCTGGCCGCAGGACGCCGACACGCGCGCAGGCGAGCTCGCCCCCAGCGAAGGAGGCAATTCGACCGGCAGCAACCAGGTTTGGGTCGACTTTGACGCCGCCAGCGGCACGATTACGGTCACTTGGGATGATGTCGGCGCCTATGGCAACAGCACCACGCCCAACGCCTTCCAGGCCCAGATCAAGGTCCTGGGCAACGGTGATTTCGATGTCGCCTATCGCTACGAGCAACTCACCTGGGGTGGCAGCAGCTATCCTGGTCTCTACACATCGCAGCAAACGCGCACCCTGCCCATGCCCGCAGGCGGCCTGGTTACACTCGACACAACAGATGGCAACCTCGGTGCTCCTGGCGTCTGGTACCTGCAGGTTCGCGGGTCACATATCTCGACCTTCATCCGCAATGACGACACCCTGCGCGGGGGTGACGGCAACGACATTCTCGAAGGTGGCCTCGGCTCGGATTCGCTCGAAGGCGGCCAGGGCGCCGACACGCTCATCGGCGGGGATGGCGCGGACTTCTTCGAGGATGTCTCGTCGGACGATGCCATCGATGTCATGACGGGCGGCAGCGGCCGCGACACCTATCGCTACATCAACCGCTACGGCATGGGTTCAGGCGAAGACGTCATCACCGACTTCGAGGGCGGTCCGACGGGCGACGTCATCAAATTCCTCAACTACTATTCGGGTAACCCCTTCCAGCTCGGTCTCCTTGTTGTGAAGCAGGATGGCGCCGACACAATCATTCAAACCACTGAGAGCGGCTCCACGCCGCGCTCGATCCTGCGCCTGCAGGGTGTCAGCGCGGGCAGCCTGACGCTCGAAAATTTCGACGGCTATGCCTTCCCGCTCGATGGCGCCGTCGACCTCGACGACACCGACGATGGCCATGTCCTTGCCGGCAGCCCATCTGACGATCGCATCTACGGCTTTGGCGGCGATGACACGATCTACGGCTACGACGGCAACGACAAGCTCGCCGGGGGCACGGGCAACGACATCGTCGATGCGGGCAATGGCGATGACTGGGTTTCCGGTCAGGACGGCAACGATCGTCTGGCAGGCGGCGCGGGAAGCGATGTCGTTGCTGGCGGCACCGGCGACGATGTGATCTTCGGCGGCACGGAAACCCTGTCCCTCTCCGATGACGACGTCTTCGAAGGCGGTCGGGGCGACGACACTCTCACCGGCGGCAGTGGCAACGACCTCTATCGTTTCACCCGCGGCGATGGCCGCGATACCATAAGCGATGCCGGCGGCAACGACCGGATCGAGTTTGTCGACGGTATCGATCCCGCAGATGTCAGTGTCGTGCAGATCGGGACCAATCTCGAATTGCGCGTCAGCGACGGCGGCGGCCGGATCAAGCTTAACCAGGCGCTGGGTTCAGGCAACGCCGGCAAAATCGAGCAGATCGCTTTTGCTGATGGAACGACGTGGAACTGGAGCGATGTCCTTGCCCGGTCGGTGGTCACGACCGCAGGTGACGATAGTGTCACCCTTGTCGGCGGCATCACGACGATCGATGGTCAGGGTGGCAACGACACCCTTACCGGCACGAGCGGCAACGACACGCTGGCGGGCGGCCGCGGGGACGACGTCCTCAACGGTGGTCTTGGTGACGACGTCTACCTTTTCAATCGCGGCGATGGGCAGGATCGCATCTCCGATAGCGGCGGCGTCAACCGTCTCCTGTTCGGGGCCGACATCGCGCCGGAGGATGTCCAGTTGGTTCGCGGGGCCTCCACGGTCATGCTGGCCATCGCCGGCACCGGCGACCGGATCAACCTCGGTCAAGCAGCATCGCTCGCCATGGCAATCCAGTCGGTCGAGTTTGCCAACGGTACCGTCTGGACAGCCTCCACGCTGCTGGCGATGGCGACCGATCCCACGGCTGGCGACGATATCCTCTATGGATCGGACTATGCCGACGATCTTGCAGGCGGGCTCGGCAATGACGAGATCTACGCGGGCGCAGGGAGTGATACACTGCGCGGCGGCGCAGGCGCCGACAGGCTCGTCGGTGGTCTGGGCGACGACATCTATCGCTTCGGACGCGGCGATGGGCAGGATCTCATCATGGAATCCGGCGGCATGGACACGATCCAGTTCGACGCCGGCATTGCACCAATCGATATCATTGTCGAGCAAAGCGCCGACGGCGCGAACCTGATCCTCAAGATCCGCGAAACCAACGATCGCATCACGATCCAGGGCGCAATGACCAACAAGGTCGAAGCCATTCGCTTCGCTGACGGCACGGTCTGGAGTGACCAGACTCTCCTCGAAATGGCTACAACCGCCAGCACGACCATCAAGACCGGCGACGCCGATGCGAACATCCTCGTCAGCGGTCCGGGCAACAACCTGCTGATCGGCAATGGCGGTGACGATACATACCGTTATGCGCGCGGCGACGGTCGCGACACAATCCTCGATGCGGCCGAAACCGTCTATGATGTACTCGAAATCTCGGGCTATGATTTCGGCGACCTCAGCTTCGCGCGCCTCTCCCCGCAAAGCGACGACATCGTCGTCCGCCTGCCACAGGCGGGCGATGAGATCGTCATCCGTGGCGGCCTCGCTGGCTTCCAGGGCATTGAGCGGGTATTGCTCACCGACAGCAACGTCGTCATCGATCTGAATGCCATTCGCGCCGCGGCTCTCGCCTCGCAACAGAGCGATGGCGATGACGTCATCGCTGGTACATCGGGCAACGATACTCTGGCCGGCGGCCGTGGTAACGACATCATTAGTGGTGGCAGCGGTGCTGACACCTTCGTCTATCGCTCGGGCGACGGGGTAGACCGGATCGAAGGATTCAGCTTTGATACCGACGTCCTGCGTCTCGAGGACCTCACCCCCGCCGATATCGCGAATACTGCGCGCGGCGGTCCCGACAATCTCGACCTCGTCATCAATTTCGTTGGCGGGAAGGACCAGATCGTCCTGACAGGGGCGCTCGCTTCGTTCAACCTCTTCACCATCCGTTTCGCCAATGGCACGGTCTGGAACCTCGACACCATGCGCGCCCGCGCGCTGTCCGACATCGACGGGGCCGGTAACGACAAGGTTTACGGGTTCGACAGCACCGATAATTTCGCCGCCCGTGGCGGTGACGATCAGCTGTTCGGCGCGGAAGGATCGGACAGTTATGCGTTCGCTCGCGGCAGCGGCAATGACACCATCCAGGACAAGCAGACGCAGACAGGGCCGGTGGATGCAGTTTTTATCGCCGATTTCGCGTCTACCGAAGCGTCGGTATCGCGTCTCTTCCGCGGCAGCGAGTCGGTCATCATCCGCTTCACTTCATCGACGGACGACAGTCTGACGATCATCGATGCGCTGGCCGCCGACGGCAAGGGCGTCGAGATCATCCGCTTCGCCGATGGCATCGAATGGACCAAGGCGGCGATGCGGGATCTCGTCGACAACCGCGCGCCCGCAGCGCTCGACGACGGCTATTATACCCTGGTCGCCGGCCAGACGATCACCATCCTTGCGAGCGAATTGCTGCAGAACGACCTCGATGCCGATGGGGACCCCATTCACATTGTCTCGGTCGATGGCGGCGCTAACGGTACCGCATCGCTTGATGCGAACGGCAATGTGATCTTCACAGCCAGCAGCAGCTACTACGGTCCGACCACGCTGACCTACACGCTCACGGACGGACGCAACGCTTTCGATACGGCGCAAGTCGATATCCGCATTCGTCCTGTCGCAACGGCAATCGAGGATCGCGGCTTTACCGTCGCGGAAGATGGCACGCTCAATATTCGCGTAGAGCGCTTGCTCTCCAACGATCTCGACGGTGACCGGATGATCGTCGGACAGGTCAATGGTGCAGTTGGCGGCACCGTCTCGCTCTCCAGCGACGGCAACATCGCTTTTGATCCCACCGACAATTTCAACGGCACCGCCGAATTCACCTATGTCGCGAACACGCCGGAAGGCGGCTCCGCGAGCGCCAAGGTCTATATCACCGTTACGCCCGTCAACGACGCGCCAGTCGCTCAGAATGACGGTACGATAGAGGGTGTAGAAGGCGAATCCCTCACCATCGATCCGCTTGCTCTGCTGGCGAACGACAGCGATGCCGATGGCGACATCCTTACCCTTCAGTCCGTTCTCTCCAATGCTGACGTCACAGTCAGCATCGATGCGGACGGATTGATCCAGGTCATCCCGCGCGATCATTTCTGGGGGAATGCTCACTTCGATTACATCGTGAGGGACCCGTCGGGCGCGACCTCGACCGGACGCGTCAATTTGAGCTTCGCATCGGTCAATGATGCGCCGGTTGCCAATAGCGATCTTATCGTGACGACCCAGAGCGGAGATCCGATCCTCGAAGATAATCCGATTATTCTCAACGCTCTTGCCCAGGAGGTGAACGGTGCCATCGTGCCCGGGCTGCTGTCGAACGATACGGACCCGGACAATGACCCGCTCGTCATCGATGCCATCGGTACAAGCCATGGCGGCACCGCTCAGCTTCTCGCCAACCAGACAATCCTTTTCACGCCGTCCGCCAACTTCAACGGCGATGCCTGGTTCGACTATCGCGTGAATGATAGCCAGGGCGGCACGTCCTGGGCCCGCGCGACCATCGCCTATCAACCGGTCAACGATCGCCCCGTGGCCGGCAACGACGGCTACACCGGGCCGGGCCTCCAGTTCCTGCGCGGACCGGAAGACGTGGCGATCGAGATCCCGATATTGGAGTTGCTCAAGAACGATTTCGATCCCGAAGGTTTCACCCTCACCTTCGCAACCGATCAGAGCAGCGTTCCGACCGCGGTCAACGGCGACATCACATTTACCGACCATGGAACGATTATCTTCACGCCCGACGAAAATTTCTGGGGCGAAGCAAGCTTCTACTATCTTGTCACCGATCTCGAAGGGGCGGTTGATGACGGCAAGGTCACGCTCTGGTTCGACAATGTGAGCGATGGCCCTCCGGTGGCCCGGAACGATTTTGTCGACGTCCTTGAAGACGTGCCGGTAACCATTCCGATCTCGGTGCTGCTCGCCAACGACAGCGACATGGACCGGGATCCGCTCCGGTTCCTGGGCTTCCGGCCCGACCATGATCTCAACGGCACGCTCGAATTCGACGCGGATGGCAATATCCTCTTCACGCCCAATCCGAATGCTACCCAATCGTCCGGTTTCTTCTACCAGATCACCGACGACACCGTCGAAGGCGGCATCGCCGAGGGCTATGTCGATCTCACGATCATCGCCCAGCCCGACGACCCGACCGTCGTCGACGATTATGACTTCGCCACGCCTCTCGATGTTCCGCTGGTCCTCCGCGTCTCCGATCTCATGGCCAATGACTATGACGTAGATGGCGGGCCCCTGCCCCATTTCGTGGGCATCGACGAAGTGCTCGACCCCGTTGCGCTGGCGCTGGGCAACCATGTCAGCATCGGCACGGCCGAGGTGGTCACTTTCTCTGGCGAGCAGTTTGTCGTCATACGCTTTAACCCCGGCTATTCGGGCGAAGCGACGATCCAGTATCGCATCGCCGACCCGACCGGCCTTGAGGATATCGGCTTCGTCCACGCCACGGTTGAGGCGGCGTATGACAGAACGCTGCGCGGCAGCCGCTATGTCGACTATATCGTCGGTAATGCGCAGGACGAACTGATCCAGGGCCTCGACAGCAACGACTTCATTCTCGCGCTCGGCGGCAACGACCGGATCGAGACCGGCGATGGTGACGATGTGATCGATGCGGGCGACGGCGACGACATCATCGACGCCGGCTTCGGCGCCGACCACATCACCGGCGGCGCGGGCTTCGACACCGTGTTCTTCGCCGGCTCCAACGTCGGTGTACGCGCCGATCTTGAATCGCGGGTCGGCCAGGGCGGTACAGCCGCAGGCGACACCTATGTCGGCATCGAAGCCCTTGTCGGCACCGACTATAACGACCAGCTCGGAGGCGACGCCGGCGACAACCGCCTGGAAGGCGGGGTCGGGAACGACAGTCTCGAAGGTCGTGCCGGCAACGACATGCTGATCGGCGGCCTTGGCAATGATACGCTCGACGGCGGCGTCGGCGCGGATATCCTGGATGGCGGCGCAGGCATCGACACGGCCAGCTATTTCGACGCCACCGATAGTTCGCCTTCGACGCAAGGCGTCACCATCTCGCTGGCGAACGGCACGGCCTCGGGCGGCGACGCGACCGGTGATACGCTGACCAGCATCGAGAACGTCATCGGCACCGATTATGCCGACACCATCGAGGGCGATGTCGGCAACAACCGGCTCGAAGGCGGCCGCGGCGACGACATTCTCTCAGGGGGCGCGGGTAACGACGTCCTCATCGGTGGACGCGGCGCCGATACGCTGATCGGCGGCGAAGGCGAGGACATTGCCGACTATTCGCTGTCGGCGGAAGGGATCACGATCGATCTTGCAGATAGCATGGCGGGCGGCGGCGATGCGCTCGGGGACACGCTCTCCGGGATCGAAATCGTCCAGGGCTCCTACCACGACGACATCATGCGTGGCGACGCGTCCGACAACCGTCTGCGCGGCGGACTCGGCGCCGACCTGATCGACGGGCGCGGTGGCTTCGACACCGCCGACTATAGCGCGGCCGACGAGGCGGTGACCGTTGACCTGTCTCTGGGCCAGGGCCTGACCGGCGAAGCCGAAGGCGACACACTCGTCAGTATCGAGATGCTGCTGGGGTCAGTGTTTGCGGACAGCTTCATCGGGTCCACCGGCAATGACATGTTCGATGGTGGCTACGGTGAGGATTTGCTCAAGGGCGGCTTTGGCTCCGATACTTATCTGCTCGGCTTCGACAGCGACAATGACCAGGTCATCGAACAGGGCGCTGCGAGCGATATCGATCGCGTGGCGATCAAGGAGGGCGCGCTGCCCAGGGATGTCTCGCTGGTCCGCCAGGGTGCCGATCTCCTGATCGAGCTTGAGAATGTCGCCGGCGTGCTCACCTTCGATACGATGCTGATCAAGGATCACTTCCTCGGCAATGAGACTGGCATCGAGGAGATCGCCTTCGCCAATGGTACGGTCTGGGATCGCGCGAAGATCGAGGATCTGGCACGCATCGGCCGCTTCAACGCGGAGGATGACGTCTATCTCTTCGGCGTCGAGGACGAGGTAGCCGTCATTGATCGAGCTACGCTGCTCGCCAACGACGCCGAAGAAGGCGTCGATCAACTGGTGCTCAAATCAGTCAACGGAACCGGCGGGGCCAATGCCTGGATTCGCGAAGACGGCATGATCGCCTTCCAGGCTCCGGCGAACGTCAATGGCCAGGCCTATTTCGAATATACCGTCGCCGATCCCTATGGTCGCGAATCCACGGCCCGCGTGCGGGTCAATGTCGCAGCCGTCAACGACGCACCGGTCGCGGTCTCCGACACCAACGCCGCGCTCCACGGCGTCGAGGACGAAATCCTGCGCATTCGCATCGACACCGTCCTCAAGGACAACGACTATGATATCGACGACGATTGGGAAGATTTGCGCGTCGTCGGCATTACGCCGCTTGTCGACGCGGACGGAAACCCGATCGATCCGTTCGATTATGACGGCAATGGCAGCGAATGGACGGCCGGAACCAATTTGTCGGCGCGCGTAGCCGGCGACTATCTCGAAATCATCTCACGCACCGACTTTTACGGCTTCGCCGGGTTTAATTACATCCTCGAAGACCCGTCGGGTGCACGCTCGGTGGCGCCGATTGAACTCTATTTCGACGCGGTCAACGATGCCCCGCGCGGCTCCGGGGAGTCTGAGCAAAATGTCCGCTTCGGGCGGACCACTAGCATTGCCGTCGCCGACCTCATGGCCACCGCCTACGACATCGAAGGCGATGCCATCACCTTCGTCGGCCTCCATGCAGCCGCCGATGGCGACGCCGCCTTCAATGGCACCGCGGTCCTCGACGGCGCGACAATCGCATTTACGCCCGACGGTGAAGGCACGGCGGCCATCTCGTTCGATGTGATCGACGAGCGCGGGGCCAGCGCTACGCTCACCTATTTCATTGATGTTCTTCCGGCGAATTATGCCCCGCAGGCGATCGGCGACCGGTTCACGATTCTAGAAGACCAGACGATCATCATTGATCCCGCGACACTGCTCGCAAACGACCGCGACGCCGACGGCGACAGCCTGACTTTCGTCGGCGTCGAGCGTTTTGCCGATAACGGAAAGGTCAGCGTTAACGAGCTGGGCCAGATTGTCTTCAAGGCGAGGCCCGACTTCAATGGCAATGCGGGCTTTGAATATACGATCAGCGACGGCCGCGGCGGCACCGCAACTGGTTATGTCGCGATCGGCATCCTCCCGCAGAACGACGGCGCGACCCTGCGCGATGACCTCGTGACCGGCCTGGAAGACCAGCCGCTGTTCGTCATCCCGGCCGAAGCCTTCGGCAACGATGTCGAACCCGAAGGCGATGTGCTGTTCTTCCGCAGCGCCGGCGTGCTGGGCGTGCTCGATACCCGCTATCTCTCGGCGGACTACACGGTCATCGCACGCCAAGCCAACGGCGAAGATCTGCCCAGCTGGCTGAGCTTCGACGCCGCCACCATGACCTTCACCGGCGAGGCGCCTGCAGGTTCGACAGCGACCATCAGCGTGATCCTCAAGGATCCGGCCGCAGGCAGCTACGTGCAGCGCTTCACGTTCAACAGCGGCAACAACCAGAGCCTCGCTAACGGCCTGTCCGTGCAGGACACGGTCCTATCAGGCTTCACGGTCCGCCAGGCGCATCACAGCGAGATCGCCTTCGGCGCCGACAATCTCCCCTCGGGCGCAACCGTCACGGCAACACTGTCCAATGGCGATGCCCTGCCGTCCTGGCTGATCTTCGATCCCGCCACTCTGCGCTTCACCGGCACACCGGACGCCGGCGTCACTATGCCGTTCGATGTCGTGCTCCACTTCACCAAGCCCGGGGCGCAAGCAGGGGACCCGGCCAGCGTCTTCACCGACACGCTGGCGATCGACCCGGCCTCGCTGGGAACGGGCATTGCCTATGAAAGCGATTTGGCCCTCTTCGACGTGAGCCATGGCAGCTTCTCCGTAAGCCTGGAAGGCGGCCGACCGCTGCCTGAATGGCTGGAGTTCGACGTCGACACGATGACCCTGGCGCTGACGGGTGAAACGCCCGACGCCAATGCGCAGCCGGTTCGCCTCCAGCTGAGCTTCACGCCCGACGCCCCTGTCGTGCCGGAAGGCAGCTATTCAGCCGCGAAGCGCGGGTTCACCCTCGAATTCGTCATC
Organism: Sphingobium sp.; assembly: GCF_049304695.1. Classification (GTDB taxonomy): domain Bacteria; phylum Pseudomonadota; class Alphaproteobacteria; order Sphingomonadales; family Sphingomonadaceae; genus Sphingobium. Next base: position 141,460 of record NZ_JBAQOK010000078.1, read on the forward strand.
GACCCCGCCGCGCCGCTCGATCCTGCGATCAACGCGCTCCTCCAGCAGAGCGACTTCTTCAAGTCCCAGGGCCTCTTCGCGATCGACCTTGGCTCTGCTGCGGACATCGTCGCGAAACGGGAAAGCGAAGCGCCGCTGCCTGACTGGCTTGCCTTCAACGAGGGAACGCTTGCGTTCGACGGCACCCCGCCCCCGGCCTATGTCGGTGCATTGGGCGTACGCCTCGAGGTCGCCGGCAATAATGGCAGCCTACCAAGCTTCTCGATCCTCACCGATGTGGTTGTCGATAGCGGCTTCACGCTGGCGGATGGCGGGACCAATGGTATCGGCATCCGCACGTCGAGCGAGCAGATCGACCTCTCCGCACCGGAGGACTTCAACGGGTCGATCGCGATCAGCTACACGACGATCGACGAAAAGGGCGGCATCTCGCACAATAGCGGGACCATCATCTTCAACGTGCTTCCAACCGCTGAGAGGCCCGATGCGGTTGCCGATACGCTGGCGACCATCGAGAACCAGCCTCTGACATTCGCGCTGATGGACCTCATCGCCAATGATCGCGAGGACGACGGCGACTATCTACGCATCAAGTCGGTCTCCGCGGCCGGCCATGGTACGCTCGTCATCCAGGACGGCATCGTCACCTATGGCCCGCCCGCCGCGCTCTTAGCGCCCGGGGCGACCTGGACGGCAAAGCTGGCGGACGGATCCGACCTGCCCGTATGGATGAACGTCGACAGCGCCACCGGCCTTGTCACCGCCACGGTTCCCTTCGATCTGCGCCGAAGCTTCGACATCGTCTGGACCGCAACTACCGGCGGGGAAAGCCACAGCGCATCGGTAACGCATTTGTTCGACGGCAAGCTCGTGGCGAGCGTCACCTATACGCCCGATGCGGGATGGTCAGGCGAGGACAGCTTCACCTACGTCATCACCGACGACAGCCAAGGCGACGGCAGCGCGACCGTGCGCATCGCGGTCGAAGGGCGTCACGAAGCGCCCTATGCCGGCCCCGACAGCTTCTCGACGCTCGAGGAAACCCCGATCGTCATAACGCCGGCGCAGCTCCTGGCGAACGACCATGACGTCGATGGCGATCCTATCCGCCTCGTCGGAGTCCTCAATGCCGCTCACGGCACGCTGAACTTCGATGGCACGACGATCGTCTTCACGCCCGACGCCGACTTCAGCGGGCAGGCCGGGTTCGACTATATCATCACCGACGATGTCGATGGCGCCCGGACCGGCACCGTCACCATCAACGTGCAATCGACCAACCATGCACCAACCGCAGTGGCCGACCTGTTCAGCACGGACGAGGATACGCCGTTCGAATTCACAGCCGCCGACCTGATCGGCAACGACAGCGACCTTGACGGCGACACGGTCAGCCTCGTCTCGCTTGAGACAAGCGGCGACCTGGGCCGCATTCAGCGCCTGCCAGGTGGACGCTACAGCTTCGTGCCCAAGGAAAATGCCAGCGGGACCGCGACCTTCCGCTACACGATCACGGACGGCCGTCTGACAAGCACCGGGACCTTCTCGTTCGAGATCGCACCGGTCAACGATGCCCCCTACGCCAATTCCGATGGCGTGGGCACCGGCAACAATCCGCAAGGCGTGTTCGTCGGCGACCAGGACACGGCTCTCATCATCGACCTGGCCACGCTTCTTGCCAACGATCGTGACATCGAGGGCGACAGCTTCGCAATCGTCGAACTGCTCGATGGCGACAATGGCACCATTGCCATGGTCGGCAACACCGCCGTCTTCACGCCCCGCGAGGGCTATTTCGGCAACGCCGCCTTCTCCTATCGGGTAACCGACGCGCATGGCGCAGATCGCATCGGCCGAGTGTCGCTCACCATCCTGCCGGAGTTCAACATTCCGATCGCAGTGTCCGACCATGGGTTCGGCACGCTCGAAGACACCTATATCGATATCGATCCGGCCCAGCTTCTTGCGAATGACTACGATCCTGAAGGCGAGACGATCACCTTCCTCGGCTTCATCGGCGCACCGGCCGATGCTTCGATCGCGACACTCGAGAATGGGCAGTATCGGATCACGCCCGCGGCAAACTTCCATGGCACGCTGCTGCTCAGCTATGCGATCACGAACGCCTCCGGATTCCCGGTCACGGCCACTGTCGAGATTGAGGTCCTGCCGGTCAACGACGCGCCGATCGCGGGCGACGACACCTTGTCGCTCAGCGAAGATCAGCCGCCGCTGACGCTGTTTATCTCCCAACTGCTCGAGAACGACATCGAGCCCGACAACCAGGCCCTTGTCTTCAGCCGCATCGTCGACACGCACGGCCTGACCGTTACTCCCAATGGCATCGGCCAGCTCATCATCACGCCCGATGCCGATTTCAACGGCAATGCCTGGTTCGACTATGAAGTCACCGATTCCGCCGGCGTCACCGACATCGCCCGGGTCGCGGTCACGATCGCCGCGGTGAACGATGCGCCGGTGATCAGCGCGATCCCTGTCCTGCGTGGGACCGAGGACCAGCCGTTCACGGCGACCTTGCCTGTCAACCTTGTTTCAGATGCCGATGGCGACACGGTTCTTGTCGAAGTCCGCGGTGTCGGCGGCGCGGCTCTACCATCCTGGCTTGCCTATGATCGCCAGACCAGGACGTTCACCGGCACGCCGCCAGCCAATTTCAATGGTACAGTAACCCTGGAAATCCTGGCGGCGGACCAGACGGCTACGGTCATCCGTCAGTTTGCGATCGTCATCGATGCGGTCAACGATGCTCCGGTCCTGACGCAGGCGCTGGTCGACCTGTCGGGAACCGAAGACCAGCCTTTCAGCTTCGCCCTTCAGACCGGTGCGTTCACGGACAATGATGGCGATGCATTGACTTTCTCGGTCACTCTCGCCGACGGCAGCCCGCTGCCCGCCTGGCTTAGCGTCGCAAATGGCGTGCTCTCAGGACAGCCGCCGGCAAACTTCAATGGCATTCTGGGCCTGCGCATCACCGCTAGTGACGGCCAGGCCAGCGTCAGCGACGCGTTCGATCTGGTGATTGCAGGCACCAACGATGCGCCCATGGTGGCGCAACCGATCGCAGACATGGCCTCGAGCGAGGACAGCCCGGTCGACTTGCTGCTCCCGACCGGAATCTTTACGGATATCGATGGGGACGTGATCACGCTCGTGGCCCATCTGGGTGACGGTTCACCACTTCCGGCATGGCTATCATTAGATGGTGCCCGGTTTACCGGCACCCCACCTGCCAACTATCACGGGACCATCGAAATCGAGGTCCGGGCGAGTGATGGCAACGCAAGTGCCGCCGACACCTTCGCGCTCACAATCACGCCGCTCAACGATGCCCCGGTCGCGGCTCTTGCCCTGGTCGATCGACAGAACCTCGAAGACCAGGCCATCGACTTCACCATTCCATCAGGCGCCTTCAGCGACGTCGATGGCGATACATTGACCTTGTCCGCCACCCTTGCCTCGGGTGATCCGCTGCCGTCCTGGCTGCAGTTCGATGCCGGCCGCTTCACCGGTCAGCCGCCTGCCAACTTCAACGGCCTCCTTAATATCGTCGTCGCCGCATCGGACGGGGTACTCTCGGCGAGCGCCACGTTCCGCCTGATCATCGATCCCGTCAACGATGCGCCTGTTGTGGTACAGACGCTGGCAGATGTGGCTGTCGCGGAAGACATGGCGATCGACATCGCCGTCCCGGCCAGCAGCTTCAGCGATATGGATGGTGATGTGCTCACTCTGAGCGCACGGCTTGGCGACGGCGCGCCGCTGCCATCATGGCTGGTCTTCGCAGGCGGACGTATGACCGGAACGCCGCCTGCCAACTATCATGGGTCCATCGAGATCACGGTAGAGGCAAGCGATGGCAGTGCGAGCGTCACCGACAGCTTCCTTCTCACCGTCACGCCCGTCAACGATGCGCCCGTGGTGCTGACGCGTATCGCCGATCATGAGTACGCAGAGGACCAGGCCATCGACCTGGTCCTGCCTACCGGTAGCTTCGCCGATGTAGACGGCGATGCGCTCGCTCTCTCCGCCACGCTGGCCAGCGGCGACGCCCTGCCCTCCTGGCTCGCCTTCGATGCGGCAACCCGCCGCTTCACCGGCCAGCCTCCGGCTAATTTCCATGGCACGCTGGAGATCCGCGTTACCGCAAGCGATGGCACAATGAGCGTTGCAGACAACTTCATGCTCGCGATCAGTCCGGTCAACGATGCTCCGGTCCTGATCGCTGCGCTGCCCGATGTGAGCCTCTCAGGCGCCAATGCGATCGATGTGGCCCTGCCCCTTGGCAGCTTCACCGATGTCGATGGCGATGCGCTGTCTCTCACCGCGCGGCTCGCTGGCGGAAATCCCCTGCCCTCCTGGCTCGCCTTCGACGGCGCGCGCTTCACCGGTACGCCGCCTGCAGGCTACACCGCGATCGACATCGAGGTCATCGCAAGTGACGGCAGCTTGTCCGTCTCTGATATCTTCCGCCTGACGCTCGATGCCTCCAGCGGGGAAAATGACGCCCCGGTGCTGCTGCAGCCACTTGGGGATGTCGCCACCGTCCGCGGCGCGACGCTCGATGTGACGATACCTGCGGGCGCCTTCAGCGATCCCGATGGCGATGCGCTTACCTATACGGCAAGCATGGCCGATGGCTCGACCCTGCCTTCCTGGCTGAGCTTTACAGATGGCCATCTGACCGGGACCGTGGGTGCGGGTGCGCTTGGCGACTACAGCATCCGCATCACCGCCAGCGACGGAAGTCTTTCGGCAAGCGACACGATCACACTGGTCGTCGGCATGCTGCCGACCGGTCCCGAGTACACGCCCTCGCAATGGAGCCAGTTTACCGAGGGCAACGACCGCATTGTCGGTCGCGGCGCGCAGAATGCTGGCATATGGGCGCTGGGCGGCGACGACTATATGACTGCCGACGCCTGGGCCGTTTCGCTGCACGGCGAAGACGGGAACGATATCCTTGAGTTCATGTACTATAGTGGCTCTGGCGACGGCGGCGCAGGGGCCGATACCTTCATCTTCGACGGCTTCTCGCTCCTCGCCGGCGGTGAAGCGGAGACCTGGGCGGCCATCGCCGACTTCACCGATGGTGTCGATCGCATAGGCATCGTCAATGGCACCGGAGGCATCGAGGGTTTCGCTGAGCTCGCGCCGCACATGATCCAGAACGGCGCGAACGTCGACATCGTCCTCGCGGGCCTGCCCGCGATCGTCATTGAGAACATCACGCTTGCCGACCTTGATGCCTCGGACTTCATGTTCGGTAGCTGGGCAACATCGGGCGGCTTCGGACCGGCTCCGACAGCAGGGGCGGTTCCCTGGCCCACGACGACGGCCACGCGCATGCTGAGCGATTGGCAGAATATCGGCAACACGAGCGAACGGATCCTTGGCAACGGTGCGAGCGGCGCCTCTGTCGATGCCCTGGACGGCGACGACTATGTCACGGCCGACAGCTGGTCAGTCAGCGTCTATGGCGGACGCGGCAACGATGTTATCGAGTTGTTTGGTACCCAGAACTACGCCATGGGCGGCGCGGGCTACGACTATTTCGTGTTCGACTCGGCGATGTTGGAGGCAGAGGCCTGGGAGGAGCTCTGGGCGACGATCGGCGACTTCCACGATGGCGCCGACAAGATCGTTTTCCTCAACGGCTCCGACGGTCTCACCAGCTTCGCGGACCTCGCACCGTTCCTTTCGCAGGACGGGGACGACGTGAAAATCGCAATCAATGGCCGTCCGGCGATCCTCGTCGAGGATGTCGCACTCTCGAACTTTGGTGCTGACGACTTCCTGTTCGTCAATCAGCCCTCCGCGCTGAACGCAGGCCTCAATGGCCAAGCGCTCCGGATCGGCACGACGGTCGGACTTCAGACGATTTCGGCAAACGGCTATTCGAACGTGACCGTCACGGGGACCAACCGTGCCAACACGCTCGATTTCACCAATGTCACGCTGACTGGGATCGTCGCGATAAACGGCCTTGACGGCGACGATGTCGTCATGGGCTCCACTGCCGCGGATACGATCCAGGGCGGCGCGGGCAATGACACGCTGAACGGTGGCTCCGGCAACGACACGCTGGTGGGCGGTATCGGGGACGATGCGCTCAGCGGCGGGCTCGGCGACGACCTGTTCAAGGCAACAGGGACCGGTGACGGGTATGACGGCGTGGACGGCGGCACTGGCAATGACACGATCGCTGCGCAGGCCAACAACACCGCCATCGGCCTTACGTCCCTGTCCGGCGTCGAAACAATCACCGCCGGCAGCTACACCGGCGTCTATATCCGCGGTTCGGCAAATAACGATCTCCTCGACTTTGGCGCGTCCACGCTCGTCAATATCACGCGGATCGATGGCGGAACGGGCGATGACACCATCTTTGGTTCTGCCGGAAACGACACCATCCTGGGGTCTGCCGGAAACGACAACTTGTCGGGCGGTATCGGAAACGACGTGTTCCAATTCACTGGAACAGCTGCCGGAAACGACACTATCGACGGCGGCGCAGGCACGGACAGCATCGTGGCTCTCGCCAACAATGCAATCATCCGTCTCGCCGCCTTTTCGAACATCGAGACGATCTCGGGTGGAACCTATAGCGGCGTCACGATTGCCGGCAGCGACAATGCCGACAGCTTCGATTTTACGAGCGTGACGTTGAGCGCCATCACGAAGATCTCCGGTAACGCGGGTGACGATCTGATCGTCGGCAATAGCGCGGCGAACGTCATCTCCGGCGGAGACGGTCAGGACACGCTCTATGGCGGAGACGGCAACGATACCATCACGGGCGACGCTGGCGACGATGTCCTGGTCGGGGGCGCCGGTAATGACAGCCTTAATGGCGGCGCGGGCATCGATTGGGTCGATTATTCGGCCTACACCACCAACCTCAGCATCAGCCTGGCGGTCACGACCGCGCAGGGCGTCGCAAGCGGCGAGACTGACACTATCACGAATGTCGAAAATGTGCGCGGCGGCGCGGGCAACGACACGCTGACCGGCTCGAGCGCAGCCAATATACTGGAAGGCGGGGCAGGAACCGACACACTGAACGGCGGCAGTGGAAACGATACCCTGCTGGGCGGCTCCGGGAATGACGGCCTCAATGGCGGTGACGGCACCGATATGCTCGATGGAGGAGATGGCGATGATATCCTCAACGGGGATGCCGGGAACGACACGATCCTTGGCGGGGCGGGCAACGACCAGCTCAATGGCGGCACCGGCGCGGACAATCTGAACGGAGGCGAAGGAGACGATACGCTCACCGGCGGTGATGCTAACGATGTCCTGGCTGGCGGTTCTGGAACCGATCAGCTCTATGGCGGGATCGGCGACGACATCATCGATGGCGGCGATGGCAACGATACCATCACCGGTGACGCAGGCGCCGATCAGATTGCCGGCGGCGCGGGCAATGACAGCATCTACGGCGGCGATGGCAATGACGTGATCTATGGCGATGGCGGCAACGACACCGTCACCGGCGACGCCGGCGACGATTTCATTGCCCCGGGAACCGGCAATGACATGGTCTATGCCGGAGGCGGGACAGACACCCTGTCCTATGCCACCGCAACTGCGGCTTGGGTCGTCAACCTTGGCGCCAATTCCGCGACTTCGGGCGCGGAGACCGATGGCGTATATGATTTCGAGAATGTGGAGACGGGGTCAGGTAATGACGTCATCATCGGCAGTGCGGCGGCCAATGCGATGAATGGCGGCGGCGGCAACGACCGGCTGACGGGCGGCGCAGGCAACGATGTGATCAACGGTGGCGCCGGATCGGACATTGCCGTGTTCGCCGGGATATCTACAACCTATTCGATCTCAACTGTGGGCGGCAACATACAGATCGTCGACAACGCCGCCTCCCAGGACGGCAATGACGGCACCGACAGCTTGACCGGCGTCGAGATCGCCGAATTCAAGAACGGCGTGCAGATCGGCCTGGCTGCTCCCATCCTCCTCGATCTCGATGGTGGCGGGGTGACGACCGTATCCGCGTTGGCTAGCAGTGCTGCCTATGACATGGATGGCGACGGGATTGTCGATGACACCAGCTGGATGGGCGCCGGCGAGGGCATGTTGTTCCTCGACCGCGACGGCGACGGTACGCTCAGCAATGCCGGCGAGTTCAGCTTCGTGAACGACCTGCCCGGTGCAGCCACCGACCTTGCAGGATTGCGCGCCTTTGACAGCAACGCCGATGGGATTCTGTCGGCCGGCGATGCCCGATACGCACAGTTCCATATCTGGCAGGACCGGAACGGCGACGGGACGGTCGATGGCGGCGAGATCACGACGCTCGGCGGATCGAGCGTTCAGTCGATCAATCTCACCGGCACCGCCGTTGAGGGCAAATTCGACCTCGGCGAGACCGTGATCGTCAATAAGGGCAGCTATACCCGGGCCGATGGTTCGGCGGCCGAGTTCGTCGATGCCGCCCTCACCTATTTCTCCAGCACCTCTCCTGCCGTGGCGAACGAATTGCCAGACAGTGGCATACCGAACAAAGCCGATGCGGGGATTATCGACCCGTTTGTGGCGGCCGACCAACTCGCGACAGCCCTTGAAGATGGCCTTAGCAATTTTGCCGATCTCGCAACCAGCTCCGCAGGCCGCGACCGTCTGATCCGGATATCCGAGTCACCCCCTGCCATCGTGAAGCTCTTCGCTAGCGAGGGAAGCGAGACTCTCGACAAAGTGGCGGATCAACAGCCCTTTGCGCCTTCAGACCCGACCCGGATCAACCAGACCGTTGCTTCCATGATCCAGAGCATGGTGACATTCGGAGCCCAACCGGCAGGCGAAGGTCTTACGGGCTGGAAGCAGGAGGCGACAAGACCTGTCGACTTCTTCGCTTAATGGGCGTGGAAACGCACGGACCGCAGCATATGGGAGCCGAAGTCCGAGAGGAGTTCGGCTCCTGTCGCGGATGCGGAAAATGCAAATCTCAGGCGCTTGATCAACGTTGAGAATATCAACGGTGGGGCAACGAGAACGAGCGCAGAAGATGGCCGAGCAGACCGCGCCGCTTGTCCATGTTGCGATCGAGACGATGGCCTGACGGAACAGGCCGGCTGATTGAGGAAAATCTACTGACAGTATGAGCCGCCGACTACGTCGTCCGTGCCTAATTGCGTGACGCTTTATAACGCAATAAATGTTGAGTAGTGCATTTGCAGTGCTCATTAAAGAAGCGCGATCAATGATATTCTGTCATACTGAACAGAAAGATACTTTCATCGCCAAATGATGAGATCAAACTTCAACGCGCCAAAACTTACATTCAAATTGATTGTTTTTTACTCGTCACAGAAGCGATTGACTTGGCCCCTTGACGGGATAATAGGTGATCCGGGGAATGAGGCGCAGCGTTTTTCCGCGCCGTTCGGGGGCTGGCAATTTCGATGTACAAGACTCTTGCTGTTGGCGTTATCGGCCGTCGGTCCGCGATCGCGACCTGCACGCAAAATTGTGCGGCTATGCCCCATCTTTTCGCTTTTGACCGCGTTTGATCCGATCGGGATCGAGCCATGGCGCGTTTTTGCTACCGGTATATCGGCGGCCTTGCCGTGACGGCGTCAGCCTTGTTGCTGACAGGCAACGCCGCTGCCCAAGGTCCTTCGCAACGCCTGAACAAAGCGCATGATGCCTATCCAACCCCGCGCATTGCCTTTGACGAAGAGCCAGTGCCGCCGCCTGCCGACGATAGTCTCTCGGCCGCTATAGCGGACAGCTTTACATCCAATCCAGGGCTAGGCGCGCGCCGTTATGATTTGCGGGCAACCGACGACGAGGTCGGCATAGCGATGTCCCAGACGCGTCCGTCGGCACAGGTGCAACTGTCAGGTGGCTATGAACTGACATTGCCCGGTGCAATCACTCAGGCAAACCGCCCCCTCTCGGACCGCCTCAACGACCCGAATATCGAGCGCAACGATCTCGCATCCCAATTTGTCATAGACCAGCCGATTTACACGGGAGGCCGTGCATCAAGTGCCTTGCGTGCGGCCCTTGCCGGCAGCGCAGCTGGAAGGGAAACCTTGCGCGGAGCCGAGGGTGATTTGCTCGTCGATCTGATCGCAGCCTATACCGATGTGCGCCGCGACGGCCGTTCGCTTGCAATCCGGCAGCGCAATCTACGAACTTTGGAAGCTACCCTCGACGAAATCGTCGCGCGGCGCGATGCTGGTGAACTCACCAGAACCGACATTGCGCAGGCTGAGACGCAAGTACAGGCGGCACGTGTGCAGCTCAATGCCGCCGAAACCCAGCTGGAATCCAGTCGCGCGGCGTTCACGGCCATCGTCGGCCGCGAGCCGGGCAATCTCGCGCAAGAGCCGGGGCTACCGGATTTGCCTCGCACGGCCGACGAAGCCTTCGCGATGGCCGAAGCGAGTAACCCGGATCTTGCCGCCGCCATTGCAACCGCCCATGCATCTCAGGAGCGGATCGCTGCGGCGCAAGCGGAAGGCCGTCCCGAACTATCGATCAGAGGCACGGCCGGCACGACCGGCCCGGCCGCGCATTTCGACCGCGCAGACCAGGACGTCACATTCACCGGGCGCGCCACCCTGACGATCCCTCTGTTCGCGGGTGGTCGTATCCGCTCGGCCGTTGCCCAGGCTCGCAATCGCCAGACTGCCGACACGCTCCGCATCGAAGCAACCCGGCGGCAACTGGTCCAGGCGATCGTCAATGCCTGGAACCAGTGGGTGACGGCTGATCGAAATGCATTGGCGCAGGATTTGCAGGTGCAGGCCGCCCGCATTTATTATGAGGGCACGCTCGAGGAGTATCGCGAAGGGCTGCGGTCCACTTTCGACGTACTCTACGCGCAGAATTCGCTCAATGAGACGCAGATCGCCCTGCTAGGCAGCAAGCGCGACCGCTATGTCGCGCAAGCCATCCTCTTGCGCCATCTGGGCCAACTTGAGACGAAGCGGCTGCTTGCCAACCCGCCCGTTTATGCCCCGGACGATTATCTCGAAAAAGTCGAGCGGCGCAGCGCCGTCCCCTGGGGCGGCGTCATTCGCACGATTGACAGGCTCGGCGCTCCGAGCGGCAGGCCTCGCGCCCCTGAGATGCCCGAACCGCAGGCAAGCGCCCTTCCTGCGGCAGCTTCGCCCGCCCAGGCACCCCTGGACCTCATGCGCGGCGGACCGACTGCCTCAGAAACCCGCTCTCCTTCAACCGCCACCCCGAGAACCAAGCCATGATCCCCGACCAGGCAACTGAACCTTCAGCCGAGACGGCGGGGCAAGACGACTCGGGCCTCATTGCCTATGCGACGCTCCTTGCGCTTCACCGCATCGCGGTGGACCCGGCACAGCTGCGTCATAGCCTTGGCCATGACCGCGGCGTAGACGCCGACGATCTCAAGCGCATTGCCAAGCGCCAGGACGACGTTCGGGCTAAATCCGTTCGCTCTTCCTACGACAAGCTGCGGCAAACACCCCTTCCCGCACTCGCCAACGGCCCGTCAGGATGGTTCATCATTGCCCGGATCAGCGACGATGAAGCCCTGATCCAGCCGCCATGCCACAGCTCGGAAGGCGTCCAGCCCCAGATCATGAAGGTCGACAGGGCGGCGCTCGAGGCCATGTGGTCGGGCGAACTTTTGCTGGTAACAACCCGTGAAGGCATTGGCGGCGTCACGCGCGCGTTCGACGTTTCCTGGTTCATCCCCCAGATCGTCAAATATCGCCGCCTGATCGGTGAGGTGCTGCTGGTGACGCTCGGCATCAATCTTCTGGGCCTTGCTTCACCGCTGTTCTTCCAAAATGTCATCGACAAGGTGCTGGTCCACAATACGCTCGACACGCTCACGATCCTGGTAATCGGCTTTGGCGTCGTCTCGGTGTGGGAAACTCTTTTCGGGTGGCTGCGCACCCGGCTCTATTCGGAAACCAGCCAGAAAATCGACGTCGAGCTGGGCGCCAAGCTCTTCCGTCACTTGCTTGGCCTTAACCTGGCGTATTTTGAAGCACGCCGGGTCGGTGACATCGCCATGCGGGTACGCCAGCTCGAAACCATCCGCGAGTTCCTTACAAACTCGTCGCTGACCGTGCTGATCGATCCCCTCTTCACGATCGTCTTCCTTGTGGTGATGTGGTTCTATTCCACCCAGCTCTTCCTGATCTCGATCCTGGCAATCCCGGCCTATGTCGCGGTCGCTGTTTTCGTCACGGGTCCCCTGCGCGCGCGCATCGAGGAAAAGTTCGAGCGCGCGGCAGCCAACAACGCGCTCCTGATCGAGAGCATCGGCGGCATCCAGACGGTCAAGGCCGGCGCTGTCGAACCGCAATGGCAGGATCGCTGGGAACGGCAGCTCGCCGGCTACAGCTTCGCCAGTCAGAAGGTCATCAACCTTGGCAATACCGGCAGCCAGCTGATCCAGCTCATCTCCAAGATCAATATGGTTCTGATCCTTTATTTTGGCGCCAGGGCGGTGATCGATAAGGACCTGACCGTAGGCGGCCTCGTCGCGTTCAACATGTTTGCGCAGCGCGTATCGGGCCCGGTGATCCGCATGGCGCAGCTGTGGCAGGATTTCCAACAGGTGCGGATCGCGATCGAGCGCCTGGGCGACGTGCTCAACCAGCCGGTGGAACCCGGTACCGGTAGCCGCGTCGCCCTCCCCTCGCTCAAGGGCGAGGTGAAGTTCGAAGGCGTCAAGTTCCGCTATGGCCTCGATGGCCCCTGGACGCTCGAAGACATCGATCTCACGGTCGCGGCGGGTACCTCGCTAGGCATCGTCGGCTCCTCCGGCTCGGGCAAGTCGACGTTGACCAAGCTGCTTCAGCGCATGTACGTGCCCGCTGCCGGGCGCGTGCTGATCGACGGTGTCGACATCGCCCAGATCGACCCGGCATGGCTGCGGCGGCAGATCGGCGTCGTTCTTCAGGAAAACCTTCTGTTCAACCGTTCGATCCGCGAGAATATCGCGCTCGCGAACCCAGCCCTGCCGCTCGAAAAGGTGATGGCGGCGGCCGAACTGGCTGGCGCCCACGAGTTCATCGTGCGGCTGCCGCAAGGCTACGATACGCCGGTCGAAGAGCGTGGCACCAACCTGTCCGGCGGCCAACGTCAGCGCCTGGCCATTGCCCGCGCGCTGGTGACGGGGCCGCGCATTCTCATTCTGGACGAGGCGACCAGCGCGCTCGATGCCGAAAGCGAGGAGATCATCCAGAAAAACCTCAAGGCGATCTCCGCCGGCCGTACGGTTATCATCATCGCGCACCGCCTCTCTGCCGTACGGCAATGCGATAATCTTATCTCACTGGAAGCTGGCCATATCGTGGAACGCGGCAATCACGAAGAACTGTTGCGGAATAACGGGCGCTATGCGGATCTGCATCGCCGCCAGAGCGGTGCCGGTTTCGCACGAGGTCCCGAGGCATGAGCGCGTGGCGTCATCATTGGGATGTGCTCAAGGAAGCCCTTCGGGCGGATCGGGAGTGGCGCCGAACCTTTGTCCCCTCGCGTGAGGCCGATTTTCTTCCTGCCGCGCTCGAGGTTGCCGAACGTCCTGTGTCTCCCACGGCGCGGATGGCCGCCTGGATTCTGACGATCGGTCTGCTTCTTACGATCCTGTGGACCGTGTTCGGGAGGATCGACGTCGTCGCTTCTGCGCCGGGCAGCGTGATTCCGACCGGCAACATCAAATTGGTCCAGTCACCTGGAGCAGGCGTTGTTCGGGCGATCTATGTACGCAACGGCGATTTTGTGCGACGGGGCCAGGCCTTGCTTGATCTTGATCCAACGCTTGCCGGTGCCGACCTCGCCTCCGCGCAGAAGGCGCTGGCGAGCACCGAACTCGACATCGCCCGCAACCGGGCAATTGCCGACGCTCTATCTGGCAAGGGTTTGCATTTCACGGCTCCCAACGGCACGCGGCCTGAAATCGCGGAGACCCAACGCCGCCTGATCGCCGCGCAACTTGCCCAGATCGAGGCAAGCGCTGCTGGCCTGGCGGACGGGCGTTCCTCTGCCCTTGCTGACGTGACTGCGGCACGAGCATCCGCAGCCCGCCTTGCCGACACGGTGCCAATACTCGATCGCCAGATCGCCCGCATGAACCGGTTGGACGCGAGAGGGTATGCACCTGGACAGCGCTTGCTGGAACTGGAACGCCAACGGCGATCTGAAGCGGGCGATCGTGAAATCGCTCTGGCCCAGGTCGATCGAGGCCTGGCCGAGGCGCGCAAGCTCGACCAGCAGCGGCGCGAAGCCCGTGAGCAAGCCCGGCATACGGCGCTCACTGACCTTGCAAAAGCAGAGGCCGACGCAATCCTGCGTCGTGAAGAAGTAACCAAGGCGACCCAGATGAACCGTTTCCAGCGGCTCGTTTCATCAGTCGATGGAACGGTACAAAGCCTCGAGGTCCATACCGTGGGAGGCGTTGTGGAAGCCGCAAAGCCATTGATGACGGTAGTGCCCGCCAGCGGTGGGCTGGAAGTCGAAGTCCGCATCCTCAACAAGGATGTCGGCTTCGTTCGGGTCGGACAGGAGGCTGCGGTGAAGCTCGAGGCGTTTCCGTTCACGCGCTATGGCACGATTCCTGGTCGTGTTCGCTCGATCAGCCGCGATGCTGTGCAGGATAAGGACCTCGGCCTGGTCTATATTTCCACCATCGCGTTGGCGCGGAGCTACATAGACACGGATGGTCGGCGGACCAGCCTCGCCCCCGGTCTTGCCGCAACCGTGGATGTGAAAACGGGAACGCGGCGTATCATCAGCTATCTGCTTAGCCCTTTGCAGACGAGCATCGCGCAGGCCGGGCACGAGAAATGAAAAAATATCGTGGCGAGATCCGCACCAAAGTTATCATGGGGAATAAAGCTGTGTTTTGGAGCATAAAGTGGGGTTCCAATCATTTTGACGGCCGCATGCCCCGGCGCGGTCGAATAACTGCCGCCGCAATTCTCATGAGCAGCTGCGCGGTCTCAGCATGCACTCCAGCAACCTCTTATGTAGGCATTCCCTTACGGGGCAACATTGAGCCACAACTACAAGTGCTGGCATCAAAGGCTAGCAGCGGTGATAAAGCGGCCAAGCTAACCCTCGGAACCAAGTTTGAAACGGGCGACGGGGTAGAACAAAATCTGCGATTGGCCCGCCATTTATATCTCGAAGCTGCGACGGATTCGGGCGGAACACGAATAGTGTACGTGCCGGCAGCAGGTCGCCATAGCCGCAGCATGAGCGTACCATTCGATACCGGCAAGAGAAATCCAGGGTTGATTGAAGCAAGGATTCGCTTTGAATCGATTGACCAAGAAATTCGAAAGCGCGAACGCCAAGATCGAAACGCTAGGACGCGCTCCGATCGATTTTCTAACGATTTTCCGGTCAGCGAGAGTGAACCTTCGATCTTGCTCGGCGCCGGCGACAGGACGGTACCTTACACCAGGCAAATTCAGCCTTCACTTAGAGTGGGCTCCCGACGGACTGTAAGGGGCCTACTGAACGTTGTCGATATGCATGGCAATGACTCCCGGATTTGTAGGGCGCTCGCACCCGCGTTTAAGTTAGAATACCAAGCCAAAACAGTCGAATGCACCGCTGCGGTTTATAGCCTAAGACGGGACGATGGCCCGCCACGCACTGTGTATGGTCTTCAAATCACGTTTGACCCTGAGCGATCCCAGCAGCTGCTAGACGACCTAGATATCGTTTATCCGGACGGGACGACGGTTCTCCAGCCCTCACCAGAAGATAGTAGGGATGAGGGAAAAGACATGTGCGGTTCTTTTGTCATCGCCGAGGTAGGATCAGGGACAGACAATTTCGATGTTGTTATTGCACCAAAACAAAAGCGTAAAGTTGATGGTAATTTCGATCGAAGTTGCCCTAATGATTAACGCAGTTAACGCTGTCGTATATACTAAAGAAAGGGTATCCGATTAATGATACGCCGGCCCAGTGATATCGCATACGCTATCGCTATAACGATAGGCCTTAGTAGCTGCGGCCCAGTTGCGCAAAAGTCGGAAGGCACCATACTCATGACCTCACCTGAGACAGATCTCGCTATCGCGTTCGCGAAGCGCAAGCTCGTTACTGGGGAAAGTGGTGTATGGGTACGAGAAAGTGGGGAAGCGCGCCGCGCTTTGTTCCGGAGAAATCTGCAGATAACGGGAGAGGCTGGCCAAGAGTCAGTCACGCTTCGCGGCGAGGTTATCGCCGGGAACGGCCAAGCCCAACGCAACAGATACGAAGAACTCATGACGGCGGTCGACAAGGGCCGATTGAAATCCATGCAAAAGATCACAGAACTTGACCTTATCCCGCTTGACCAAGGCGGCAATGTCGCAAGCGTTCGATTTCTGGGATCGAAAGATCAGGCTATGGAATGCGAAATTATAGGCTTCCACATGCCCACATATCTTGCTCGGTGCAATTGGGCCGAAGGAGATGGATCATTCAGCATAGAGGGTGACCATCGAGTCTTGGCATTTATCGTTCAGCACAAGAATGATTTGTCTAAAACTTGGAATGCGTTGGAGGGGGAATAAAGCATGTCAAACAGTAATGGTGACACCAGTGTTATCCGCGCGACCATAACGCTCAATTCCGCCCAAATATCAATTATCGCGAATCTACGTCAGCAAGGAAAATACGCCGACGCATATAGCTATATTTACCAGACGATCAACGCACGTCCTGGGGTCGACTCGGCAACTCTCTTTTGGTTTTCGCAAGCGTCGCGAATTAACGAAGGATCTGGAGCAGTTTCCAGCTTCATAAGGAATTTTACTGCCAACGGACTGAGCATCGCTCGAAAAAATGCAAATAATCTACAGAATATTTCAGATAGCATCGCGCAAAGGGTCCTGCAAGATATTGAAATTGCAGGCGGCATTCCTGCTCTTCCGGTAATTCTCGCGCGTGATATCACGGCGGTAACAAGCCGATATGGAGTGAGCGTTAATGGCAATCTCTCTGGGTGGGGCGGCAGCTTTTATTACTGGGACATGCCACTTTATGACGTTGCTACAGGAACTTACAATTCGAAGACAGTAAATGGCAAAATCGATTACCTTACCATCGGTGATGTGATCGATAACGACCCAACTCAACGCGCGAGGTTTGCGCTGGCACTCGGCAGAACTTTGGGCCAAATGACCACCGGCTCAAACGCATTCGACGCGATAATGCACCCTCTAGCGTTCCTAGATGCGCTTAGGGCTATCTCACGGCTGCCCAAGGATTTGCAAAATAGGGCGGTCGCTGAGGCGAAGAAGCACGATGGTTTCCTTGGTGTTTGGATGGCCCTCACCGGAACAAACTCAGTGGGCCAGCCGGTTCTTATGGGAATCGCGTACAATCCCGATGGCTCTTCCGTTTCTGATGCGACAGCCGAGATTGAAGCCGCTATCGCTCAACTAGAAAAGTTTGCTAACTCACCTCTCCCGCCTAGATCAGCGTTGGCTGAAGCCGTGGATGCTGGGTTGACCGCTATGCAATTCCTCGACGGTGGGCAGCTTGGCCTTGCCCTGGGATCAGTTCTTGGAAATCGCGTCACTTCCGACCCATTTGGCCAAATTATCGCCTCGGGAACACTGAGCACCGTTCTAGGGGCTGTTGGCGAATTCATAGATACGGAGATACTGGGCAGTACCTCCAGTACAACTAATTTGGTCAATAGTGGAGTGGACGCATTCGGCAGTTCATTACTGGCAAACATAAAAGGCGAGGGGGTGGGCGCTCTATCATCATATCTTACTGCGGAATTGGTGAAGAGCGTCGGAGTTGGTGGCGTACCGGGTGAAGTGGCCAATAGTGTCGGCGGCGTCGTAATCACAAAAATCCTGACAAACATTTCAACCCCCTCAACGGCATCTACCCCGTTCGCTGGGGTCAATCCAGCGCTGCTTGCTAGCGCTATCGGGTCATATATCGGAAGCAAATTATCATCGGAAATAAAGACCTTTAACAGCGTCGGCGGCCAAATCGGCTCTGCCGTTGGCGCCGCATACGGCGCGTTCAGTGCCGCTCCGCTTTTTGAAGCTGCGGTTGTTACGGGAAATCCCTACCTTTTCGCCGCAGCAGTTGTTGTCGTCGTCTTAGATACCTTGCTCGGCGGACTGATTGGCTCGATTTTTGGAGGCACCCCGCGGGCGGGAGCAGATGCTCAATGGGATTCAACTAAGAGCGAATTCGTTGTTGCAAATATCTATTCAAAAAAGGGCGGCTCTAAGGATGCCGCGCGAGCGCTGGCTGGCAGTGTTGCAGATAACTTCAATGCAATCCTTGATGCCTCGGGATCCTCACTCATCAATCCAGACGCGGTTCAATCCGGCAATTATGGTATGCGTAGCAAAGATTTTGTATACCGCCCTACGTCGACTAAAGACAAAGACGCCATCACGGCCCGGTTCGACGGAAAGGATGCCGGGCAAAAGCTCGTAACGCTTGGTACTTACCTTGGTCTTTCAAGCATGCTTCCTCAAATGGCTGGCGGCGATGTCTATATAAAGCGGGCTTTGGCTGGATCGCTGAAAAATTCAGGTGGCTCCGCAGGGGCTGGGCGAGAAGTGACGTCGGGTATCTTTGACATGACGACACTTCTTGGGGATGTGTCAGTGGCAGGGGACTATCGAGATTACCTTTCAAATTCCGTGGCGGTTGATTCGCTTATTGCGTCAAATCCCCAATCATCTTTTTCGGTCGCTTGGTTGACTACTCTCGCCCGGGCTCTTGAACTCGGTTTAAACCGGCGCGCAGAGACTGATTGGACCGGCGGTTTTGAAGTCTTTTTCGATACAGTTCCCGACGGCCTTGTGGGCGGAAATACCCTGTCCGCGCCACTCATTTCAGCGGCAATCGATCCAATCACGGGACTTCGCTATTGGCTAGTATCTGACCAAGACGGTATTCCAATCGGTTCTGTCGAGGACACTATCGAAGCAGGTACTCAAACCGTAGTTGTCGGTACTTCTGGCGCGGACATCATTAAACTTACCGGCAGCGAACTTGCGGCATCCGCCGGGGGCATTAACATTGGTCTCAGCGTTGATGAAGCGGCTTGGAACGGGGAGTCAAAGCAAATCGACGTCGCAGCGATGGTCGATGCGGGCGACGGTAATGACAGGGTCGACGCATCCGACCGCGGCGACAACATCCTAGGCGGCGCGGGAAATGACACGCTCTATGGCGGCCGTTTGGACGATTGGCTCTTCGGTGGCGACGGCAATGACATTCTCAACGCGGGGGCGGCTGATCTGACCAAACTCGGCGGCAACGGCAACTATCTGGATGGCGGCGCAGGCGATGACATTTTGGTTGGGCGAGAAGGTTCCGACTGGCTCGAAGGCGGCGACGGTCAAGACACAATCACCGGCGGTGCCGGCGATGACATCCTCGCAGGAGGCGCGGGCGCTGCAGACGATCTGAAAGGCGGTACCGGAAACGATCAGTATCTGATCCGCCGCGGAGACGGTGCGGATATTGCCGAGGAAGATCCGACCGGAGCGCCGGTATCCACGGGCGCGGGTGACGCGATCAGCCAACGCATGGCTGCGATCGAGGCGTGGAAGCTCAATCCGATTACTGCGGGCGCTTTGCGTCCCGACTGGGTTGGAACATCTGCGGGCGTGACAACTGGCTCGGTCGCCGGCGGTGACGATGCCCTGGTCTTCGGCCAAGGCATCGAGATCGGCGACATCCGTCTCCAACGCTCGGGTACGACAGCGGCCCCGGGCAATGATCTCATCGTCGTCGTAACCCAGATCGTGAACGGCGTCGAAAGCGACAGCGGCACCCGGCTGACCGTGAAGGACTGGTTCACCAATCCCTTCAAACGTATCGAGTGGCTGAAGTTCGTCGACGGCACTGAAATCCGGATCGGTGACATCACCAGCTTCGTAATCGGTGGCGCAGGCAATGACGTCCTGATCGGAACCTCCGGCAATGATTTCGTCTATGGCGGTGCGGGCAATGACCGGCTGTTCCTGATGGCCGGCGACGACATCGGCAATGGCGGAACAGGCGACGATCTGGTCGCCGGCGATGCTGGCCGCGATCTGATCGTGGGCGGCCTCGGCAATGACGAACTGATGGGCGGCGCGGGCGCCGACGCACTGACCGGCGATGCTGGCGCGGACGACCTATTCGGCGGCGCTGACGCCGACATTCTGTCGGGCGGCCGGGGCGATGGCGATCAACTGGTTGGCGGTGCAGGCGACGATCGCTTCAAATATGCGCGCGGCGACGGCCGCGACATGATCTTCGATGATTTCGTCGCGAGCGGGTGGAGCGCGATCTGGGCCAACGGTGCCTGGGCGACGGGCTACACCTACAACAGCACGACGGGCGAGGTCACGGATCCTGATGGTCAGCTTGTGCGCAAGAATATGGGCACGGCGGAGGCGCCAGACCTGCAGTGGATTGGCCGCTTCGACTACGACGCGGCGACCAGTACGCTCAAGCGCTACGCCGCGCCAGCAAGCGGATCGATGGTGGCGAACAACGGCACGGATACGCTGGAATTTGCTCCAGGCATCAACATCCAGGACGTTATCCTGCGTCGCGTAGGCAATGATCTTGTTCTCGCGATATCCGACGAGGATGCCGATGTCTTGGATGCCTCCAAGGTCGCGGACAGCATCACGATCAAGGATTGGTATGTCACCGGACTAACCGGTCAGATCGAGAAGTTCGCCTTCTATCAGACCGGTATCCTTGACACGGCTTCGGGCAAGACGAACCTGATCGCCGGGACCGATGCCAACAACGGTACAGGGACCGCACCCTTGGCGGGCACAGCGATTGCCGACTGGATTACCGGCGCCGCAGGCGACGATGTGATCGCTGGCGGCAGCGGCAACGACATTATCGCTGGCAACGCCGGATCGGATACGTTGCGGGGGCAAGTCGGTGATGACGTGCTCTATGGGGGCACCGGTAACGATATCCTCGACGGTGGAGCGGGCAAGGACGTCCTGATCGGGGGCGCAGGCCTTGACGTGGCCTCCTATGCTTCGGTCACGGGAGCGGTTCGCGCGCACCTGTCGGCAAGCGGAGCCAATTCCGGAGACGCGATCGGCGATGAGTATCAGGCGATTGAAGGCCTTACAGGTGGATCGGGCGCAGACGTGCTGGGCGGCGATGCCGGTCAGAACGAACTGAGTGGCGGCCTTGGCAATGATATGCTGTACGGCGGGGCTGACGACGACACCTATGTCTGGAATGCAGGCGACGGCGCCGATACGATCCGCGACGGCGCTTTCACGGTCGACGAAGCTGTCACTACCGGCGGCACGCTTGCTAGCGGCTACAGCGTCGCTTCGTGGGCATCGACGGGCGTTGCCGCAACCGGCGGCACCTACTGGCGGCTCCAGATCAAAAACGCCGCGAACGAAATCGTCTATGATTTCGACAAGTTCGTGAAGACGGGTACGGCACCAGCCGCGCCCCTTCCTTCCGAATATGATCTTACCGGATGGAAGGGTGGCTTTGCACGTACCAATGGACAGCAGGTCACGGGCGAGCGGTTCGATACCGTCACGGACGGCGGCGTCGATGTGCTGGAATTGGGGGTCGGTCTCAGCCTGTCGAATCTGAGGTTCGAATGGTCCGGCAACGATCTCATCATCCTGAATGGGTCGAACGCGCAACAAATCCGGATCGTTGGGCAGAAAGCCGCCGCCAGTCAGGTGGAATTGCTACAGTTGGCAGATGGACAGTCGATCTCTCTGAGCAGCGTTCGCATTTCGGCCACCAGCGCACAGTTCTCTGGGACCACCGGGGATGACCTGCTTCTGGGTCAGGCTGGGGATCTGGCCGATATTCTCGCTGCGGGCTCTGGCAATGACGCGCTCGTTGGATATGGCGGCGATGACCAGCTATCCGCCAGTGCCGGCGATGACATACTCGAGGGCGGTGCCGGGGCCGATCGGCTCGACGGCGGTTCGAACAGCGTCATTGGCAGCGTCCCAGACGCTGGCGATACAGCGCGCTATGTGAGTTCGGCGGAAGCTGTCACGATCGATATGGCAAGCACGGGCGCTCAGGTCGGTGGCGATGCCGCAGGCGATATCCTGATCGGCATCGAAAACATCATCGGGTCGGCCTTTGGCGACACGATAACGGGCAATGCCACAGGCAACCGGCTCGCAGGCCTCGATGGTGCCGACACGCTACGCGGGGCGGCCGGCGATGACGTACTGCTTGGCGATCTGGGCAACGATAATCTCTACGGGGATGCAGGCGCCGATGCGCTGGCGGGCAGCGATGGCGATGACCATCTCTGGGGCGGTAGCGAGGACGATCGCCTTGATGGCGGTGATGGTGTCGACGAGCTTTATGGCGAAGACGGCGCGGATACACTCACGGCGGGTGCCGGCAACGACATTCTCGACGGCGGCGTCGGTAATGATACGCTCGTGGGCGACGCCGGAAACGATACGCTGACCGGTGGTGATGGCAATGACACCCTGGCCGGCGGTGACGGCAATGACGCGCTCAATGGCGGCGCGGGCGATGACAGTTTCCTGTTCAGCGCGACGTCGGGGACCGATACAGTGGTCGATGCCGGCGGCATCAACACCATCAACTTCGATGGTACGGTGGCGTTCGATCAGCTGTGGATGACGCGCAGCGGCAATAACCTGCGGATCGGCGTGATCGGTGGCGCGGCCACGATCACAGTCACCAATTTCTATGCGACCACCGGCAAGACCCTGCTGCGGTCGATCCAGACGACCACGCACGCCTACTATCTCGACAACAGTGCCTCGCTGGCGCTGGTTACCGCGATGACGAGTGCAGGCGTCTCTACCCCTGCTTCGATGCCTGCTGCCATTGTCGATCAGCTTGGCACCTATTGGCATCCGGGAGGCAAGGCTGCGCCGACGGCTTCGACGACGCCGCGCGCGATCGCGACCAATGAGGATGTGGCCATCGCCGTCAGCGGTGCCTGGGGCGTCATCGACCATGACGGCGGCCCCCTCACCTATTCCATCAAGCAGGATGCCCTGCCTTCGATGGGTGTCATATCCAACCTGAACGCCGCGACAGGGACCTTTACCTACGCTCCCAATGCGAACGTCAATGGGGCCGACACGTTCAGCCTTCTTGCTACCGATGCGGACGGGCAGTCGGTCGAACTCAAGGTGGCGGTCGCGATCGCCCCGGTCAACGATGCGCCGGGAGCGATGTCGGTCGCGGGCGGCGCGCTGTCTGTTGCCGA
The DNA here is from genome assembly GCF_049304695.1 of Sphingobium sp. Lineage (GTDB taxonomy): Bacteria > Pseudomonadota > Alphaproteobacteria > Sphingomonadales > Sphingomonadaceae > Sphingobium. The sequence goes on from NZ_JBAQOK010000078.1 coordinate 164,693, forward strand.
AAGCGGCACCGGCAGCCTGACCACGACCGGTACGGCGGTGGCGCAACTGGGCTCCACCGACGTGGACGGTGATGTCGTCACCTTCTCGCTCGTCGACGACGCGGGCGGCCGCTTCCAGATCACTGCCGCTGGTGCGATCTCGGTCAAGGCCCCGACCCTCCTCAATTATGAGACCGGACAGTCGCATAGCATCCGGGTCAAGGCGATCGATGGCAAGGGCGGTGAGCGCCAGCAGGACTTCGCGATCAGCGTCGGCAACGTCAACGAGCGTGCCACCATTCCCGCAACATACGGTATGTCCGTCGCGGAGAATGTGGCTGTCGGCACTGTCGTGGGCACTGTGGCCGCGACAGACCCGGACAGCAGCGCGATCGCGTTCGGCCAGCAGCGCTATTATTTCCTGAACGGCGCCACCGCCAGTGCGACTTCCAGCGATGGACGCTACATCATCGATGCGGCGACCGGCGTCATCAAGACAGCGGCAGCGCTTAATTTCGAGGCGGGTACGCCAAGCGTGCCTTACCAGGTCATCGCCCGCGATAACGCCGGTGCGCCCGGCTATAATCAGGTGGCAAGCACCGTCACGATCGGCATCGCCGATGTCAATGAAGCGCCCACGGCGATGGCCTGGACGCCAACCGCGATCTCGGTTCAGGAGCGCGATCGGGTCGCGGCGGGCACGGTGCTCGACGCGCTCACGCTTGCGACCTTCAGCGTGACCGACCCGGATACCGCAGGGTTGCCATTCGATACCTACACCTATGCGGTGTCGGATAGCCGTTTCGAGTTCATCGACAACAGCCTGCGGCTCAAGCAAGGCGCCGCCCTCGACTATGAGGCGGGCGCGACCCTGAACATCACGGTCACCGCGACCGACACGTCGGCCAGCCCGTTGACGATCCAGCGGACCGTCGCGATCACTGTCACCAACCGGGATGACGTGCTCGAAGGCGATGCTAACGCCAACGCTCTCACCGGCCAGCAGAACCGCGATCTCATCTATGGCTATGGCGGTAACGATACGCTCAATGGCGGCGCGGGTGACGACATGCTCGACGGCGGCGCAGGCGTGGATCGACTTATCGGTGGCACGGGCAATAACACCCTCTATGGCCGTGACGACAACGACGTCCTCGTCGGCAACACCGGGGTCGACACACTTTATGGCGGCACGAACGTCGCCGGCACGGTCGACCGCCTCTACGGCGATGCCGGTGACGATCTGCTATATGGTGAAGATGGCGACGATTACCTCTCCGGCGGCGTGGGCGCCGATCGATTGGACGGTGGCGCTGGCAGCGATTGGGCTGACTACAGCGTCCTGACCGAGGGCGTTGCGGCTACCGCCGGCGTGAATGCCGATCTCGCAGGCACCGTCGCAAACACTGGTACGGCGCTGGGCGATGTCTATGTCAACGTCGAGAATCTGCTCGGCACCGGCTATGACGATGCGTTGCGGGGGGACACCAATGCCAACATTCTGCGCGGCGGTGGCGGGGCCGATATCCTCCAGGGCCGGGCCGGCAATGATGACCTGGCAGGAGGAATTGGCAATGACACCCTGTATGGCGACGATGGCGCAGATATCCTCAGCGGCGAGGATGGCGACGACATCCTCTATGGCGGTGCCGGTGACGACAAGCTGATTGGCGGAGTCGGCAACGACCAGCTCTTCGCCGAAGCGGGCGACGACATGCTGGACGGAGGCGCTGGCAACGACGTCTTGAATGGCGGCATCGACAACGACACCTACATCATTACCCGCACCTCAGGCGCCGACACGATCATCAATTACGATCCTTCAGGCGCGGATGTCGATGTTCTGGGCCTTCAGGACATCGATGATATCATCGATGACCAGGATATCTGGTTCGAGCAGTCGGGTAACGATCTGCTGGTGACCATAATCGGCACCACGTCGAGTGCGCGGATCAAGGACTGGTACGTCACCCCGGGCGTCGATGGCAGCAACTACAAGATCGATTTCATCGTTGCGAACAACCGGTACAGCAGGACGATCGACGTTCAGGGCCTTGTGACCCTAATGGCAACCAAGACCAAGCCGACGACAATTGCGGCGCGCGATGCGTTGATGACCGATCTTACCTACAAGGCACAGTGGGCAACCAGGTGGAAAACGAATGCCGCTCCGGTTCTGGCCGCCATCGCTGCGCAGACACTGAACGAAGACACGCCGCTTTCGGTGACGGTCACCGCGACCGATGACATCACGCCGGCCAACGGCATAGATGTCACCGCCCAGATCCTTTCCGGCGGAACGGTGATCCCGCTGAGCGGACTGGTCTTCGGCGCACCCAATGCATCGGGAGCGCGCACGCTAACGATCACGCCGGCCGCCAATGTCAGTGGCACCGCCACGGTCCGCATCCGCGCCACCGACGCAGGTGGTGTGACCTCGTTCCGCGATGTTGCGATCACGGTCAATCCGGTCGCAGACAAGCCCACGATCGCGAGCTTCGTTGGCGGATCCGGTTCTTCGGGACAGGCGGGTGGCGTAGCCCTTACCGCCAATGTGACCTTCCCGGACGCCGATGGCTCGGAACTGCGGGAACTGTGGATCACCGGTGTTCCGTCCGGCGTGACGCTCAGTGCCGGTACGTACGACAGCGCCACGGCGACCTGGAAGCTGACCCACGCCCAAGCAACCGGATTGAAGGTCAATGCGCCCACTGGATGGGCTCAGGACCTCAATCTTACCCTGACCGCACGAGCGACCGAAGGCGGCCAGACGCAAACCGCGGTCGCAACCACGACGGTGGTGCTTAATGCGGCGCCCACAGCACTTGCTCTCACCGGATCGATCGCGGAAAATGCCGCCAACGGATCTGCGGTGGGAACCGTGTCCGGGACCGATCCCGATGGCGACACGCTGGCCTACGCCTTGCTGGATAATGCCGGCGGCAGATTTGCCCTCACGACGACAGGCGCTCTCACCGTAGCGAACGGCGCGCTCCTCAACTATGAGGCGGCACGATCGCACAACATCACGGTCCGGGCCACGGACCGCTTTGGCCTGGTGCGCGATCAGGTACTCGCTGTAGGTGTCACCAACGTCAACGAAGCGCCTGCCGCGCCGAGCGGCGGCGGCTGGCAGTTCTTCGACGAGACCGGGCTTGGCGGGAACCCCGCCAATGCGGGCACGGTGGTCGCGGCCTTCGGTATGGCCGATCCGGATGGAAACACTCCGGCGCTCGAATTGACGGTCAATCCCGGCAACTGGTTCACGGTCGTTGGCAACACCGTGCAGTTCAACCCCGGCCTCAATTTCGACTATGAATGGTTCCGCAACAATGGCGGCTATGGAATCTACGACTGGAACGGCGATGGCCGCCTCGAAGCGCATATTGCGGATGTGAAGGTCAGGGCCAATGACGGTAGCCTGGCGTCTCCTGAAACGCTGATCCAGGTATTCATCACCGACGTGAATGAACGGCCCAACGCGCTCGTCATGGAGGCGAATAACGTCTTCTCGGAGACGACGAGCGGCGAAAGCCACAGCCTGCGACTGCAGACCCGTTTCGGCCTTAGTGATCCGGACGGTCCAGTCCCCTCGCTCGTGATCCTGGGTGGTAACGACAACGGCTGGTTCGTGGTCAATGGCAACCACATCCAGGTCAACAACGGCGTCAACTGGACCGCCGACTGGATACGCGGGAATAAGGGACAAGCGGGCACCGACGCCGATTTCTACTATGATACGGACGGCGATGGATTGAAGGAAATCCGCGTCGCGACGTTGACCGTCGCTGCACGCGACGCCAGCGGAGCCCAATCTGATCCTTACGCCTACAATATCCTCATCGAGGACAAGAATGAGGCGCCAGCTTTCTCGGCGCAGCCGTTCCGCTTCTACCCTGGCGAGAATGCCGGATGGTATCAGCATCTCGGAACACTGACCGGCAGCGACATCGACGGGCCGACGTCCGAGCTGCGTTACGTCTTCGCCAACTGGGATCGCTACTATGACGGCAATCTCGGCCGGAACGTCTCGCGCACGCCCGACGGGCGCTTCGTCATGGATGACAACGGGAACGTGTACGTCAACGGCTCACAGGACCTCAATTTCGAATCCGGCGCTCGCGACTTCAGCTATAGCACGCTGATTTACGACAAGGGCTTTGGTGCGAACAACACCAACAGCGCCGGAACGCTCGAGATCCACCTTCAGGATGTCGACGAACAGCACGGCATGTCCAACCTTACGTTGAACGTAAATGAAAGCCACACGGCCCTTGGTCCCTGGATCCCCGTCGGCTATTTCAATTCGATGCTGGTTGATGCCGAGGGAGGGCGCAATATCAGCTACCGATTCAGTAATGGATCGTCTCAGATGAATGGTTGGCAGATCGACTCAGCCAGCGGTCAGGTCTGGATGATCAGTCCGATGGATTATGAAGCTCTGACCGAGATATACGAATGGCAGTCGGTCTATGTAGGCAGTGATCCATGGGATCAAACGCCGATGTACGAAGATCAGTTGGTCTATGTCGGAAAAGACCCCAACCGAGCGACGTTCAACCTGGGCCTGCAGGCTATCAATTCGGCAACGGGCGCCTCTACCCAAGGTACGCTCACGATCAAGGTTCAGGACGTCAACGAACCGCTCAATTTCGGATCCTATGTGGCGGGAAGTGGCAAGGGACAAATCATTCAGAAATCGGCCCTGAATTATTGGGTGACGGCCAACACGGCGGGAACGGCCTGGGGTGTGCAATTCTATGGTTCCGACCCGGAACGTATCGCGGGTGCAACCTACTCGATCGGACCGGTGACCTGGAGCGAACGAAATGCCGTTTCATCGGGAAGCGATGAAATCAACGCGCTCTCCAATCCGACGATCACCATGTCGCAGTCGGGTCGGCTGTCCTTCTTCACGCCCGATCAGCGCAGCGACGGCGAATGGGAAGGCGGTATGAAGAACGGCTACCGCCGCGCAGTCACTCTTGATGCGAGCTTCAATGTCACGATCACCGACGCTACGGGCGTATCCCGGACGGAAAGCTTCCTTTGGACCTTCCTGCGCCGCGGATCGTCGGTACCTCCGCTTGTGCTTGATCTGGACGGCGACGGGCTGGAGCTTACGCCCTATGACGGCTCGACGGTGACGTTCGACATGGATGGAGATGGTATCCGCGACAGCACGGGCTGGGTCGGCGTCGATGACGGCCTGCTGGCGCTGGATCGCAACGACAACGGGACCATCGATGACATTGGGGAAATTTCCTTCCTCAATGACTCGCCGGGCGCCCTCTCCGACCTCGAGGGCTTGCGCGCCTATGACAGTGACGGGGACAATTTCCTCGATGCTGATGATGCGCGATTTGGCGAGTTCAGGGTGTGGCAGGACGCCAATCATGACGGCATCAGTCAGGTCGAGGAATTGAAATCGTTGTTCGAGGCGGGGATAACCCATATCGGCCTTACGCTCACCCGCAATCCCGATGACAGCGAGAGCGACGACAACCGGATTTACGGAACGTCCGCCTTTACCCGTGCAGATGGGAGCCAAAGTGTGATCGGTGACGTTATCTTCGGATATTCGCCTTCGAATTTCGACGAAGAGCCAGCCCCGGAGAACAGCGCTCCGCCGGCCCAGCCGGCCGAGACGGTTTCTGATGGTAGCCCGGAGGCGGCTGCAGGGGACCAGGGCGACAATGCTTCGGCGAGCGGCGACAGCGGTCAGCCTGACGATGAGACCATCCCGGACGCAGCAGAGGAAAACCCGGCGGCGGTGAATACCAGCATCGCTGCGCCGATCGTCTTCGACTTCGACAAGGACGGGAACTCCCTCATTTCGCTGGCCGACAGCACCACCCGTTTCGACATGAACGGCGACGGCGTTGCGGACAAGACGGGCTGGATCGAGGCCGATGACGCTTTCCTCGCGCTCGAGCGCAACGGGAACGGGATTGTCGACGACATCAAGGAGATATCCTTCATCCAGGACAAACAGGGCGCGAAGACCGATCTGGAGGGACTTGCAGCCTTCGACACCAATGCCAATGGTCTGCTTGACGGTGGCGATGCCCGCTTTGTCGAATTCAAGCTCTGGTTTGACCGTAACAGTAATGGCGCGACGGACGCTGGGGAACTGCTAAGCTTGGCCGAGGCCGGAATTGCCTCGATCACGCTGCAGGGCACGGCCACCGGCGAGGCGGTCACCGCGGGTCAGAACATCACCTATAATCGTTCTGCCTACGCGCTCAATAATGGTGGCTCGGGCACGCTGCTGGATGTCGGACTGGCGTTCAAAGCGCTCTCAGCACTGGTCGATCCGACATTCCAGACCAGCACCTGGTCGGGGAAAGCCAAGCGCTTCCGCGCGTCGGGCGCTTCGGATGGCGTCCATATCGTCCCACGCGATGCGGAAGGCGTCATTGCGACGTCCGCAGGGCTGATCGGCCCTGCGTCCATCATCGAACTGAATAATGCGAACGTGGGCATGCTTTCCACGATCCTGATCGATCTCGATAGTGACGGTCTCGAAGCCCGCAGGCGCAACAAGACCGATGCTCGCTTCGACATGGATGGCGATGGAACCCTAGACGATACCGGATGGGCCGCCGACGGTGATGGCATGCTCGTCCTCGATCGCAATGGCGACGGTGTGATCACCCATGCGTCCGAAATCTCGTTCCTTGCCGAGAAGGAGAACGCCAAGAGTGCCTGGGATGGGCTGGGTGTGCTCGATGCCAACAAGGACGGAAAGATCAACGCGACGGATGCCCGGTTCGGCGATCTCAAAGTCTGGCAGGACGCAAATCATAACGGCGTCTCTGACCAAGGCGAACTTCATAGCCTTGGTGATCTCGGCATCAAGGAGATATCGCTGGCGAGCACGAGCGTCGGTGAGACCGCGAAAATCGGTCGCAACCTTCCGCTCACGACCGCGATCTATACGAAGGACAATGGCGTCACTGCGACGATCGGCAACGTGGCCCTCGCGTTCGATCCCTCCTCGACGCACACCGAAGCGACACAGGCAGCGGCCCGACTTGCCCAGGCGATGAGCACCTTCGGCGCCAATCAAGGCGATGGTGCATTGACCGGGAAGCTCGTCGATCAATTCCACAGCTATGACATGCTCACGGCTTCGGCTGCCTGAGGCCGAACGAGAACTGGACCTAAGATGAATACGAAACAGGATAACAACACTGCCGCGCCACTGACCGTCAGTCATTTCCTCGGCGAAATGACCTGGCTCCTCACGCAGTCTCCCCTGCACCGGAGTTTCAGTATTGCCGACATCGAGTGGCTGCTCATGCCGGCACTCCTGCACGAGCAGTTCTACATGTTCCGGGACGGCCAGCAGCCGGTGGGGCTTGCGTTGTGGGCGAAATGTTCGCCCACAGCGGCGGCCAAGCTCGATAAAGGCATGGTCGAGCCGGAGAACCGGCTGAGCCTCGATGAATGGAAAGGCGGCGATCAGATATGGCTCGTTGACCTGATTGCGCCCTTCGCAAACACCGAGAACAAGCAGCGGGAAATCATGATTGCCGATCTGATCACCGGACCGCTCAAGGGCCAGGAATTCCGCTTCCATCAGACCGATCCAGCCACCGGCAAACGGACGGTTCAGGTCGTGTCTGCGGACGCCGGGGACCGTTTGCGCCAGGCTGTCGAAGAGGCTGCGCGGTAGTCGGCAGGGTAAGCACTCGACCTTCGGAGAGTGCTTGCCCTGTTTAACTCATATCTCCGGTCGCGACCAGAGCGCCATCATTGAATGGATGGCCTCAGAGGTGGGCGGAGCAAATTTTTTTATTGGGGGGTAGATCGTGAAGAAGTCTCTGCTCGCGGCGGCACTTGCCGTTGCTGTCGTCATGCCCGCGTCGTTTGATCCAGCCGTTGCAAGGCAGCGCACCGTTATCGAGCAATTACCGCTCGAGATCGTCGACAAGAACTATGTCGATCAGGTCGAAGTTATCCTCGCCGACACTGCCACCGCCAAAATGGCGGAACTGGACGCGAAGGCTGGCGAAAAGCGGAGCGAGGCAGGCCTTGCCGCCTATGATCCTTCGGGCACGGCGCCTGTCCAGGACCAGTATGCAACCGTGCCCTTCTCGTCGATGATGCCCTTTATCATGCGTGATGTTACCCGGAAATGGGGGCTCACGCAGGAGCGTGGTGGCAAGGCGGTCAACCTGCGTATCACGATCGAGAACATCAAGACCGCCAATGCGGGCATGGCCCTGCTGCTTGGGAGCAGCGACGAGCTTTCCGGAGAAGTCGTGGTGCTCGATCCCGTCACGCAGCAACAGATCGGCAACTTCTACGTCCAGGTCGTCAATGCCCATGGGGGCCTTGCCGGGTTGGCTATGCGGGGATCGGGTGTGCGAGAGAAGCTGGTAGAGGAATTCGCACTCGAAAGCTCGCGGATCCTGACCGGGAGCACTAAGAAGGACTGGAAGAAGCGGTTAAAAGCCAACGAGAAGGTTGCCAGCGAAAAGGCGAACGTGATCACTTCAACCAAAATGGGAGCCTGATCGCATGCTGCCTCCCGCACGTCGTTTTGCCGTACCGCTTCGCGCGGTCAGCATAGCTGCGGTCGCCTTGCTGGGCGTCTGTTTGCCCAGTTCAGTCAGTTCTCGCAGCGTCGAGTATTTGAGCGACCTCACAGCAATTGAGGCCGCCGCCGCCGATCAAGGCATTCCAGGACCGTTCTCGCAAGCACCCGCGGTCGGCGGTGCCACCATCGCTCTGGAGGGGGCATCGGCCGCGGATCATCGCGTCATCGTCGCCAGCAACTATTGCCAGGCGTATCACATCGAGAACCCGGTCTCCGTGTTGCTCCAAGAGCTGGTAACGTCCACGAACGGGGGCGCGGATGGAAAAATCAGGTCGATTGATAAACCATCGGTCACGCTGCGCCTCCTGTCGGGCTCGACCGTTCTGCGCTGCATGGGAAAGAGTGACCTGGCGACTATCTGCAAGAACAGGGTCCGGATCACTGCAGAGGCGAGCGTGATCCATGCAGACGGATCGATCGCGCAGGTCCCTCTGGTCGCGCAAGTTGAGCGCGAAGGGCGAGTGGGAGGGCTTTGCGGTAATATTGCGCGCTACACGGGGATCGTGACGAGAGAAGCCGCGATCGACCTGCTCCGACAGGCGCAAACCTTATAAGAGCGCTCCGGGCATAATGACTGGGTCGGATAAATCGATGCCTGAGATACTATGGGATGGGGCATGCAATGAAGATAGTATATCTCGGCCGCCAGAGCCGGCGAGTTACCCCCGCCCCCGACATGGAGGGCGATGTCCTGGAGTTGCTCGCGGACAACTGGGATGATTATGGCAACAAGACCACGTTCGCCACGACTTGCCGCATCGAGGGCAAAAGGGTCGAACTGGGATATCTGAAGTTGATGCTGGAGGACGCCGATTCCAGCGAACGCAAGCTGGATAAGCTGCGCGAAGAAGGGTGGAACGGAATTTTTCCGATACCGGGCACACGGTATCTGTCACTGCCGGGCGAGATCAGCTTTTACGAGCAATTGCGCGACCGTCTTGGCGAGGCAGCGGCAAAGCAGGCAGCCCAGCAATTGCGAGACGCAAGCTATCTTGTTTATATCGAACAAGATCCCGATGCGCTTGCGTTGATCGATACCCAGGCCTTCCGTAAATCCCTCCAGCGTGAGCGCGGGGAGATCAAATCCTATCTGGATGGATGGAAGATTTTCGCGGCGGCCTCTATGGCGGTTCTCGACCTGGGCTTCCGCTTTAACGACGTTTACGGCGACCTCTCCACGCTCAATTTGAAGTTCAGCCAGCGCGGGTTGCTGCCCCATGGCGTCAACGTGCTGATCGGTCCAAACGGGGTCGGCAAATCACAGCTGCTGCATCAATTGGTGCGGGACTGGCTCGACGACGATCCCAAAAAGGACGAGCGTGACGTCGGATTCGTCGAAAAGCCAAACCTCAGTCAAATCGTCGTCGTCTCCTACAGCCCTTTCGAGCGTTTCCCTGTGGACCTGGAGGCGCACGAGCTTCAGGACAAGGAAGTCTATCGGTATTTCGGTTTTCGCGGGCGTTCGGTCAGCAGGACGAAAGGGAAGCTTGGTGGAATATCGCTCACTCACCAGGCGCCCAAGAAGAACGCGGCCGCATCCCTGCTGGACTGCCTGACGGACGATCTACGCTACAAGGGCTTGCGCAACTGGGCGAACAAGTTGGCGACCGTTGAAAAGGTTCTTCGCACGGCCTTTGCGTTCGATTACGCCACCGTCAACATCGGCGTCCCGGACGGTAGAGCCAGCCGGCTTTACAGCGATGCGGGGCTTCTCGACGATCTCGCTTTCGATGTTGACGGGGAGCGATATGTGCCGATCAGTTCCGACCGGATCGAAGAACTGAAAATCGACAAAATCCGCGATGCACTCAATGCCGCCGATGGCGTGACCTTCTTCCATGACGGCGAGATCGTCGAACTGAGTTCAGGCCAGAAGCTGTTTTCCTTTATCGTCATCAATATCCTCGGGGCAATCCGCCGCGATAGCCTGATCCTCATCGACGAACCGGAGCTGTTTCTGCATCCGACGCTGGAAATCCAGTTCATCGATATGCTCAAGACGATCCTCGACCGGTTCAATTCCAAGGCGCTGCTGGCCACCCATTCGCTGGTCACCGTACGAGAAGTTCCCACCGACTGCGTGCACGTGATGGCGCGGACGAAGGACGGGTTGTCGATCCGGACGCCGCCCTTTCAGACCTTTGGTGGCGACATGCAAAGGATCAGTTCCTATGTGTTCGGCGACAGCGAAGCGTCGAAGCCTTTCGAGCGATGGATAACCGAGAAGCTCGAAGAACTGGGGTCCGCCGAAGCCCTGATCGAGGCCCTCGGCAAGGATATCAACGAGGAACTCGCCATCCAGATTCAAGGGATGGAGCGCGAAGGATGGTGATGCTTTTGCCCGTGCCGGGCGCCGACTGCCTCACGTTGATCGATGCCGTCGTGGCGGAGCGAACCAAGGAACCCAACAAGAGTTTCTTCCAATCGATCGCCGCCGAATGGAAGGTGCGGGTTGGCGTGTATATCGCCCATGGAGGGTCCCCGGCGCAGGTGCAGACCTGGCCCGCCGCCGAAGCTAAGGGAGGGGCATTCAAGAACCTCTATAGCCACCCCGCCGAGAATTCGGCGCAAGGCGCGATGCTGGAGGCATTGCGGGGCCATGACCTTGACATCTGTCCGGCATGCGGCAGCCCCACCCCCCCGGAAACGCTGGACCATTATCTGCCGAAAGGGCGATATCCGCAATTCGCGATCACCCCGGTCAATCTGACCCCAATGTGCGACCCGTGCCAGCGACGAAAGAAGGAAAAAACCGGGAACGTCGTGTCCCCGCGCTTTTTTATTCATCCCTATTTCGACGCGTTCTCATTGCCCCAGATCGTCCAGTTGGACATTGCCGCGCCCTTTGTAACGCCGACTTTCAGCCTGACGCCGCATCCCGATCTGACCGTTGAAGAGACGGCACTGGTGACCACCCATATGCGGGAACTTCAGGTCGCCCGACGCTATGTCCGCTTTTTTCGAAACGAGCATCGCCGCCTGCTGCGCAATGTCAGCAAGATGCGATCAAAGGGACTTGTCGTCATCGACAACATCGCCGCCTGGCAGGAGGGGCATGCACATCCCACCGCCAATAGCTGGCACCACCTCTTCTACGACGCGGTGACCCGCAACACACCTCTGGTCGATTATTTAACGAACGAGGATTTGCCGGCATTTCTGTGAAAGACAGGAAATCGGGCCGGATTATGAGGGTCAGTTGCCTCTGATGATGATCGATGGCAAAGGCTTTCCGCCCGTCTCCTGGCGGTGTCGCCGGATCTCGCCGATTCCCAATCTGATCTTCTTGGCCACGATGTCCGACATCCGCCGAACATCGCCGGGCGTATCGAGATCGGGGACGCCTTCCAGAAATTCAGTCAGCAGAATCGTGAGCATCTGACAGACTTCGGCCGAACCGATATAGAGAGTGTCGCCCTTCCCCGCCTCATTGGATCGTTGCCTTTCCGCCGACACTCCGCAGATGGCCTTGACCACCGCCCGACGAAGGTCGCTGATATATTCCTCGTTCAATTCAGCCATGGGTGATGTCCTTCCTGCTGGAGCGAGGAGACCATGATCTCGGGCATGCAGCAGCAAGTCCAGCCCTTTTGATGGAGGTGGCGGTCGAACAGGTCCTGAACCCGCGTATGATGCGTATCACGAGATAATTCACGGAAATTCAATGGAGTAGACTTACGCTCGTCAGGCTCGTGATCCGCGTACGACGCTGCGCTGGATTTGGGTCATACGCGTATTACGGCCATATCACCTTGTTTTTACAGGCTAATGCGCCCGCAGCACCCGTGCGTAGGGTCCATTACAAAACGGCCTTGCGCCGTGCGTCCCGCCTTACGCAGCGCGCTCGCGCTGCGCAGCCTCGTGCCGGCAGGCGCGGGGCAACCTTGCTTCTGGAGATTGGTGTTCACCGCCGCAGCGGCTCGAGGGACAAAGGCCATGGGTGGGGGCTCCCTGCAAGCAAAAAAGGGGCCGGACGCGAGCCCGACCCCGGAAGTCATTCGCTACTATTCGCCCGGGCATGGAGGCTCCGGATCGCTGAGGAAAATATTATGATGGGCGTTGTAAACGATCTGCGCGGTCTCGTCGGTCCGCCCCTGTGCCTTGAGGATTAAATAGGCATTTGAGGTCGCGGCGATCCAGCCCAGATCATGGGCCTTGGTCGTGGCCTCATCATAATCAGCGTCGCATTCGCCGGTGATGACAAGGTCGTGAGTCACCGGGTCGGTGTAGCCGGTGTAGCAACCGGCATAGTGATCCGCCCGTCTGACCTGTTCCTCGATCTGGCGGATGAGCGCGAAACCTCTGATCTGCGCGGCCCGGTAATCGGGGTCATTGGGTTCGACAAAGCGATCGAGGTGGGGTTCGGTGGTGGACATGACCGTCTCCTTGCCTCCCTTGCCTGCGCACGGGAGGAACGATGGGAAGATGAGATCTTGTGGGAAGGAGGGAGCTGCAGATTGCAGTCGCCGGTGCCGTTAAAAGCGTCGATCGCCCCTTGCCTTGCACAGTGACTCTGGCAGAATGCGGCGCGACGGGCAGGCCATCGGGGAAGGACGATGGACATGCCAAAGATGACGGAAAGGGATCGGCTTGCCGATCTGGAAGCGCGTCAGCGCAAGCTGACGCAGGACCTGGAAAGTGCCCGCAGCGCCCTGCGCGGCAAATATGCTGCGATCGTGAATGACCTGCCCGTCGAGAAAATCACGGAACGGGAGTTCCGCGAGCTTCTGACGCACGCGATCCGGGTCGGTGGTGGCAGCGCGTTAACAGCGCTCAAGGGACTGTCGCCAGCCACCTGATGTACCGAAACGGATTGTCAAAGATGCCGGCAGGGGTGCGCTTCGAGGAACGCGCTCCTGTCGGAATCGGACCGGAGGGTGATGAACCGCTCTTCCGGCGTGAGCCAGATGAGAATGAAGCATCGCCGCGCCGCCAGTCGGTGAATGTTGGCAAGACTTCCCCGACTGCGACCGTCCCAGATCACGAGACCGCTGAAGGCATCCCGCGCCATCGACGCATCCTTCGGGGCATGGTAGGCGGCGGTCCCCTTTCTCCCGGAAGAGGGAATGTGCCGGACGGGCCAATCACGTAGATTGTTACGCGGTCCCTCGCCTGAGCAGTAGACCGTAACGCCACCGACATTCCGGTCGGAGAGATGGCGCTGGACCAACCGGTCCGCACCGCGCGCGTCCCCGATCAGGATAGGAAGCCGGCGATCGAGAATGCCACTGATACGCTCGATGACGGGTTCGGGAAGCGATGCGATCGAAAGTGATCCCGAAACGAAGACGCCGGCATGGGAGGGGGTGTGTTCGGTCATGGCTTTGATCTCCTCAATTGAGCCACCCTCCCCGTCCCTCCTCTCCTCTGATTGTAGGGCTGGACGTTGCAGGCACGACCATCCCCGCCGAAACGGCACCCGAAGGGTGTCCCTGCGACGAGCACGGCGGAGCCGCGCGCAGGAGGCCGGGACCGCGTAGGCGGTTCCGCATCGCGCCCGCGACGGGCCCGCTTGCGGGTCCCAGAGCGGGGGCGAGTGTGACGCTCGAAAAAGAAATGAGGACCGGCCCGGTGAACCGGACCGATCCTCTTGGGATAACTCACTGCGCCTCCCATCCCTGATCGCTGAGCGTGACGAACCGCGCCGGGATACGCTTCTCCCTGACGAGGCGCGCGAGGTGCGATTGCAGACCTGATCCTTCGCAGACCAGCGCCTCGATGGGCCGCAGTCCGACCATCTGCTCGTTGCGTACGAACCCTGCCCTCTTGCCCAGCTTCGCACTGAGGCGGAACGTGACGAGCTTCACCTTGCGGGAGGCTGCCCATGCTGCGGCCATGGCGTCGCACCCCTTGTCCTGCGCCGTCGTCGCCAGCACCATCTTCGGATTTCGGGATTTCGCCTCGTCGAGTTTGCCCCAGATGAGGCGGTCGTCGAACCAGCAGTCCGCCCCGCCGGAGAAGATCACGATAGGCCCCTGCGGGTTGTGCGCGTCGGTTCGGCGCTGGCGGCGGGCGGCGAGGAAATCGGTGGCGGCTATGACCGAGGCGGTGCGCTTGCTTGACACCAGCGATCCTTTGGGCGCGGACCACGGCCGCCCGGTTTCGGTGTGGAAGACGTCGGCGGCGTGATCCCGCATGCACCGCAGGGCGTCGGTGGCTTCGTCGAGATATTCGAGTTCATCGCGTGCCTGCTCGAGTTCGACACCGTGGATTTCGCTGCCGTCGGCGCGCCGCAGCAGGTCCTGAACATCGCGCATCGCCTTGTCGGCCTGGCCCTGCCACTGGTCGGCGACGTGGTGGAAACTGTTGACGATGCCCCATGCGAGGCGTTCGGCGGCGGGCTGCAACCGTGTGTCCCGCAGCACGTCGAAGAGTGTCGTGACAATGAGTTCGACGGCAAGCTGTGCTTCCCTCGGATCGGGCATGTCGGTTGCCATCTCCTCCTCGCCGCGCCCGATGCGAACGCCGTCGAGGTCGGAGGTGAAGGCGGCGTGGAAGTCGTCGGTGATGGGCGCGGTCTCCTGCGCGATGAATTCGGCGATGTCGGAGAATGGGCGGACGCTGCGGTTGATCTTCGTCATGTGAACCTCCTTTTGAAACGAAAGAGGTCCCCCCTTGGGCACGGGCTTCGAGCGGCGGGGTCAAGGATCGCGTAGCGACCGGCGCAGCCGGCGATGGGGGTCACGATTTTTTTGGGCGGCCACCGTCATCGCAGAGGAAACGCGCCGCTGGACCCGCCCAAAAAAATGGTGGGGCCCCGTCGTCCTTGAGGCCGACGCGGTCCCGTGCCACCATTGGAATTCTTGAGAGAGAGAAGAGGCTTTGCGAATCTGGGGCTCGATGCCCCTGATTCGCAAATGGGTGCCTCCAGGCGCCCGCCTCGCGGGGGAGAACTGCCAACCCTTGACCTCATCACCGCGACCAGCATCTCCCGCATAAAAACGGGGACAGCGCGCAGCGCCGTCCCCGACAGGATGATTGAAGTTTGCAGAAGTTACGCCGCCCGACGCAACCGACCCCGTTGCGGTGGAGCGACCTTTTCGACCGGAACCTGATCGGCCTTGCGGAACGCATGGATCGGGACGTCTGCCTTGCGCAGGGCCTGATAAAGGTTGGCCTGAATACCTGATCCCTCACCCAGCAGGGCTTCGACAGGCTTCAGGTCCACCAGCTTGCGATTGCGGGCAAAGGGTGCACCGCGCCCCGAACCCGTCAGCGAATAGGTCACGAGTTGTACGTCGCGACTGCCTGCCCATGAGGCCACGATCGCATCGAAACCCTTGCGCTGCGCGGTCGTCACCAGCGTCATGTGCGGGATGCGCTCGAGGATGGTATCGAGCCGGTCCCAGAGGAGTTGCCAGTCATGCCATTCCGCATGGCCCGATGCGATGACGATCGGTCCTCTGGGGCGGTACCGCTCGCGTGTCGCAAGCTCGCGGGCGCGCAGGAAATCCTGAATCGAGACCTGCGTGGCGGTCGCCACCTTGGAGACGCGCGACCCACGTGCGGGTGACCATGGACGGCCCGATAGTGCATGAAAGGTCTCGGCGGCATAGTCGCGCATGCACTCGACCGCCTCGCGCTGTTCGGTCAGCGACTGGCACAGCAACTGCTTCTCCTCCAGTTCGGTATTGAATACCTCCGAAGGCTCCGTCCGGCGGATCATGTCGCGCAACTCGTCGGCCAGCATGTCCTCCTGTCGCTCGAGCTTGCCGGCAACGAAATGGAAGCTGTTGACCATGCCCCATGCGATCTCGGGCGCGAGCGCGTCGAGGCGGGTATCGGTCAACAGATCAAAGATGGTGGCGATCACCCCGGCGCAATCGGCCTGCGCGTGAAGCGGTTCGGGCATGTCATGCTCGCCGGGTTCATCGCCAGGGCTGATGATCGAAAGCGGCATGGGATCGCCGAAGGCGCGCCTGAATTCCGGGGTCGCCGTCATCTGCGCGATCAGTGCCGAAAGGTCTGCGAAGCGGCTGATGCTGCGCGAGCGGTTTTGGGTCATGGGACTTCTCCATTTCATGCAAAAAAAGGGGCGCAGACGCTCTGGCGTCCCGCCCCATGGTGTCGGATCAGTGCATGCTCGCCCGAGCGCGCGCGACGAATGTCGAGCGCGTCAGGACGGCATCGACGATTTGCGCCGCATGCGGCGCGAAGGGTGTGCCATCGAGCAGGTCGTAGATAGCCGCGATGACCTCGCCGCAGGTGACCACGATCGGGATCGCTGGCGTGCAGGTCGCGGTGGAGATTTGCGGCGTGAGCAGGTCCGCAATGGCGGGACTGGCCATGATCGCGGCACAGAGCGCGGAGAGATCGGCGAACGGGGCGAGGTCATGCAAGGAGGAAAGCGACATGGACTGTCTCCTCATGGACGAGAAAAAAGAATGGGCCGGGGAAGCCTGACGCCTCCCCGGCCCGGAACCTGTTCCGATCAACCGGTGATCAGAACGGGTCCTCGTCGCCGAACGGCGCGTCGGCACCGGTCAGTTCTCCGTCAGTACCTGCGGTACTGTCGCCGAAGCCGCCCTGATCGCGCGAGCCGCGATCGTCATAGTTGGTGCGGCTGGTCCCCATGCCTCCGCCGAAGTCAGAGCGCATGTTCTCGCGCCGCCACGCAACCATGTAGCCGCCATGATCCGCCTGGAAGAGCGCGATCGGCAGCGGTTCGGGCAGGCTGGGGTCGTCGATGTTGCCGGCAAGGAACACCTCACCGGTACGTTTCGAGGCGGCCTCCCACAGTGCGCCGACCTGAACCCAGCGACGCGCGACATTAAGCGCGAGGATCTCGAAGACGGGCGCCTTCTCATTCTCGCTCATGACCTTGCGCAGCCCGATGCGGGGGAGATCGATCGTGCGGGTGGCGATCGAGCCCGTCAGGCGGCCGTTCTGATTGAAGATTTCACCGATGTTCATCGTCTTGACCTTTCGAATGTCGCTCGAAATCCATTTTCCGGCGACACCCTCCC
>NZ_JBAQOK010000079.1:0-79548 GCF_049304695.1 Sphingobium sp.
TCGGGCTACGCCCTCCCTACGCCGCGCGCAGCGCAAGGAAGCCCGTCACATCAACGCTCCGCCATCCTGACAGGGGGTCCCTTTTGCGCGCCGATAAGGGGTCCCGTTTGCACGCCGATTGACAGCCAATCATAACAAGAACCCCAACAAGAAGGACAAAAGAAACGCTCTCGAAAATACTGCACGCTGGCAGACTGAACCCCTTTGCCCCCCGTATAGGCACGATCGCCTGGAAGGACCCAAAGGGGGGGCATCAATGCGGGCGCGGCTGATCGCCCGCCTGCCATTCGGCCAAGGTCGGGCCGATCAGCGCGACAAGCAGGCCCGGTGCAGCCAAGCGACCCACTTCCCGCTCAATGAGTACCGTCGCGGCCGTCATCATCGCTCCGATTTGCTCTGCCGCGTCCGGCGACACAAGATGAGCTTGGCGTAGCATATCCTCGGCGAGGGCCTTGTTCCGCTCGACTTGAGCCAGCAGGCCTGCACGTTCATTTATCTGTTTCATACCTTAGTCGCCTAGCTTGTTGGAAGGATGGAGCGGCGAGCGCCGACGTTGGATTGATGATGCAGGATCATGATCGACCGGACCCTTTCGGGGACAGCGCAAGTTTGATGCGAGCCATGCGAGCGCGCATCCCTTGCAGTTCAGTGATGATCTGATCGAGGTCGTCCAGCGTGACGCTTACAGCTTCGCGCACCTTGCGCCCGTCGGTTACTGGCATCGAGCGCGCAGGCACCGGCTGGCCCGCGAAGTCACCTAGCACTGCATCGCGGTAGAATACTGTGCTGGACTTCGAGTGGCGATGCCCGTTCGCTTCCATGAACGATCGGATGACACGCGGCGAACTGGTCGCGACGTCGTGCTTATCGGCCCAGACTTCATAGGCAGCCTTCAGCTGGTCAGCTGCGAGGCGAGCGCCCGGCGAATGACGGACATGATCGCGATAGAAGTCGGCGAAGGTATCCGATGGCGAGCCGGTCAAAAGCAGGCCTTCAAACTGCATTTGGGAGCTTATCATTTCTTCTTCCCTTTCAAGGGAGGGATAATGGGAGGATAGAAAGTAATAATATCAATAAGTTGATTGATGGAGGGAGCATGGGAGGAAGAAAGTAAGCTCCTACGTGCGCGCGCCTGTGCGTGCGTATGGGCGCGCACGCATGTGTGCGGACTTCTTGCTATTTGCCTCCCGCACGCTCCCACGCTCCCGCAACCGCAGATTTACGTGCTTCCCGCGTTGTCTGATCCTCCCGCGCAACGGTTGCGCGCGGGAGTGAGGGAGGATCGCCCGCGATCCAATTGGATTGAAGTATTCAAAAGGGGGTGAGGGGGTGCGCCGTGTTAGGACGCAATCTGGCGCAAGGAGAGCCGATGACAGGTTAGCCATCACATACTGAACCCCGCAGAAAAGCGTGGGTCGCTTTGACCGGGTTAGCCGACGTAAGTCTTTGAAATGACGAAGCTCAAGAAGCCCCGTCGGGTGCACCATTATTTGCCTCAAGCGTCGGCGCGGGCATCCGCTATCTTGGCTTTTTTCGCATAAGCTCGGGCGGCCGTTCGGCCTTGCGAACCCTTGCGGGTTCGAGCGCCCATTTGCGACAAGGGCCGTCAGGCGGCGACCAGCTCCGCGTCGCGTGCTTCCAGTTCGCCGGTCTGGCGGGCTTTGCGGCCATAGACGGCTTCGAACAGCGGGGTCGCCATCACGGTCGTCACGATCGCCATCAACACCAGCATCGAAAATAGCGTGGGGCCGATAATGCCCTTTTGCAGGCCAATGTTGATGATGATGAGTTCCATCAGTCCTCGCGAATTCATCAGTGCGCCGATGCCGAGCGCGGTCCGGTTGTCCTCCCCCGTTAGCCGCGCTGCGGCATAGCAGGCACCGAATTTGGCGAGGATGGAGGCAGTCAGGATCAGGCCAGCGGTCAGCAGCAGCACGACCGAGTTGACCATGTCCATGCGGGTATTGAGGCCCGAATAGGTGAAGAACATCGGCAGCAGCAGGACGACGGCGATCGGCTCCACCTTCTGCTTCAATTCCTCCACGAACCGCCCGCGCGGCATGCATACGCCCATCAGAAAGCCGCCAAAGATGGCGTGAATGCCGATCGCGTCCATCAGGAAAGCGGACAGGCAGAACAGCAGCATGGTGATGGCGAGGATATTCATGCTCATGGCCCCGCGCCTTTCGACGGCGCGACCCAGCGGCGCAAGCAGCTTGCGGCCAAAGAGCAGCATGAAAGCGGTGTAGAGTATCGCCCCGCCGATCGCGATCACCGCGACGCCCGCGCCCGCGCCAAAGGTTGCGAGCACGATGGCCAGCACGCACCAGGATGCGGCGTCGTCGAAAGCGCCCGCCGTCAGCGTCAATGTGCCTAGCGCCGAGTTGGACAGGCCGTTTTCGTTGATGATGCGCGCCAGCATCGGGAAGGCCGTCAACGCGATGCAGGCACCCATGAACAGGGTCGCGTTCGACTGGCTGATCCCCGGCGTGAAAAGGCCCGGCACGGTGATGAGCATCGGCGTGATGAGCGCTGCCAGAAGGAAGGGGGCGATTATGCCTGCGGCCGACACGGCGGCGGCGCTCTTCGCCTTGGATCGGAAATGATCGAGGCGCAGCGTCAGGCCGACCATGAACATGTAGAGGCCAACGCCCAGTTGCGCGCCGACATAAAGCATATTGCGCGTATCTTTGGGGAAGATCGCATTTTGCAGATCGGGGAAGATCAGGCCGAGCAGCGAGGGGCCAAGCAGAACGCCCGCGATCATTTCACCCACGACCTGCGGCTGTTTCAGCAGCCTTTGCCCCAGCCAGCCGACGATGCGGCAGGTGGCGATGATGATGGCGAGTTGCAGGAAGAAGTGGATGCTGAAATCGGACGGGGTGTAGCTTTGGCCCGTGTTGACGACAGGACCATGGGGGTTGAGCACGTCGGTCAATACCCGCCAGGCTTCGCTGAGCCAATTCATCCGCCATCCCCCCAAAAAATAAGCATCGGGCGCATCTGCGCGCGCCTTGTTCCGAAACCATGACCCCATTCGTTGCACGAACCACGAGCGATGACGAGTGGAAATAAGATAGCGCAATCATTTTCATGATGACGCGGGTTGGAATACCACCTTTCGCGCATTGCCTTCCGACGTAATATCGTTACGCAACCCTAAAGGCAAAAATGCCGACGGACAGAGAGGATGGGCAGAATGCGGCCGCTGTTGGCTTCTATCGAGCAGGATGAAGCGGCTATTTTGGCCTGCGTAGGATCGGACGGCGTGGAATTTGCGCTGCCTTCATCCACGCCGGGTGAAGTGCATGGCGTCGAATATATCGATGCCGCCGATTGTCCGACATTTACCGATGCCTTGATGCGCTTTGCTTCGGCCCATCGGCTGGTGCTCAGGGATTGTCGGCTGATCATGTCAGTCGCCGGAGCGGTCAACGGGGCGACGGTGCGCACGACCAATGGACGCTGGTTCATATCCCTGTCGGGCCTGCGCGCGGTGACGGGGGTCGAGCCGCTGATCCTCAACGATGTGGCGGCCATGGCATGGGCGACGGCGGAGCGGCCCAGGGCGGCACCCTATGGCGTCGCCGCCGATCATGGCCGACCGCAAAAGGGGCGGCACGCCGTCATCTCCGCTTGGCGGGGCGGTCTGGGCGCGGCCTGCGTCGACCGGTGCGACGGATTTCTGAAAATCGTCGAAAGCGAGGCGGGGCATATGCCTTTTGCCGCGCAGACGGAGGATCAATGGTTGATGGCGAAGGCGTGTATCGCCCGCCATGGCGATGCGTCATATGAGCGCATCCTGTTCGCCCTGATGGATGGGCAGGCGCTGCACCGGCCGATCGTCGGCAGCGAACTCAACGACCTGTTCGTCACCCTGCTGGGCCACTATAGCGCCGCCGTCACCCTGACCTATACGGCGTGGGATGGTCTGTATCTGTGCGGGTCGGTGTTCGAACGGATCGCGTCGCCCGCCTATGCCGGCGCATTCCGCACCGCGTTCGAGGGGCAGGGCAAGTTGCGCGCGATGTTGCAGCAGACGCCCAGCCAGATGTTTCAAATGCGCAACGGGTCGCTCAGCGGATTGTCGATCCTTTACAGCCGGACCCGCAAAGGCTGACTTGCAAAAAGCGCGTCGTCCCGCCATTTCCCCGCCATCGACCATTGCATGGGGCATAGCATGATGACGACAGAGACACAGACGACTGCCGCGACTCACGCTTTCGAAGCGGATGTTTCGAAGCTGCTGCACATGATGGTGCATTCGGTCTATTCCGATAAAGACGTGTTCCTGCGCGAGCTGATTTCCAATGCGGCCGACGCCTGCGAAAAGCTGCGCTATGAAGGCATCGCAAAACCGTCGTTGCTGGGTGACGATCCGCAGCCGCGTATCAGCATCATCCTTGACGCCGATCAGGGTCGCCTGACGATCGAAGATAATGGCATCGGCATGAGCGCCGCTGACATGGGCGAGACGCTTGGCACGATCGCGCGGTCGGGGACCAAGGCGTTCATGGACAAGCTGGCAGCCGAAGCGGGCAAGGAAGGGTCGCAGCTGATCGGCCAGTTCGGGGTCGGATTTTATTCCGCCTTCATGGTGGCTACTCAAGTGGAAGTGTTTTCCCGCAAGGCGGGGACGGACGAGGCGGCAAGCTGGACGTCCGACGGGTTGGGCACTTACACGATCGCGCCGGTCGATCTGGATCAGGCGCCCAAGCGCGGGACGCGGGTAGTGCTGCACCTGATGGATGACGCCAAAAGCTATGCCGAGCGATATACGGTCGAGCGGATCGTCAAGGCGCAGTCGGGCCATGTGCCGGTGCCAATCATCCTGTTCGAAAAGCCCGATGCGGAGGGCGCGGACATTGCCGATGGCGCGGCGCTGTGGCTGAAACCCAAGGCGGAGATCAGCGAAGAGGATTATGCCGATTTCTATCGTAGCGTCGCGGGGCAATATGACAGCCCGGCGCATACGATCCATTACCGGGCCGAGGGGCGGTATGAATATTCGGTCCTGACATTCATCCCGCAGACCAAGCCGTTCGACCTGTTCGATCCCGACCGCAAGGGGCATATCAAGCTATATGTCCGCCGGGTGTTCATCACCGACGAGGCGCAGATATTGCCGCGCTACCTGCGCTTCGTGCGGGGGCTGGTGGACTCGGCCGACCTGCCGCTCAACATGTCGCGTGAGATGATACAGGACAGCCCGGTGCTGGCCGCGATCCAGAAGGGTGTGACGGGGCGGTTGCTGACCGAACTGGAGAAGCTGGCTGCCAATGATGCCGACGCTTATCTCAAGATCTGGGACAATTTCGGCGCGGTCCTGAAGGAAGGGCTGTATGAGGATTTCGAGCGGCGTGAGGCGCTGCTGGGCCTTGCCCGGTTCCGCACCACGAGCGCGCAGGACAGCTGGCGTTCGCTCAAGGACTATGTCGCGGACTTCAAGGAAAACCAGACCGCCATCTATTATGCGACCGGCAGCGACCTGGATCGGCTGTCGACATCGCCGCAGTTGGAGGGGTTCCGGGCGCGCGGGATCGAGGTGCTGCTATTGCCCGATCAGGTGGACAATTTCTGGACCACGGTTGGCGTCGATTATGAGGGCAAGCCGTTCAAGTCGGTGACGCAGGGCGGCGCTGACCTCAGCCTCATTCCGCTGGCTGAAGGGGCGGACAAGCCTGCCGCTGCGGAGAGCGGGGCGGTCGATGGGTTCCTGGCTTTTGCGAAGGAAGCGCTGGCCGATGCGGTGTCGGACGTGCGGGTTTCGGATCGGTTGACGAGCAGCGCGGTGTGTCTGGTCGCGCCGGAAAGCGGGATGGACCGGCAGTTGGAGAAGCTGTTGGCGGGCGCGGGGCAGTTGCCGCAGGCGGCCAAGCCGGTGCTGGAAATCAACCCGGCCCATGCCCTGATCCAGAAGCTGGCGGCGAGCGATGACGCCGATGGGATGAAGTCGGATCTGGCGCATTTGCTGCTGGATCAGGCGCGAATTGCCGATGGCGAGCAGCCCCATGACGCGCGGGCCTTTGCCGAGCGGCTGGACCGGTTGATGAGCAAGGCTGTCGGGTAAAATCAGTCAGCATTAAGGGGCGACTGGACCGGTCGCCCCTTTTGCAATTTCCAGAGTGAGGACCACAGCTTTTGCGCATTGGTGGCGTAGGGCGTTCCTACATATGTCGGAGTAATTCGGCTGGCATGATCGGATCGATCATGTTACCGTTAACATACTGACGTCTGTAGGAGAGATTGCCAGCCATGCCGTTTACGCGCTCGTTTCTGGTTGCCGCTTGTCTGGCGGCCAGCCTGTCCATGACTGTTTCGATTCCGGCCGCGCGGGCCGACAATCCGATCATCCAGACCCGCTTTACCGCCGATCCCGCGCCGTTCGTGCATGATGGCGTGGTGTATCTCTACACCAGTCATGACGAGGACGACACGCAAAGCGGGTTCAAGATGCTGGACTGGCGGCTGTATAGTTCGACGGACATGGTGAACTGGACGGACAAGGGCGTCGTGGCATCGCTCAAGACATTTCCATGGGCCGTGCAGAGCAACGACGCCTGGGCACCGCAGGTGATCGAACGCGACGGCAAATTCTATCTTTATGCACCGATCAGCGTCGCGGGATCGCCCAAGAATGTGATCGCCGTCGCGGTGGCGGACAAGCCGGAGGGGCCATTCAGGGATGCGATCGGCAAGCCGCTGATCGCGCCGGGCAATGGCTATATCGACCCGACCGTGTGGATCGACGATGACGGTCAGGCCTATCTCTACTGGGGCAATCCCAGCCTGTGGTACGTCAAGCTGAACAGGGACATGATTTCCTATTCCGGCCCGATCCAGAAGGTCGTCCAGCCATCCGATTATCAGGAAGGGCCGTGGTTCTATAAACGGGCGGGCCATTATTACATGGCCTATGCATCGACCTGCTGCCCCGAAGGGATAGGCTATGCGATGAGCAAGGGGCCGACCGGGCCGTGGGTTCACAAGGGCAAGATCATGGACCCCAGCCCGCGTTCCACCGGCAACCATCCCGGCATCATCGACTATAAGGGCAAATCCTATCTGTTCGGATTTCACTATGAACTGAATTTCGACATGACGCCGATCCACCATGAGCGGCGGTCGATCAACGTCACCAGCTTCACCTATAATGCCGACGGCACCATCCCCAATCAGCCCTGGTGGGACACGAAGGGCGCGGCGCAGATCGCACCCGTCGATCCGTACAAGCGGGTAGAAGCGGAGACGATCGCCTGGACGTCGCGGATCAAGCGCGACCGGGACCGGCCCTATGACTGGGCACCGGGCGTGCTGACGGCGGCGGATGACGCGCGTGGAATGATTGTCACGCGCACCACGAACCGCAGCTATATCAAGGTGGCGGGGGTCGATTTCGGCAAGGACGGGGCCAGGACGTTCGTGGCCAATGTCGCCAACGCGCTGCCCGGTGCGCAAATCGAATTGCGGGTCGATGGCCTGACCGGGCCTGTGATCGGCACGCTGGCAGTTGGCGCGACCGGCGCGGCGGGGCAGTGGCGGGAGCAATCGACCAAAGTGTCCGGCGCGCGCGGGGTGCGCGACCTGTTCATCCTGTTCAAGGGGAAGGGGGACGACGAACGCTCGCTGCTCGATTTCGACTATTGGCGTTTTGCACGATGAGCCGCCGCATGATGACCCCTTTTGGCATGAGCGCGCTGGCGTTCGTTCTGGCCTTGACGCCTGCATGGGCGCAAGCTGCGCCGCCGACCGGGTTAGACAGGCTGGGGCAGATTCAGGCGCTGGTCCCGGCGGGGGACGCAGCGTTCCATTTTCAAAAGCTGCGCAGCGGGGTGCAGTTCCGGCTGAACGGCATCACCAAGTCAGTCATCTTCTATTCGCCCACGGTCGTGCGGGTGAATGCCAATCTGGGCGCGTCATACTGGACCCAGCACAGCCTGGTCGTCATTCGCGAACCTGAGGCGGTGCCTTTTACCGTACGCGAAAGTGCCGATACGCTGGAACTGGTCGGGCAGAAACTGCGCGTGAGCATCGACAAGGCAACCGGGGCGCTGACCTATCATGATCCGTCCGGGCGACTACTGACGCGCGAGAAGGCGGAGGCTCCGCAGTCGATCGAGAAGCGCACTATCTCTGACGCGCCTACCTATGAAGTGGAGAACAGCTTCACGTTGCAACCCGATGAAGGGATTTACGGGTTCGGCTTTACCGCCGATGATGCGGTCAATCGGCGGAACAAGGAATTGCTGCTGGTCCAGACCAATGTCGGCATCATCATCCCGGTGATGGTATCGACGCAACGTTACGGCATATTGTGGGACACATATTCCCAGATGCGGTTCAAGGATGATGCGCAGGGCGCGCGGTTGTGGGCCGAAAGCGCGCCGGGCGGGGTCGATTATTATTTCATGGCAGGCGATACGATGGATGGCGTCGTGGGCGCCTGTCGCTGGCTGACCGGGGACGCGCCGATGGTGCCCAAACAGGCGTTCGGCCTGTTCATGAGCAAGGAGCGTTACCCCACGCAGGACCGCATCGTCGAGGTCGCCCGGACGTTTCGCAAGGAAGGCTTCCCGCTCGATTATATCGTGCAGGACTGGCAATATTGGGGCAGCGACCGCGACGGCACATGGTCGGGCATGATATGGAACCCCGAACGCTTTCCCGATCCTGTGGGGATGAGCCGGGCGATCCACGACCTGCACATGAAGCTGATGGTGTCGATCTGGCCATCGGTGGGCAATGATACAGCGTTGGCGCGCGAACTGGACCAATATGGCCTGCGCTTCAAGCCGCTGCACTGGATTTCCAAAAAGGCGCGGGTTTACGACGCCTATAGCGCCAAGGGCCGGGAGATATATTTCAAGCATATCAAGTCCGGCCTGCTCGACAAGGGCGTGGACGCCTTGTGGATGGACGGGACGGAGGTCGAGGTGAGTTCTGCCATGTGGAACCCCGTCGACAATGTGCGTGACACCAAAGCGCTGGGGCATAATGCGATGGGCGATTTCACCCGTTATCTGAACCCCTATTCGCTGCTGACGACCCAGGGCACCTATGATGGCCAGCGTGCGACCAGCGACAAGCGGGTGTTCACGTTGACGCGATCAGCTTGGGCCGGGGCGCAGCGCACAGGCGCGGTGTCATGGTCGGGCGATATCTACGCCAGTTGGAAAACATTCGCACAGCAGGTGGCCGGTGGCGTCAATGTGACGGTGACGGGCAATCCCTACTGGACGCAGGATACCGGCGGATTCTTCGTCAGCGATTTTCCCGGCGGGGAAAAGAACCCGGCATGGCGCGAACTGTTCGCGCGCTGGTTTCAATATGCCGCGTTCAACCCGATCATGCGCGTGCATGGGACGAGTGTGGAGCGCGAACCCTATATCTTCAAGACGCTCGACCCGCCGGTGTATAAGACGCTGCTGGACACGGTGAAGCTGCGCTATCGGTTGCTGCCCTATATCTATAGTCTGAGTGCGCAGGTGACGGCGGATCGCTCCACGTTGATGCGGCCGCTGGCGATGGATTTCCCCGATGATGTGGCAGTGCGCAACATCAATGACAGTTTCATGTTTGGATCATCGTTGCTGGTGCATCCGGTGACGCGGGCGATGTATAATATCCTGCCATCCCTGCCGACGATGGTGCCCGCGCAGCATTTGCGCACGGCGGACGGGAAGCCGGGGCTGGATGTGCAATATTTCGCGGGTGAGAATTTCGAGACGCCGCGTGGCAAGGGCGTGGACGCGAAGATCGACCATACATGGCCCGATCCGCCACTGGCCGAAATGCCGCCGGGGCTGACCTCGCTCAGCCATTTTTCCGCGCGGTGGGACGGCACACTGATCGCGCCGGAGGATGGCGAATATGAGATCGGGCTGAACGGCAATGACGGGATGCGGATGTCGCTGGGCGGGACGGTCGCGATCGACGAATGGACCCGTAGCGCGACGCGTACGCGCACGGTGAAGCGGACGTTGAAGAAGGGCGAGGCGTTGCCGGTGCGGCTGGAGTTTTCCCATCCCGAAGGCGGGCGGGTGTTCCGCTTCGTATGGCGGACGCCGACCGAGTTGCAGCGGGATAAGGCTGCGATCAATGCGCCGCGCGACCTGACGATGCGGACCTATCTGCCGGTAGGGTCCGACTGGTATGATTATTGGACCAACCAGCGGTTGCATGGCGGCGAGACGGTCGCGCGGGAAGCGCCGCTCGACATCATGCCGCTTTATGTGCGGGCCGGGTCGATCGTGCCGATGGGACCGGTTATGCAATATGCGACGGAAAAGCCGGACGCGCCCTACGACGTGCGTGTCTATGCGGGTGCGGACGGGCGTTTCACGCTCTATGAGGATGACAACGAGACCTATGCCTATGAAAAGGGGCAGTCGGCGCGCTATGATTTGGCATGGGATGACGCGAAGCGGACGCTGACCATTGGCGCGCGGCGTGGCACGTTTCCGGGGCTGGTCAGGCAGCGGACGCTCAACATTCAGGTCATCGGTGCGGCCAATGGCTTGGCCGAGCGCAGTCTGACTTATGACGGGCGGGCGCAGACCGTGCGCTTTGGCGGCTGAATTATTGCAGGATGGAGAGGCGCAGTTCCGCGTCGATGCGGCGGGTGGCGAACCAGATGATGTGGGTCGCGTCTTCGCCGTCGATGACGACCGGGACGGTGACTTCATCGACATCGAACCCGGCTGTTTCAAGGCGGGTGACGAAATCGGCGTCGCCATAGGCGGACCAGATGGCGAGGATGCCCTGCGGGCGCAGGGCTGCATGGGCCGCGCGCAGGCCCCAGTTGCAGTAGAGCCGTTCGTTGGCGATGTGGATCAGCCCGTCCGGGCCATTGTCGACATCGAGCAGGATGGCGTCATAGCCGGTCGTTTCGCGCATGATGACATCGTGGACGTCGGCCATGACGAGCGAGACGCGGGCGTCGGTCAGATAATCGTGGAACAGATGTTCCAGCGGTCCCTTTGCCCATTTCACGATGCGCGGGATGAGTTCCGACACGGTCACGCTGGCAGTGGCGGGGAGCGCGCGTAGCGCGGCACCCAGCGTGAAACCCATGCCAAGACCACCGATGAGAATCCGGTCCTGACCATCGGTCAGCCGCTGGCAGGCGAGCGTGGCGAGCGCTTCTTCCGATCCACGTACCTGATTGCCCATCAGTTCGGTGTCGCGAAAACGGATCGAATAATCATCGCCCCGCCGCATCAACCGCAGGCGTCCGCCGTCAGGCAGATCGGCGGTGTCGAGGAGTTCGACGGGGATGTCGGCGCGGACGGTGATCGTGGTGAGAGTGTCGCTCGCCTGTTCGATCATCCCCGGTTTTTTCGCGCGAGATAACGCGCGTCGCGGGCGGCCTTGCGTTCTTCTTCGGTCAGCACTGGCTTTTGCTTGGCAGCCGCGGCGGCTTCCTTTTCGGCGGCCAATGCGCGCTTGGCCAGCTTTTCCTCTTTGGCGGCCTGCAATGCGGCCTGACGCTTTTCACGGGCGGCGGCTTCCTTGGCGAGGCGGCGTTCGGCGCGCTTTGCTGCTTCGGCATCGTCCACCTGTGGTTTGTCGCGCAGCTTTTCCAGAACCTCCGTCCTAGCGCGCGCTGCCGCAGCAATGCGATCTTGAAACTGTGGTTCTTTATATCTTTTCATACGGAGCAATTTCCTGTCTAAAATATGGTCGTAATAGTGCGCGGGTGGTCGCCGCGCGCATGAATTTTCGACTGGTGTCGCACGATCACCGGCACGCGCGGTAACCCGTGCATCCCGGCTTTGAGAGGCAGATATGGGATAAAGAAGAGCCTGAGGGCGGCCCAATATCCGTCACGCGCGACGTTCAGCAGGTCGCCCCTAGCACGGACCGGCGCAGTTTCAAAATCCGCCGTCGATCGGGCGGCGGCAGCGCCTGTTTCGGCGGCGGAAAGGCAGGCGGCGGCATAGTGCCACCGCCCTTTCCACATCAGAGCGTGCAGTGGCGACGGATGTTGCTGCGTACCACATACATGTCGGTCCGGCGGTCATAGCTGCGATAGCGGGCGGCGCAGCGATCGGCATGGCTGGATCGGCCAGGCCTGTTCGATGCCATGCCGCCGGACTGAGGGCGACGGGCATCGGGTTTGTTGCGATCAGCACCGCGATTGGCGGAGGGCATGGGTCGGGCGTCTTGTTGGCGGTCAGGCTGACGATCTCTTGCCTGTTCGGCAGTCGTTCTGTTCGATGAAGGACGCGCGCTGCGGTCCTGCGCATTGGCGGCGCCAGTTGCCAGTAGTGCGGCGAGCGTAAGCGTAAGGAAGGTGTAGTTCCGCAAGGTTGAAACTCCGGTTTCAGGGACGATATTTAACAGGTTTGTCCCGTTGGGCAGGGCATGGGTCGGGCGTCTTGCGGTCCGGGCCTCGGCCCTCGCCCTGGCCCTGCTCCCGGTCCACGTCGGGGGAGGGGGCGCAGTTCGTCCAGGGTCAGCCAGCCGTCATGGTTGGCGTCGGCGGCATCGAACCGCTTGCCTTCATAGTCGAGCAGTTCCTGAAGCGAGAGGCCCGCGTCATAATTGACGTTGGCCTGCGCGATCAGCGTGACGCTGAGCGGTTCGATGAAGGCGGCGAGGCTTTGCTGTGCCGGATCGTCGCCAGCGTCCGGCATGATGGCTTCGGCGATGGGACCGTTGCGATCGCCCAGCGCCTGCACTTCCGACGAGGCGACCGATCCCATCTGCGTTTGCCAGGCGATGAATTCGTCCTGGCTGATCGCGCCGTTTCGGTTGGTGTCGATCCGGGCGAAGCGGGCGCGGATGGCGTCGGCGCGGCGCGTTTCGAACAGGGTGCGCAGTTCGTCGATCGTCACCATGCCGTCGCGATTGACGTCGGCGGTGCGGAACATATCGGTGACCATCTTGTCGAAGCGATCGCGTTTGATCGGCTTGGGTAGAGCAGGACGGCGGGGGCCGCCCATTCCTCCGGGCGGGCCACCACCACCACCACCGGGTCGCCCGCCGCCGCCTTGCATGCCGCCGCTATCCATTCCACCCATTCCGCCCATACTGTCCTGCGCGAGGGCAGGGACCGAGCAGAACAGCAGGAGCGGGAATAGTCCCAAAGACAGTCCGCGCATCGATATTCACCCCTTAGACCAAGACACTGCTGTTCGAAGACGCTGTCAGCGGTTCAATCCAGTATATATGATCTCAAGGCTGCATAAGGGCGGCGCCAAGGGCGTTCAGCAGGGGCGGCGGTTCGGACTCCAGCCCTTCCTGTTTATGGGCGAAGGCGAATCCGATCGTGCGTTGGAGCGTGAAACCCGCAAGGCGCGGTCGGGCGACGCCGGGATAGTGGTAGCTGGACGGCATGACCGTGATGCCAAGGCCCGCCGCGACCATTTGCAATATGCGTTCGTCATTGGTGGTGCGCATGGCGAAATGGGGGCGGACGCCGCGTTCCGTGAAATAGCGGCTGGTTTCCGACAGGGCTTCGCAATGGCGGCGGATCATCATGACATTGTCGGACAGGTCTTCGGCGGCGATTTCCGCGCGCGCCGCAAGGGGGTGATGATCGGGGGCGGCCAGCGCATAGCCCTCCTGCATCAGCGGCTGTTCGAGGAAGCGGTCGCCGCCCCGGTCCACCAGCGTCAGTGCGACGTCGATGCGGCCGCGCGCCAGATGAGCGATCAGTTCGCGTTCGGTGGCGTAGATGATTTCGACCGGGGATGCGCGGTCGGCGGCGTGGGTCGCGGCGACGGCCGATGCGATGATGGCGCCCGATATGCTGTGCAATATGCCGATGCGAAGGGTGGGCGCGGTCGCGACGCTGGTCATCGCCTGCTGCGCCAGATTGAACTCCGTTTCGATGCGACGGGCGTGCGTCAGGAAGCGGGTGCCGTCGCTGGTCAGTTGCACGCGCTGGCTGGATCGGAAGAAAAGGGCGGTGCCGAGCGAGCGTTCCAGCTTTGCGATGCCCACGGACAGAGTGGGTTGCGACACGTTACATTGCACGGCGGCGCGGGAGAAGGTGCCATGATCGACCACAGCGAGAAAATAGCGAAGCAGATAGCGGTCCAGCATAGACGCCATCTATACAGTGCTTAGCCATCTTTCAATTTTTCTATTGGCGGCGACAAGGGTAGGATGCGGGCAAGGCCAAGGCCAGGGAGAGAGATATGAGCCATTTCGATTTTGCGCTGGGCGACAATGCGGACATGATCCGGGAGAGCGCGGCGCGCTTCGCCGACGACCGGATCGCGCCGCTGGCCGCCAGAATTGATGCGGACGACTGGTTCCCCCGCGACCTGTGGCGGGAAATGGGCGCGCTGGGCCTGCACGGCATAACAGTCGAAGAGGAATGGGGCGGGCTTGGCCTGGGCTATCTGGAACATGTGGTCGCGCAGGAAGAGGTGGCGCGGGCGTCTGCTTCGGTGGGGCTGAGCTATGGCGCGCATTCCAATCTGTGCGTCAATCAGGTGCGGCGCTGGGGCAATGCCGCGCAGAAGGCCAAATATCTGCCCAAGCTGATTTCGGGCGAGCATGTCGGCAGTCTGGCCATGTCGGAAGCGGGCGCGGGGTCGGACGTCGTGGGCATGAAGCTGAAAGCCGAAAAGCGCGGCGATCATTATGTTCTGAACGGCACGAAATATTGGATCACCAACGCGCCCTATGCCGACACGCTGGTCGTCTATGCTCGGACGGGCGAGGGGTCGCGGGGCATCACGACCTTCATCATCGAAAAGGACATGGCCGGATTTTCGATCGGGCAGAAGATCGACAAGATGGGGATGCGCGGGTCGCCCACGGCGGAACTGGTGTTCGACGATTGCGCGGTGCCGGAAGCCAATGTCATGGGCGATGTCGGCGGGGGCGTGGGCATATTGATGTCCGGGCTGGACTATGAGCGCACGGTGCTGGCGGGCATCCAGTTGGGCATCATGCAGGCGTGTCTGGACGTGGTGCTGCCCTATATTCGCGAGCGCAGGCAGTTCGGCAAGCCCATCGGCGCGTTCCAGTTGATGCAGGCGAAGGTGGCGGACATGTATGTCGCGCTCAATTCGGCGCGCGCCTATGTCTATGCGGTGGCCAAGGCGTGCGATGCGGGGCGCACGACGCGCTTCGATGCGGCCGGGGCGATATTGCTGGCCAGCGAAAATGCGGTGCGCGTGGCGCTGGAGGCGGTGCAGGCGCTGGGCGGGGCTGGCTATACGAAGGACTGGCCGGTGGAGCGGTTCGTGCGAGACGCCAAGTTGCTGGACATCGGCGCTGGCACCAATGAGATCAGGCGGATGCTGATCGGGCGGGAGTTGATCGGGGCATGAGCGCGCCGGTGATCGAGAGCAAGGTCGCGGTCGGTAGCGAAGGCTATGTCAAGGCCTATGCCCATAATCGCGCGCTGGCGCAGGGTTTGCGCGATCGCGTCGCGGCAGCGGCGCTGGGCGGGACGCAGGGCGCGCGCGACAAGCATGTGGCGCGGGGCAAGCTGTTGCCGCGTGAGCGGGTCGAGCGGCTGCTCGATCCGGGGTCGCCCTTTCTGGAGATCGGTCAACTGGCGGCCAATGGGCTGTATGGCGATGAGGTGCCGGGGGCCGGTATCATTGCGGGGATCGGGCGCGTTGCGGGGCGGCAGGTCATGATCGGGTGCAACGACGCGACGGTGAAGGGCGGCACCTATTATCCGCTGACGGTGAAAAAGCATCTGCGCGCGCAGGAGATCGCGCTGGAGAACCGCCTGCCGTGCATCTATCTGGTGGACAGCGGCGGCGCGAACCTGCCCAATCAGGCGGAGGTGTTTCCCGACAAGGAGCATTTCGGCCGCATCTTCTTTAATCAGGCGAACCTGTCCGCGCGCGGCATCCCGCAGGTCGCCTGCGTCATGGGTAGCTGCACGGCGGGCGGTGCTTATGTCCCGGCCATGTCGGACGAGACGGTGATCGTGCGCAATCAGGGGACGATATTCCTGGCCGGGCCGCCGCTGGTACAGGCGGCGACGGGCGAGGTCATCACTGCCGAAGCGCTGGGCGGGGGCGATCTGCATGGGCGCACGTCGGGCGTGGTCGATCATGTCGCGGACGATGACGACCATGCATTGACGATCGTGCGGGACATCGTGTCGACATTCCAGCCGGATCTGAAGGCCGACATCAATGTGCGCGATCCCATGCCGCCCCGCTATGCGGCAGAGGAGTTATACGGCCTGATCCCCGACGATGTGCGTGCGCCCTATGACGTGCGCGAAGTGATCGCGCGGATCGTGGATGGCAGCGAGTTCCACGAGTTCAAGGCGCTCTATGGCACGACATTGGTGTGCGGTTTTGCGCATATCTGGGGCATGCCGGTGGCCATTTTGGCCAATAATGGCGTGTTGTTCAGCGAGAGCGCGGTCAAGGGCGCGCACTTCATCGAACTGGCGTGCCAGCGGCGCATCCCGCTGCTGTTCCTGCAAAATATCTCCGGCTTCATGGTGGGGGGTAAATATGAGGCGGAGGGGATCGCCAAGAATGGCGCGAAGCTGGTGACGGCGGTCGCCACGGCGCAAGTGCCCAAGATCACCGTGCTGATCGGCGGGAGTTTCGGGGCGGGCAATTACGGCATGTGCGGGCGCGCCTATAGCCCGCGATTCCTGTTCACATGGCCCAATGCACGCATTTCCGTGATGGGCGGGGAGCAGGCGGCAAGCGTGCTGACGACGGTGCATCGCGATGCGGCGCACTGGACGCCCGAACAGGCCGAAGCGTTCAAGGCGCCGGTGCGGCAGAAATATGAGGAAGAGGGCAACCCCTATTACGCCACGGCGCGCCTGTGGGACGATGGCGTCATCGACCCCGCACAGACGCGCGACGTGCTGGGCCTCGCCTTCGCCGCGACGCTGAATGCGCCGATCGGGGATCGGGCGCAATTTGGCGTGTTTCGGATGTGATGGGGGTGGATTATATTCCTCGTCATGCTGAACTTGTTTCAGCATCCATT
Source organism: Sphingobium sp. (assembly GCF_049304695.1). Classification (GTDB taxonomy): domain Bacteria; phylum Pseudomonadota; class Alphaproteobacteria; order Sphingomonadales; family Sphingomonadaceae; genus Sphingobium. The sequence goes on from NZ_JBAQOK010000079.1 coordinate 16,942, forward strand.
TGGCGGCACGCTCTGCCCCGCGATGGAAAAGCAACCGTGCGTCTATATTCTCAGCAGCGCGCCCTATGGTACGCTCTATATTGGCGTAACGTCCAACCTGATTGCACGCCTTTACCAACATCGCACCGGCAGCGTTCCGGGGTTTACCAGTCTCTATGCAGTTCATCGTCTGGTCCGGTTCGAGATGTTCGGCGATATGGAGGGCGCGATCCTGCGGGAAAAGCAGCTCAAGCGCTGGCATCGCCAGTGGAAAATCAACCTGATCGAGAGCGAGAATGTTCATTGGGTGGACCTTGCGCCGTCGATCGGGCTTCCGCCCTTGCTGCGCGATGGATGCTGAAACAAGTTCAGCATGACGGTTTGAGAGGTGTCGGTGCTTAAGTCTCTGCTCATCGCTAATCGTGGCGAAATCGCCTGTCGGATCATTCGCACGGCGCGGGCGATGGGTATTCGCACTATCGCGGTCTATTCCGATGCCGATGCGCAGGCGCTGCATGTGCGGCAGGCGGACGAATCGGTGCATATCGGGCCGTCGCCTGCGCGGGACAGCTATCTGGTGGGGGAGCGGATCATTGCCGCCGCGCGGACAAGCGGGGCGGAGGCGATCCATCCGGGCTATGGTTTCCTGTCGGAGAACGCCGCCTTTGCGCGGGCGGTACTGGACGCGGGGTTGATCTGGGTCGGTCCCGGCCCGGACTCCATCACCGCGATGGGCATGAAGGATGCGGCCAAGAGCCTGATGCAGGCGGCGGGCGTGCCGACGACGCCCGGCTATCTGGGCGAGGATCAGGGCGCGGAGCGGCTGGCGTGGGAGGCCGATGCGATCGGCTATCCGGTGCTCATCAAGGCAGTGGCCGGTGGCGGCGGCAAGGGGATGCGCAAGGTCGAGACGGCGGCCGACTTTGCCGATGCGCTGGCGTCCTGCCGCCGCGAGGCGCTGAGCGCGTTTGGCAACGACCATGTGCTGCTGGAAAAATGGGTGACGAACCCGCGCCATATCGAAGTGCAGATATTTGGCGATCATCATGGCAATGTCGTCCACCTGTTCGAACGCGACTGTTCGATGCAGCGGCGGCACCAGAAGGTGATCGAGGAAGCGCCTGCGCCCGGCATGGACGAGGCAACCCGGCAGGCGATCTGCGCAGCGGCGGTGCGGGCCGCCAAGGCGGTCGATTATGTCGGCGCTGGGACGATCGAGTTCATTGCGGATGGTAGCGAAGGGCTGCGCGCGGATCGCATCTGGTTCATGGAAATGAACACGCGGTTGCAGGTCGAACATCCCGTGACGGAGGAGATTACCGGGCAGGATCTGGTCGAATGGCAGTTGCGGGTCGCGTCGGGCGAGGCGTTGCCCAGGCGGCAGGACGAACTGGCTATCAACGGCTGGGCGATGGAGGCGCGGCTTTATGCCGAAGACCCGGCGAAGGGTTTCCTGCCGTCAACGGGCATGCTGGAGACATTCGATCTGGGCGATGCCTATCGCATCGATACCGGCGTGGAGCAGGGGGCGGCAATTTCGCCCTATTATGACCCGATGATCGCCAAGGTCATTGCGCATGGGGCGGATCGGGACACGGCGCGGGCATCGCTGGCGGGTAGTCTTGCGGATGCGGCGGTGTGGCCGGTGCGGACCAATGCGGGCTTTCTGGTCAAGCTGCTGGAGCATCCCGATTTCGTGGCGGCCAATCTGGATACCGGGCTGATCGGGCGGGAGGGGGATGGCCTGTTGCCGCCGTCTGCCCCGTCGGTCGAGGCTATGGAGGATGCGGCGGCTGTGCTGGCGCCTGCCGGGCCTATGGCGGGGTTTCGATTGAACGCGGTGGCGAAGCGGGACGCGCTGTTCCTGCTGGATGGCGCGCCGGTGTCCGTCATGCTGAGCGGGGACGACGAAGTGCGCGAGGCAATGTCGTCCGTACTGATCGCCGAGGGCGGGCAGGTGTGGGAATTGTCGTGCTGGCGGCATGCGGGCGGCGGGGCCGGCGCGGCGGGGGATGGTGCAATCATTTCGCCGATGCCCGGCCGGATCATCGCCGTTGCCGTGGCAGAGGGTGAGGCGGTGACGAAGGGGCAGAAGCTGATTACGCTGGAGGCGATGAAGATGGAGCATAGCCTGATCGCGCCCTTCGACGGGGTGGTGCGCGACCTGAACGTCGTGGAAGGCGGACAGGTCAGCGAAGGCCATGTTCTGGTCAAAATCGAAGCCGCGCCGGAGGACAAATAATGGCCGGGCGCTGGTTCGAGGATTGGGCCGTGGGCGACCGGATCGTCCATGACATTCGCCGCACCGTCACGGAAACCGACAATCTGCTGTTTTCCACGATGACGCATAATCCGCAGCCATTGCATATCGATGCGGAGGCGGCGCGGGCGTCCGAATTTGGCCAGATCCTCGTCAACGGCACCTTTACGTTCGCGCTGATGGTCGGGCTGTCGGTGGGGGATACGACATTGGGGACGCTGGTCGCCAATCTGGGCTATGACAGGCTGATCATGCCCAACCCGGTATTCATCGGCGATACGATGCGGGCGGAAACGCAGGTCGATGCGGTGAAAGAGAGCCGGTCGCGGCCGGGGGCGGGGATCGTCACCTTCGCCCATCAACTCATCAACCAGCGCGACCAGATCGTGTGCCAATGTCTGCGCAGCGCGCTCATCAACCGACGCCCGGCATGATGCTGCGTTCGCTGCTGTTCGTGCCCGCCGACCGGCCTGAACGCTTTGCCAAGGCGGTGGATAGTGGGGCGGATGCGATCATATTGGATCTGGAGGATTCGGTCGCGCCGGAGCGGAAAGCCTATGGACGGGGGGCGATTGCGGAGTGGCTGGCGGGGGACAGACCGACGCCAGCTTTCGTGCGGGTCAATCCGTTGGATGGTGAGGCTATTGCGGACGATCTGAACGCGGCTCTGGAGGCGCGGCCGGACGGATTGATGCTGCCCAAGGCGGAAGGCGCGGCGTCGATCGAGGCGTTGCTGCGCATGGCGGGCGGGCGGCCTGTGCCGCCGATCCTGCCCATTGCGACGGAAACGCCTGCTGCCATTTTCGAACTGGGCAGTTATCGGTCCGTCGCCCGGCATCTGGCGGGGATCACATGGGGGGCGGAAGATCTGCCCGCCGCGATCGGGGCATCGACGTCGCGGGAGGCGGATGGGCGTTATACGCCCCCTTATGAAATGGTGCGCGCGCTGACGTTGTTCGCGGCCCATGCCTGCGCCGTCCCGGCGATCGAGACGGTGTTTCCCACGATCGAGCCGGGGCATGATCTGTGCGCCTATATCGCGCGGGCGCGGCGCGATGGCTTTACCGGCATGATGGCCATCCATCCGCGACAGGTGGAGGCTATCAATGCGGGGTTCATGCCAACGGACGAAGAGATTGCCCATGCGCGGGCTGTCGTCGAGGCGTTTGCGGCGCATCCGGGCGCTGGCGCGCTCAAACTGGATGGCAGGATGATCGACCGGCCCCATTGGGTGCAGGCGCGGCGGATATTGGATATGGTGGGCTGATGGCTTCTTTCTGAACGGAAGGGTGGACTATGAAGTCTGAGCCTTTATCGGTTCGCCGTCAGGTCGATTGATCCGAGTGGCTGATCGGGTGACGTGCGTTTACGGAACAGGCCGGTCAGCAGGCCGAGCGCGCTGACATTCCAGGATGCGAGCGAATAGATGCCCAGACGCAGCGAGCCGCGACGGAGCGACAGCAGGGCCAGCGGTCCCAGCAGCAGGATGGCGAGCAGCAGCCAGCGGGCTGGCGTGAACAGGCTCACCACGATCGCCAGCCACCAGAGCATGACGGCAAATCCGTTGCGCACATGGCCAAGGCTGGTCAGAACGGTGGACAGATGTGCGTGGCCGATCGCGCCGCGCAGCACTTCGCCCGGCGCACCGGCATAGCCCGACCGGAACCGCTTCATCAGCAGACTGTAGCCGCCGGTCGTGTGGCCGAAATGATCGACGGCGGGATGATCGATGCGGGCCATCTGCCAGCCCCGGCTGCGGAGGCGCGCAGCGAGGTCAAATTCCTCGAACGCGTGCAGGTTGCGATCGGCGAAATAGCCGACCTGACGCAGGGCCGCCATGCGATACAGCCCGCCGCAGTCGAGCCGATCCACCGCGCCGGGCGACCAGTGTCCGTCGTCGCGGACTGCCTTGGCGCGAATCTGGAACTCTTCATTATCGACATTGCGTTCGTTGACGATGCCGCCGACCGCCGCGCATTGCGGATGCGCCTCCAGATAGGCGATGCCCGCTTTCAGAAAATCGGGGTGCAGCACCATGTCGCCGTCGAGGATGTAGAAATAATCCCCATCGGCATGCTGAAAGGCCAGTTGCGCGCCTGCGCCGCAGCAGCGTTCGGCAGGATTGGCCAGTTGCACGATGCGCACGGGAAAGGTCTGTGCGATCGCGACCGTGTCGTCGATCGACCCGCTGTCGGCCAGGATCACCGTGCCACCCATCGGCGCGACGGCGGCCACCGCGCTGCTTAATGTGCGCGCGATATTGCGACCTTCGTTCAATGCCTTGATGCCGACTGTTACGGACACGCCTGTCTCCCAATGATAAATGATACCATTCCTGCTCACGTCAAAGAGCGCAACACATAGTATTTTGCGGCAGCGGTTCGAGGTTCGATGAATATATTATGACTGATCCGCTGCTGGCCGACGAACCGTGTATCTTCGCAGATCAAAAGCGCGGCAGAACGCGGCACATAATGCCGAAATTTTGGCAGCGATGCTACGGGTTGAAAATAAAATATAGCTAATACAACACGATAACCGGCAAATTTTGCAGGCGATTAATTTTTTTCATGGGCGAAAAAACCGTGCCACTATGAAACAAAACTATGCTAGGCTCGTTTTAATAAGACATAATATTACATAATGAGAGGATGTTCAAAGATGTCGGGCTATCCAAGTCCAAGCTACCAGAATACCGGTCCTGCCTTCTATTCGATCGAGCAGACCCATGCGGCTGAGCCTTTGATTCACTGGGCTTCGCGTATGGCAGGATATGCGTCTTTGGCAGCTGGCCTGATCCTTGGGATCTGCGCGCTCTTCGTCTTTTAAGCACAGACTGGACCAAGATTAGGCCGGATCGTCGCTTAAAAGCACATAGTTGACGTCTTAGGGCAATATTGCACTTTGCCCGGCAATCGGATTTTGTTAGTTGAGCAGCGCTATAGGCAGCGGCGGGGTGACTTTTGAACCCTGATGTTGTCGGCGGCCCTGTAAGGGATATTGGCCAAAGGTCGTATCTCGATGAAACCGGGTGCTAGGGGTTGACGATTGACGGCGCAATTGGGTGTTCCAGCCAAGGCTGAACGTGCTTCACACGGTCGTCCGATGACGACCCAGACTGTCCGTGTCGTCATTTATTTCGCGCAGATGGGTTTTGACCTGTTGGCCATCCTGCTTGGTTTCATCGTGGCCGGCATGATCCGCCATGGCGCTATCCGGGTTGGTCTCGATACCACCGCTTTGCTGACCCTGCTGCCCGTATTCCTCGTCATCTCCATTTATGCTGACGCCTATTCACATGGGGGCGTGGCGTCGCGCATTGGCATCCAGCGGGTGCTGACGTCATTGGCGTTGGCGCTGGCGTTCAACATATTGGCGGCGTTCGCGATCAAGGAAGCGACGAACCTTTCACGCATGTTCCTGTTTCTGGGCGCTGCGGTGGCGGGTGTCCTGTTGATCGTGGAACGGCTGGCGATGGTCCGCTTCATCCGCGTGCATCTGGATACGCGTTTCATGCGGCGGGTATTGGTGATCGACGGCGAACCGATCGTCGCGCCAGCGGGTTTCCATGTGATCGACGTCGCGGACCATGGTGTGACGCCCGACCCGGATGACCCCCACGCGCTGCACAAAATTTCCAGCCTGCTGTTCGGCGCGGATCGCGTGCTGGTGTCGTCGGCCCCCGAGCGACGGGGCAACTGGTCGCTTTATCTGAAAGGGATCGGCTGCAACGGCGAACTGCTGCTGCCCGAACTCCATGCGATCGGCCAGCTTGACGCATCGGACGGGACCAGTCTGGTCGGGGTGCCGGTATCGACCGGCCCGCTCGACATTCGCAGCCGATTGCTCAAGCGCAGCTTCGACCTGTCGATCACGGTGCCTGCGATCATTGCGCTCGCGCCCGTGCTGCTGATCGTGGCGATCGCGATCAAGCTGACCAGTCCCGGTCCTGTCCTGTTCAAGCAGCCACGCATGGGGCGCGGCAATCGGCTGTTTCATGTCTATAAATTCCGCAGCATGCGGACGGAAACGACCGATAATGCGGGCGCGCGCTCCGCATCAATGGATGATGATCGCATCACGTCGGTAGGGCGGATCATTCGCCGGACCAGCCTGGACGAATTGCCGCAGCTTTTCAACGTGCTGGAAGGCGATATGAGTTTGGTCGGCCCGCGCCCCCATGCACTGGGTTCATTGGCGGGCGACGAGCTGTTCTGGCATGTCGACAAGCGCTACTGGCTGCGCCATGCGATCAAGCCGGGGATTACCGGACTGGCGCAGGTGCGCGGTTTTCGCGGCGCGACCGACCATCGCGACGATCTGATGCAGCGATTGCTGTCCGATCTGGAATATGTCGCCGACTGGTCGTTGATGAAGGACATCACCATCCTGGTCCGCACCCTGACTGTGGTGGTTCACAAGAAAGCCTATTGAGGGCGACGGGCCGGGCGGGCGGTTCGTCGGGCCGCCGCGCCTGTGACTGATTAATCTTCCGGGGGTGGCGCAAACAACATTTCGTCCGCCGGTCCCAGCTTTTGATCGCCGGCAAAAAGGTGATTGAGGCGCGTGCGCACTTCCTGACGATAATCGCGCCCGGCCACTGGCCTTGGCGCGCAGACGACGATTTCATCCGCGATGGCATCCTTGATCCGGCTGATCGCGCCTTCGTCCAGGACGCCGGCCCGGCGCAATTCGCTGCAAAGCTGCAATAGACCCACAGCGGTAGCCTGCGCGCGCAGGCCGACATTGGTCAGTTCATAATGTAGTTTTTTCTGGTCGCTCTTTTCGCTCATGTCCCGATCTCCCGATCCTGTTCGTTCATCATGGGAAGGCTCGCAGATAAAACGTGCTTAGGCCACCGAATATCCGCTGGTCGGCGATTGAAAGGGGCAACGCAGGATCCGGGAGGGCGTCCCTACAGCCAGTTGACCCTGCGGAAACGGACGTAAAGTGCGGTGCAGGCCGTGGCGATGACGCCTAGCACGATGAAATAGCCATATTGGGTACGCAGTTCGGGCATGTTCTGGAAATTCATGCCGTAAATCCCCGCGATGGCGGTGGGCACGGCCAGAATCGCGGCCCAGGCGGCCAGTTGGCGGGTAATCGCGCCAGTGCGCTGCTGTTCCAGCAGGTTGCTAAATTCGAATACCGACGTCAGCACTTCGCGCAGATCCTCGACCATCGTCTGGACCCGGCGCACATGGTCGCGCACGTCGTTGAAATAGGCGCGGGCCTCCGCATCGATGCAGGGCAGGTCCAGCTTCACGAATTTGGTCGCAACCTCGAACATCGGGGTCAGGATGCGGCGGAAGCGCAAAAGCTGACGTCGCAGATTGAAGATGCGGATGATTTCGTCGCGACCCAGGAAATCGTCGATCGTGTGCTGCTCCATCGCCAGCACTTCTTCTTCGATCCCCTCGATGATCGGCAGATATCCATCGACGATGAAATCGAGGATGGCGTGCAGCACATAGTCCACCCCCTGCGCCAGCCGGGACGGAACCGCCTCCAGATCGTGGCGCAGTTCCAGATGGGCGCGGGCCGACCCGTGGCGCACGCTGATGATATGACTGTGGCCCACGAAGATCGCGGTTTCGCCGTAACAGATGCTGCCGTCATCGACATGGGCCGTGCGGGCGACGACGAACAGTTGATCGCCATAGATATCGACCTTGGGCAACTGTTTCGCGTTGATCGCATCCTCGACCGCCAGCGGGTGAAGGTCGTAGGTTTGTTGCAGATTGCGCATTTCGTCGGGGGTCGGGTCGGCGACGCCGATCCAGACGAATTCGGACTTGTCGTGGGCGCAGTCGATCTTTTCATCGATGGACACGGCCCGCACGCGGATGCCGTTGCGGTAGAGATAGGCGGCGACGACGGTCATGAACTGGTCCGGGCGAAGGGCAGGGAAGGGAGGCGGAAGCAGGAACGCTTTGCGCCCGAATACCGGTTCCCATTTTTTGGCGTGATGCTCAAGCAGAAGTGTAGGGGCGTGTGCCGTTCGTCGGCCGTGCCGCACCGTTGGCATGATTTTCGCGCCAAGCGTCTGCCCATGACTTCAAGCTGACATAGTATCGGTCGAAGGGGGCGGGACGAAGCGCAGGCGGCTGGTCCGTCGGCGTCGCGTGAAAGCGGAGCCTGTATCTTGACCATCATCGCCATCGATTTCGAGGCGTCCTGCCTGCCACGCCATGGCCGGTCCTTTCCCATCGAGGTCGGCGTGGCGAGCGGCGGGATATCGCGAAGCTGGCTGATCCGTCCAAGCGCCCACTGGTCCGACTGGGACTGGAGGAGCCATGCGGAGGCGCTGCATGGGCTGAGTCGCGCGCGGATCGAGCGGGACGGACTGCCGGTCGAGCAGGTGTTGACGGAACTGGGTCATGCGATTGCCGGGCATCGAGTGGTGGCCGACAGCACCCTCGATCAGGTTTGGCTCGACACGCTGGCGGCTGCGGCGGGACGACCCGCCCCCTGTGCGATCGACCATGTCGCGCTCATTCTGGAAGAATGCCGGGCGAGCGAGGATCGCATCGCCCAGGCTGTGGCAAGGGCCGACCGCGCCTATCCCATGCGCCATCATGCAGCGGCGGATGCGCTGTGGCTGTCGGTCGTACTGGACCATATCGTGCAGGATCGCGATGCGCCCATGCCCATACCCATGATGGCCTGTTGCTAAAGTGAATGTGGCCGCATGAAGGTCTGTAGCAATAGTTTGTAACGTCCGGCAAATTTCAGAGACACTCATCCGCCCTAATCCCGGACATGACCGGACGTTCTGTACGGTTTGGGTTTGTGGGAGATGCGGACATGAAAGATAGCGTTGCGCAGGGCGTCGCGTCCGTCGCCCCCCCTTTCATGCTGACGCAATGGGGCGGGGGCAAGCGATGAACCCGCCACTGGTCCTGATCGCCGAAACACAGGCGGATTTGCGCCGGACGGCAGGCGCGTCGCTGGAGCAGGGCGGCTTTCGCGTGCTGCCTGCCACATCTGCCCATGATATTTTTCAGGCTCTGGGCACCGTGCCGGTCGGCGTCGTCGTGCTGGATGCGGCATTGCGCGGGGCCGATGGCATGGACCTGTGCCGCGACGTGCGCGAAGTCAGCGACGTGCCGGTCATTCTGGTCAGCGCCAACAGCAGCGAAGTCGATCGGGTCGTCGGGCTGGAACTGGGCGCGGACGATTATATGGCCAAGCCCTATTCCGGGCGCGAACTGGCCGCGCGGGTGCGTGCCGTCCTGCGTCGCGGGCGCGGAGAACGCGCGCTGGGTCTGCGGCGTCAGGCACAGGCTTTGTTCGATGGCTGGGTCATGGATTTCAGTCGGCGGGAGATTCGCAATCCGGTCGGCGAACCAGTGGACCTGACTGCGGCAGAGTTTTCGCTGCTGTCAGTATTGGTCGATCATCCCCAGACCGTGATTGCCCGGCTGCGTCTGATGGAACTGGCCGGGGTGCGCGACGCGCCTTCTTCCGACCGGAGCATCGATGTGCTGATCAGTCGTTTGCGGCGCAAGTTGCGCCATGGCGATCGCGCCGCGCCCATCGTTACAATCCGCAGCATCGGATATATGTTCGGCGCGATCGTGGAACGCCGCTAACAGCGCCAAAAATCGCGGGAATCCGCCATTTCTCCGCCATCATCGCCCTGCGGTCGCTTTTCGAGGCTCAGACACATTATTTAACAAACCCGCTGCGACGCAGCAAAAGCCAGACCCTATCCTTCATCATAAGCCGGTCCGCCCCCTGACTGGCAAAATAATTAGGAAGGACTTCCCATGAATGAACTCCTCGGTCGCGTATTCAATTTCGAAAAGCAGGTATTTGCTAACGAAAGCGCGCTTTACAACAGCCTGGCCAGCGAAGGGCAAAGCCCCAAGGCGCTGATGATTTCCTGCGCCGATTCGCGAATCGTGCCGGAACATATCGTTCAGGCACGCCCCGGCGACCTGTTCGTATGCCGCAATGCGGGCAACATCGTCCCGCCACATGCGACGCAGAATGGCGGCGTCACGTCCACCGTCGAATATGCCGTCATGGTGCTGGGCGTGCGCGACATCATCGTATGCGGGCATAGCGATTGCGGCGCGATGAAGGCGCTGTCCACCGAGGCCGACCTGACGTCGATGCCCAACGTCGCCGCCTGGTTGCGTCATAGCCGCGCCGCACAGCAGGTGTGCCGCCAAAGCTACACGGACGACCTGAGCGACGCGGAAAAGCTGCGTAACATGGCGCTGGAAAATGTCGTCGCCCAACTGGCCCATCTGCGCACCCATCCGTCGGTCGCATCGGGCATCGCGACCGGCGATATCGCTCTGCACGGCTGGTATGTCGATATTCACGCCGGGCAGGTGCTTGGTCTTGATGGCGAGACTGGCCGCTTCCTGCCGATGCGTGAAGACCAGCCCATGCCGATCGCGCTGCCCCACGCCCGTCGCCTCGCCGGCGAAGGCCAATACGCCATAGCGGCGGAGTAAACACCATGTTCAAATCCCTTTCCGGCGGCGTTATCGGCCGCGACTTCACGGCATCTATCGTCGTCTTTCTGGTCGCGATGCCGCTCTGCATGGGCATTGCCATCGCGTCCGGTGTGCCGCCGGAAAAGGGACTGATCACGGGCATCATCGGCGGCATCGTCGTGGGTATGCTGGCCGGTTCGCCGCTGCAAGTCAGCGGCCCGGCCGCTGGCCTTGCCGTCATCGTCTTTGAAATCGTGCGGGAACAGGGGCTGTCCGCCCTTGGTCCCATCCTGATTCTGGCTGGCGCGATTCAGGTCGTGGCTGGCCTTTGCCGCGTGGGCGGATGGTTCCGCGCCATTTCGCCAGCCGTCGTGCATGGCATGTTGGCGGGCATTGGCGTGCTGATCGTCGTGGGCCAGTTCCATGTGCTGTTCGATGACAAGCCCCTGTCGAGCGGCCTGCATAACCTGATCGCCATGCCCGGCCAGATTTTCGGCCTGACCAATGCGGATGCGGCCACGGCCTTTACGGTCGGTCTCATTACCATATTCTCCATGCTGGGTTGGGAAAAATTCCGCCCTGCTTCCATGAAGCAGGTGCCCGGCGCGCTGGTTGGCGTCGTCGCAGCCACGCTGGTGGCGTTCATTCTGGGCCTGCCCGTCGCGCGCGTCGCGGTGCCGGAATCGATCGTCGCCGCGATCAGCCTGCCCGAACAGGGTCTGCTGGCGCAGTTGGTCAATCCCGCCATTTTCACCACCGCGATCGCCATCGCCTTCATCGCCAGCGCGGAGACACTGCTGTCGGCCGCTGCCGTCGATCGGATGCATGATGGCGTGCGCACCAATTATAACCGGGAACTGAGCGCGCAGGGCGTCGGCAATCTGCTCTGCGGCTTTGCAGGCGCGCTGCCGATGACTGGCGTGATCGTGCGCAGTTCCGCCAACGTGCAGGCGGGTGCGACCACGCGCCTGTCGGCCATCCTGCATGGCGTGTGGATATTGGGCTTCGTTGCGCTGCTGCCCTGGCTGCTGCGGGAAATCCCGATGGCTGCACTGGCAGGCATATTGGTCGTCACCGGATTTCGTCTGGTCAGCGTCGCGCATGTCCGCCATCTGTTGCACCGCTATGGCCCGCTGCCCGCGATCGTGTGGGCCGCGACCCTGATCTGTGTCGTAACGACCGATCTGCTGACCGGCGTGCTGGTGGGTATCGGCCTGTCGCTGATCGAACTGGTCCCGCATTTCAGCCGCCTGCGGTTGAAGCTGGTCGATAAGATCCGTGGCGATGCGCATGAGGTCGATCTGAGCGGCACTGCAACATTCCTGACCCTGCCCAAACTGTCGGCAAAGCTGGAAGAATTGCCTGCCAGCGGCCTCGTCATCCTGAATGTCGAGCGGCTGCGCCATATCGACCATACCTGCGCCGAAATGGTGCGCGAATGGGTGGAGCGTCGCCGTAGTTCGGGCGCGTCGGTCGAACTGTTCGGAGCCACGGGCCGGATGCGCGAACTGGTCGCCTGACGACCAATGCCGTAACGATATGTGCGACGCCGCTGCATCCTGTGGGATGGAGCGGCGTTGCCGCGTCTATTTCAGAAACAATTCAGCAACAAACCGTGCCGTTGATGCAACAGCGATTTCGATCATTTCGCATGTGCGTCAAAAACCGGTTTGCCTTCGCGGGCCTTGCGCATAATCAGGGGGCGTCCACCGGCACCGAAAGCGCAACGACAGACTTTTGGGTCAGAGTGGAAGCAGGACGGAACATTCTTTCGTAAAGGGGAATGTTCATGAAGTATAAAATCGCTTGTGCCGCTCTTACGCTGTTGTCCAGCGTGCCCGCTTTCGCACAGGAAGCACCCACCAGCCCCGTGACCGTTACCGGCAGCGTTGGCTTGGTTTCCGACTATCGTTTCCGTGGCGTATCTCAGAGCGACAAGGGAATGGCTGTTCAGGGCGGCATCACTGCCACGCATGAAAGCGGCGTTTATGTCGGCACCTGGGGTTCCAACCTTGGTGGCTGGGGCCGGTTCGGCGGTTCCAACATGGAACTCGACTTGTTCGCGGGCTATGCCATTCCGCTGGGCGGCGCGACGCTGGACGTCGGCGCGACCTGGTACATGTATCCGTCGGGTGGCGACACCACCGACTTCGTCGAACCCTATGTCAAGCTGTCCAGCACGATGGGTCCCGTCAAGGGTCTGCTCGGTGTCGCTTATGCGCCCAAGCAGGAAGCGCTGGGCAAGGTGTGCAGCGATTCGGCCTGCACGATCTTCAATCCGGGTGTTAAGGGCGACAATCTCTACATCTGGGGTGACATCAGCGGTGCGGTTCCCAATACGCCTGTCTCGCTGAAGGCGCATCTGGGCTATTCGGACGGCAACTCAGGTCTTGGCCCTCGTGGCACCTCGATCGCGCCGACCGGCAAATATCTCGACTGGATGGTCGGCGCTGACGTCGCCATTTCGGGGACTCCGCTGACGGTAGGCGTTGCCTATGTCGACACAGACATCTCCAAGTCCGACCGCGCCTATCTGGCGGGGGCTTTCGAGGTTCTCGAAAACAGCAAGGGCAATGGCAAGTCGATTTCGAGCGGCCAGGTCGTATTCTCGGTGACCGCTGCTTTCTGATCCGATAAATGTCGGGGCTGCCCTGTAACAGGGTGGCCCCGCCTTTCGCAGGGCCGCGTGTCGGCCTGCGCACCATGACAAATTGTTTCTATGCCGCGCTTGCCGCCCATGCGCCGCGCGGCGAGGTTGACCCCCGATAGCGGCGGTCCTATCCCAAGCGTCATGATATTGAGCCTATGGTCACGCCGATGACCGCACCCACCATCATCCTGGTCGAAGACGATCCGCCGCTGCGCACGCTGACCGCGCGTGCCTTGCAGGAACATGGCTATCAGGTGCGGCCCGCTTCGTCCGGTCCCGAAATGTGGGTCGCGTTCGATGCTGGTCCCGTCGATCTGGTCGTGCTGGACGTCATGCTGCCGGGCACCAACGGCATCGACCTGTGTCGCCAGATCCGGCGCAAGAGCGACGTGCCGATCATCTTCATCAGTGCCAAGGGCAATGAGACCGACCGGATCGTAGGGCTGGAGCTGGGCGCGGACGATTATCTGCCCAAGCCTTTTGGCACACGCGAACTGATCGCGCGGATTCGCGCCATCCTGCGCCGCGCGGGGCTGGAGCGCGGACCGGATGAGCATCGCGAGAATGAAGCGCATTTCGATGGCTGGGTCGTGAACTTCCCCCGCCGCGAATTGCGGTCGCCCACCGGCGCGATCGTTGATCTGACGGGCGCGGAGTTCGACCTGCTGGGCAGTTTCCTGAGCCATCCGCAACGCGTCATCGCGCGTGAACGGCTGATCGAACTGTCGCGTACCCGCATGGGTGACAGCAGCGATCGCAGCATCGACGTGCTGGTCAGCCGCCTGCGCCGCAAATTGTCGAGCGAGGAGAAAGGCGCGCCGATCACCACCGTGCGCGGCGTCGGCTATATGTTCAATGCGGAGGTCAGCCGGGCTTGAAACGGCATATGAAAGGATCGCTGGGGCTGGTTGGCCGCATTTTTGCGATCCTTTTGCTGACGGTCACGCTGGAATTTGCGGTCGGCACGTTCATTTACGAACGGGCCAGCCAACTGTCGTTGCAGGATGACGAAGCGCGCCGCCTGGCCGAACATCTGATCATCGCGCGCAAGCTGCTGGCCGAACAGCCGATCGACGACCGGCAGGCGCTCGGCACGCAATTGACGACCGATCGATATGACGTCCACTGGTCGCGCGCGGCGCCGCCGCCGCCATCGCTGTCGCCCGAACTGGAAAGGATGCGACGGCAGATCGTGACATGGGAACCCAGTCTGGAGCAGTCGCATCTGTGGCTGCGGCTGGCGTCGCCCGGCCGCCATTCCATCATCAACGGCGGGTTGCAGTTGCCCGATGGCAGCTGGCTCTATTTCGGGATGCACCATAGCGGCGGCAAATGGGCCTTCACCATCGGGCGGATGGGATTGGCGCTGATCCCGGTGCTGGCGGTGCTGATCGTGGGCGGCCTGCTCATCCGGCGGACGTTGGCGCCCTTGCGCGACCTGACGCGGGCGACCGAGCGCATCGGGCTGGGGACGCAAGTGATCCTGCCCGAAGCTGGCACCAATGACGTGCGTAACCTGATCCGTGCGTTCAACGTGATGCAGACGCGCATCCACCGTCTGATTGACGAACGGACGGAAACGCTGGCGGCGGTGGGGCATGACATGCGCACGCCGCTCGCCCGGTTGCAGTTGCGGCTGGAAGCTGTACCGGACGACGAGACGCGTGACGCGATGGGCGGCGATCTGGACGAAATGGGCGCGATGATCGAATCGCTGCTGGCGTTTCTGGGCGGTGAGAAGAACCCCGAACCAGCGGTGCGCACCGATCTGGCCGTGACGATCGCCACGATCGTCGATGCGTTTCAGGACCATGGGCAGGATGTCGAATATGAGGGGCCGGATCATCTGGAAATGGCGATCCATTCACTGCCGCTGCGCCGGGCGATCCGCAACTTGATTGAAAATGCGCTGCATTATGGGCAGCGCGCGCGGGTGACATTGCTGCGTGCGGGCGCCGAGGTGCTGATCCGGGTCGATGATGATGGTCCCGGCATCCCGCGCGATCAAATGGAGATGGTGCTCAAGCCTTTCGCCCGGCTGGATACGGCGCGGCAACGCAATACCGGGGGGCTGGGTCTGGGGCTGGCCATCGTCGAGAAGGCGGTCGCGCTGGAGCGTGGGCAATTCATCCTGATCAACCGGCCCGGTGGCGGGCTGCGCGCGGAAATCTGCCTCTATCCCGATCGGCCGGTTGCGACAATTTAGGGTCTTTCGCCAACCAGAAATGTCAGGCCTGCAAGCAAAACTCATTATCCCGCTGCCCGGCGCACGGGTTACGCCTGCGCCAGATATGGAACGAGGCAGCGATGATGGCGGACGAACAGGATAGCGGCGGATATTGGGACATCGATCAATTGGTCGCTGACCTGAGCGCCGCGCGCACGCACTGGCGGCGCGAGCAGCAGCATCATGCCGAATATGGGGCAGAGGGTTTCCCGTCGCGCGCCAACCTCACCAAGATCATGCAGGCGCTGTGCGGTGCGCTGTTTCCGCTTCGCCTTGGCCCCGATTTCGTGCGGCTGCATAATGAGGATGCGTTCGTTGCCGAAACGCTGCAGACCGTGCTGTCGCGGCTGTATGGGCAGATCCGGCTGGAGCTGATCTATGCATTGAAAGGCGCGCCGATCACGCAGGTCGATGGGCAAGCGGCGCGGATCATCGCCGGGTTCGCCCAAAGCCTGCCGGAGTTGCGCGTGCTGCTCGACACCGATGTGGAGGCCGCGTTTCTGGGCGATCCGGCAGCGCGCAGCGTGGACGAGGTGCTGATCTGCTACCCATCCATGCTGGCGATCATCCATCATCGTCTGGCGCATCGGCTGCATCGGCTGGGCGCGCCGCTGGTGGCGCGGATCATGTCCGAAATCGCCCACGGCAAGACGGGGATCGACATCCATCCCGGCGCGACCATCGGCCCCAGCTTCTTCATCGACCATGGCACCGGGGTCGTCATCGGCGAAACCGCGATCGTGGGCCAGCGCGTGCGCCTGTATCAGGGCGTGACGCTGGGCGCGCGCAGCTTTCCGGCGGATGAGAAGGGCGCGCTGGAAAAGGCGCTGCCACGCCATCCGATCATCGAGGATGACGTGGTCATCTATGCCGGGGCGACGGTGCTGGGGCGGATCATCGTGGGCAGCCGGTCAGTGATCGGCGGCAATGTATGGCTGACCGGCAGCGTGCCCGCCGATTCCAACGTGCGGCAGGCCAAGGCGCAGTATGAAGTGACCAGCCGCGTCGAAGTGACCGCGCCGCATCGGGTTCACGCGATGCTGGACGGCACCGATGGGGTGGGTGAGAATATTTGAGGGGTGTCGCCCTCTCATCAGACGGTGACACCCCTCCGTCTGGCCTGCGGCCAGCCACCTCCCCTTGCAGGGGAGGATCTTTTTTACCGCACGCAGCTATCGCCATCCCCCGCGATCAGATCCAGACAGCGGCCGTCGATCTCGCTCTTGTTCACGGGCAGGCCGATGAGCGCGGCGAGGCTTGGCATGATATCGACGGTTTCCACGCCCAGCGGCTGTTCGAAGCCGCGCATGCCTTTGCGCCAGAACAGGATGGGCACGCGGCGGTCGGTGTCCCACGGGCTGCCATGGGTGGCGACCGAACCCATCACCGCGTTTTCTGGGATCGACATGACGCGCGCCTTGAGCAGGAGCATCAAGTCGCCCGACCGCTGGGGATCGAAGCTCGCGCGGGCTTCCTGGATCAGGGTCCAGTTTTCGGGCGGGCCGGATGGGGAGGGGGTGGCGGCGATCTGCGCTTTGGTGAACACCGCTTCGACCTGCGGGTTTGCGCGCAACAGGGCGAGGGTTGCGGTTTCGACCTTGGTGCGCTGTGCGGGCGTCAGGCTCTTGTCGAAATAGAGGTCGCCCTGCGGTCCGTCGCCCCAGATCAGTTTCTTGCCGGTAATGCCGGTCTTTTCCGCGACCGCCGCCGCGATCGCTTTGGGCAGCAGCGCCTTGTCCACGCGCTGTTCCATCGGCATGGCGTTCAGGCGATGGCGTTCGGGCAGGTCGTGGCCGCCATGATCGGCGGTCAGCATGACGACATAGTCGATGCCGTCGCGGTCCAGCCTGTCAAAGAAAGCGCCCAGTTCCTGATCGACGCGATCGACCTGGATGCAGCTTTCGGTGCCTTCGGTGCCATAGGTGTGGCCGACATAGTCGGTGGCGGACAGGCCGATGGAGATGATGTCGGTCTGGGCCTGCTTGCCCAGACCCATGGTCTCGATCGCGGCGGCGGCGAAGGCCAGCGTCATCGCATCCTGTTCGGGCGAGATGCGGAAGCCTTTATAATCGCCCGCCGCGCGCATGAAGCGCCCGGTGCCGACGGTGCGGTTGCCTGCCTGTACCGGGAAATCCTTGCCCACGCATTGGGGCGGCAGTTCAAAGCCTGGGTTGGGCTGGGCCAGACGATCCGCCAGCACCGCGTTGACCTTGGCCACCAGCGGCGGGGTCGCCACGCCTTTATAGCTGACATAGCCCTGCGGTCCGCCCAGCCACCAGACCTGATCGGCGGTCGGGCCGCCCATCATGATCGCCGCGCGATCCTTGCCCGCGACGGACACGACGCGCGTGGCGGGGTTGGCCAGCTTCATCCGCCCGCCCAGCGTCGGCACGCGCAGATGGACGGGGGATGCTTCATAATGATCGCTGTCGGTGCCGGGCCTGCTCTCATCCTCCGCGCAATAGACGGCCTTTTCGGCGCGGGGCGTGGACAGGTCGAACCAGCTATTGGCGATGATGCCGGTGCGCGACGGGCGGCTGCCGGTCAGGATGGTGCTGTGGCCGGGGCAGGTTTCGGTCGCCGCATGGCTTTGATAGCCGCGCGGGAACACGGCGCCCTGCGTCAGCCGCTTGAGGCCGCCGGTATAATATTGCCGATATTCGCTGAACAGGTCGGCGGAAAACTGGTCCACCGATATGGCGACGATCAGTTTGGGGCGGGTCGTCGGGGCTGCGACCGGAGCCGGCGCGGCTACGGGCGCCTGCGCCATCACGGGCATCGCGGTGGCGATTAACAGGGCGGCGGCGAATTTACGGAACATCTGCGAAACCTTCTCATGCCTTGACGGGCGATGCAGGGAGACCTAGCCCCGACACACTCACCCGACCAGAGGCCCGATGCGGATTTTTCAAGTCATATTGATGACGCTGGCTATGCTGGCGGCGATTCCTTCCGCTTTTGCCCAAGGAGTAGGAGCGGGTGCGTTCGGTGGTGGCCCGTCGCATATCGCGGCCAAGCTGGTGGCGGAAGGCGCGCAGCCCGCGCCGGGCGACGGCACGACCATCGCCTTTGCCATGACGCCGCAAAAGGGGTGGCACGGCTATTGGGAAAATCCCGGCGACGCTGGGCTGGGCATGACGGTGGAATGGACGCTGCCCAAGGGGGTGAGCGTTGGGCCATTGCGCTATCCGGTGCCCGAAACGCTGCTGATTTCGGGCCTGATGAACCATGTCTATGAGGGGCCATATGCGGTTCTGGCGTCGCTGAAGGTCGCCGCCGACGTTGCGCCCGGCACGCGCCTGCCGGTGCGGGTGAAGGCGCAATGGCTGGCCTGCACGGACAAGGTGTGCGTGCCCGAAAGCGGCGAGATGGCGGTCGATCTGGTTGCCGGGTCCGGCACGGTCGCGCCCGCCGATCGCGCGCAATTCGATGGGTGGCGCACGCATCTGCCCCGACCGCTGGGCAGTCAGGCGACCTATGCGCTGGTCGATGGCAAGCTGCGCCTGTCGGTGCCGTTCCCGGCCGATGCGCAGGTGCGCGACGTGCATCTGTTTCCGCTGGCCGAAGGGCTGGTCCGCTATGCTGCGCCGCAGAAAGTGACGCGCAACGGCGACCGGCTGCTGATCGAAACGGATGCGGGCGAGGGCGGCAGGGGCGGTCAGGTGCAGGCGGTATTGCGGACGGGCGATCATGTCGGATTCCTGCTGACCGGCGCGCCCGGCGTAGTGGAGGCTCCCCCAAGTGGCGGGCAGGCGAGGGCGATCCTGATCGCGCTGGGCGGCGCATTGCTGGGCGGGTTGCTGCTCAACATCATGCCCTGCGTCTTTCCGATTTTGGGCCTCAAAGTCATGAAGCTGGCCAAGGCCGGGGGCGACGAGCGGATCGTGCGGCGCGAAGCGCTGGCCTATACGGCGGGAGTCATCGCGACCTGTCTGGCGCTGGGCGGCGCGCTGATCGCGTTGCGGGCGGCGGGAACGGCGGCGGGATGGGCGTTTCAGTTGCAGGATCCGCGCATCATATTGGCGCTGCTGCTGCTGGTGACGGCCATCGCCTTCAATCTGGCGGGGTTGTTCGATCTGAACGCCGTGGGCGGCGGCGATAGGCTGGCGGGCAAGGGCGGGCTGGCCGGAGCATTCTGGACCGGGGCGCTGGTCGCGTTCGTCGCGACGCCCTGCACCGGGCCGTTCATGGCGGCGGCGATGGGGGCGGCGCTGCTGCTGCCTCTGGCCGCTGCGCTGGCGGTGTTCGCCGGGCTGGGGCTGGGGCTGGCGCTGCCGTTTCTGCTGCTGGCTTTCGTGCCTGCGCTGCGTCGCCGGTTGCCCAAGCCGGGGGCGTGGATGACGCGGCTGCAACGCATATTGGCGCTGCCGATGTTCCTGACCGCGCTCGGCCTTGCCTGGCTGCTGGGGCAGCAGCGGGGCGTGTCGGGCATGACCATCGGTATCGGCGCGGCTTTGGGCGTGGCGCTGCTGCTGTGGTGGCTGGGCGGTCGGCAGCGCAGCGGGCGCGGCGGTGGGCTGATCGTCGGGGTTGCCGCCATCGCGCTGGCGGGGGGGGCGGCGATGTTGCTGCCGGATCGTGCGCCTGCTGCGGCTACGGAAAACGGCAATAGCGTGCCGTTCGACGCAGCGCGGCTGGCGTCGTTGCGCGCAGCGAACAAGCCGGTGTTCCTCTACTTCACCGCCGACTGGTGCCTGACCTGCAAGGCGAACGAGGCCGCTGCGATCGACCGGGCGGAAACGCGCGACGCTTTCGACAAAGGCGGCGTCACGGTGATGATCGGCGACTGGACCAATGCCGATCCGGCGATCACCCGCTTTCTGGAGGCGCAGGGGCGGTCGGGCGTGCCGCTCTACCTCTGGTACGCGCCGGGCGGCAAGGGCGCGCAGACCCTGCCGCAATTGCTGTCGCCCGCGACGTTGACAGCGCTGGTGCGCTGATGGCGAAGGTGCGTGCCGATCAGTTGCTGGTGGACAATGGGCTGGTCGAAAGCCGCGCGCGCGCGCAGGCGCTGATCCTGGCGGGGCTGGTGTTTCTGGGCGAGAAGAAGATCGAGAAGGCGGGTCAGCAGGTCGCACCCGATGCGGATCTGGACGTGCGCGGGCGCGACCATCCATGGGTGTCGCGCGGCGGCATCAAGCTGGATCATGCCCTGAAAGAATATGCGATCGACGTGACCGGCGCGGTCGCGATCGACGTGGGCAGTTCCACCGGCGGCTTTACCGACGTGCTGCTGACCAATGGCGCGGCGCGGGTCTATGCAGTCGACAGCGGCACCAACCAGCTGGCGTGGAAACTGCGTTCCGACGATCGCGTCGTGGTGCATGAACAGACCAGCGCGCGCATCCTGACCGATGCGCATATCGTAGAGCCGGTGGACATCATCGTATGCGACGCCAGCTTCATTTCGCTGGCCAAGGTGCTGGAGCGACCGCTGACCTTCGCCCGCCCCGGCGCGGCGCTGGTCGCGCTGATCAAGCCGCAGTTCGAGGCAGGGCGCGAGGAAGTGGGCAAGGGCGGCGTCGTGCGCGATCCCGAAATCCACGCGCGTGTGTGCGACAAAGCAAGCGCATGGATCGGAACGCAGGGCTGGACCGTTATCGGCGTGACACAAAGTCCGATTACTGGTCCTCAGGGGAACGTCGAATTTCTGATCTACGCGCGACTTGGCGGATAACGCGGTGATGTTCGTTGTTCCCGGCAAGACCGTTGCCTAACACCAAAGCCCCTGTTGCGTCGCCCTGAAAGGCTCGATAACCCCCTGATATGCGTTGTTTTAATTCCCTCCTTCTCACCGCCCTTTGTCTCGCCGGATGCAGCGACGAAAAAGCGCCCAGAGCGCGGTCCGTCGCGTTGGTCGAAGTCGCCCCGATCAGGGCGACGACCTTTACAGATGCGGTCGAGGCCGTCGGGACGGCAGTGGCCAATGAGCAGGTCGTCCTGTCCGCCCCGGTGACGGAGCGGATCACGTCGATCAACTTTACCGACGGCGGTTATGTCAAAAAAGGGCAGGTGATCGCGACGATGGCGATCGCGACCGAACAGGCCGAACTGGCCGCGGCGCAGGCGCAGGCGTTGCAGGCCAAGCAGCAGCTCGATCGTATTCAGTCGCTCAAGACGCGCGGCTTTGCCACCGCTGCTTCGCTCGATCAGCAACTGGCGCTGTCAAATGCGGCGCGCGCCAATGCCGATCAGGCGCGGGCATCCATTGCCGACCGGGTGATTCGCGCACCCTTTGCCGGATGGGCCAGCCTGCGCACCATATCGACGGGCGCGATCGTCACGGCGGGCACCGCCATCGCCACGGTCAGCGATATCGCGCCGATCAAGCTGGACTTCACCATTCCCGAAACCCAGTTGTCGTTGATCCGGGAAGGGCAGGCGATCAGCGCCCGATCCGCCGCCTGGCCCGACCGGCCGTTCAATGGCACCATCGCCACGATCGACCCGGTGATCGACCCCAGCACCCGCGCAGTGCGCGTGCGCGCCATCCTGCCCAACGCGGATCGCGCGTTGAAACCGGGCATGTTGCTGACGGTCAGCATCACCGCGCGCCAGCGTCAGTCGCTCGCTTTGCCCGAACTTGCGGTCGTGGGCGATGGCGACGATCGCTACGCCTATCTGCTGGAGGGGCGCAAGGTGAAGCGGGTGAAGGTGGGCACCGGCATTCGCCAGAACGGTCTGGTCGAAATCACCAGCGGCCTGAAGGCCGGGCAGCAAGTCGTGACTGAAGGCGTCGTCAAACTGTCTGACGGCGTGACGGTGCGTCTGGCAGGCGACAAGACGCCGCCCCCGTCCAATAAAGCGGGCTGAGGCCAGACAGATGCAGTTATCCGACCTGTCCGTTCGTCGCCCGGTATTCGCCACGGTCATTGCGGTGTTGCTCTGCATCATCGGCGTGGTCGGCTATATGAGCCTGTCCGTCCGGGAATATCCCGATACCGATCCGCCGATCGTGTCGGTCGAAACCGCCTATACGGGTGCCGCTGCATCGGTCGTGGAAACCCGCATCACCCAGTTGATCGAAGATGCGGTCGCGGGCGTGCAGGGCATCCAGACGATTACCTCCACGTCGCAGGACGGCGCGTCGAACATCAACATAGAGTTCGACCCTTCGCGCGACATCGATACCGCCGCCAACGACGTGCGCGACCGGGTGGGGTCTGTGGTGGAGGATTTGCCGGAAGACGCGCTGGCGCCCGAAATCCGCAAGGTGGATTCGGACGCGCGCGCCATCCTCTTCCTGTCCTTTTCCCGTCCCGGCTGGTCGTCTATCCGCATCAGCGACTATCTGGATCGGAACGTTGTCGATCGTTTTGCGGCGATCGACGGCGTCGCCCGCGCCAATATCAGCGGCGAAGCGCGGCCATCGACCCGCATCTGGTTCAATGCGGAAAAGCTGGCCGCGTTCGGCCTGACCCCTGCCGATGTCGAAGCGGCGCTGCGCACCCAGAATGTCGAACTGCCTGCCGGCCGGTTCGAATCGAAGGATCAGAACCAGACCCTGCGCGTCGAGCGGCCCTTTGCAACGCCCGATCAGTTTGCCCGGCTGGTCGTGGGGCGCGGCACCGATGGCTATCAGGTGACGCTCGGCGATGTCGCGCGGATCGAGGAGGGGGCGGAAAATCCCTATAGCAGTTTCCGGTCCAACGGCGGCACCGCTATCGGCCTTGGCATCATTCGTCAGTCTGGCGCGAACACGCTGGACGTCGCGCAGAAGGCCAAGGCGCTGATCAAGGAGCTGGAACCCACGTTGCCGCAGGGGATGCGGGTTGCGGTGGGTACGGACGAATCGCTGTTCATCGAACGGGCGATTGACAATGTGTACGACACGCTGATCGAAGCGGCGCTGCTCGTCATTCTGGTCATTTTCCTGTTTCTGGGATCGGTGCGGGCGACGATCATCCCCGCGATCACGGTGCCGATCTGCCTGCTGGCGACCTGCGCGGTGATGTGGTTGCTGGGCCTGTCGATCAACCTGCTGACGCTGCTGGCCTTTGTCCTGGCCATCGGTCTGGTCGTCGATGACGCGATCGTCGTGCTGGAAAATGTCTATCACCGGATCGAACAGGGGGAAGACCCGCTCGTTGCATCCTATCTGGGCACGCGGCAGGTCGGCTTTGCGATCATTTCCACGACATTGGTGGTGTGTGCGGTGTTCGTGCCGGTCATGTTTCTGGCCGGGCAGACGGGGCTGCTGTTCCGCGAACTGGCCGTCGCAATGATTGCCGCGATTGCCTTTTCCGGCTTTATTTCGCTCAGCCTGGCACCGATGCTCTGTTCCAAGCTGCTCAACAATGCGGAGCGCGGGCGGCTGGCGCGCTGGGTCGATAGTCAGTTTCAGCGGTTGGAGCGCGGCTATACCCGCTGGCTTGACCATGTGCTGCGCAAGCCGTTGATCCCGCTGCTGGGTGTATTGCTGTTTTTGGGCATCGCCGGTTTCTGCTTCACCCTGTTGCCCAACGAATTGGCCCCGGCGGAAGATACCGGCGTAGTGGAGGCGCAGGTCAGCGCGCCCGAAGGCACCGGGTTCGACCGGATGCTGGCCTATATGCAGAAGATCGAGGACGACCTGACCTTTCTGCGCAAGGATGGCACGCTCCAGAATCTGGTCGTGCGCGCACCGGCTGGTTTTGGCACCACCGACGATTTCAATAGCGGCAACGTCATCGCCTTCCTGCGGCCATGGGAAGACCGGACCATCACCACGGCGGAAGTTGCGACCATCGTCAACAAGGTGATCGCCAACCAGCCCGGCGTGCGTGGCAATGCGGCGCCCCGGTCGGGGCTGGGCCGTGGACGCGGCCTGCCGGTCAATATCGTGCTGGCGGGGTCCACCTATGAAGGGCTGGTCGCCGCGCGCGATCGGATTATGGCGGCGGCGGCCGACTATCCCGGCCTCATCAACGTGGACAGCGATTATAAGGAAACCAAGCCGCAGATGCGGATCGAAACGAATCTGGCGCGTGCAGGCGATCTGGGCGTTTCGGTCAACGACATCAGCCAGGCGTTGCAAAGCCTGCTGGGGTCGCGGCGCGTGACCACCTATGTCGATCGCGGCGAGGAATATCGCGTGGTCGTGCAGGCGGAAAGCGAAGGCCGCCAGACGCAGGCGGGGCTGGAGCGTATTCAGGTGCGCAGCCGCACGGGCGCGCTGGTGCCGCTGTCGGCGCTGGTCACGCTGCGCGAAGTAGCGGGGCCACGTCAGCTCAACCGCTACAACAAGCTGCGCGCGATTACGCTGACAGCAGCGCTCGCGCCGGGCACGTCGCTGGGGCAGGGGCTGGCGTTTCTGGAAAATGAAGCGCGCCAGTCGCCCGAAGTTCTGGCCATCGGCTATCGCGGCGAAAGCCAGTCTTTGCGGGAAACGGGCGGGTCGATCTGGCTGATTTTCGGCATGACCATCCTCATCGTTTTCCTGTTGCTCGCGGCCCAGTTTGAAAGTTTCATCCACCCTGGCGTCATCATCGCCACGGTGCCGCTGGCGGTGGCGGGCGGGGTGCTGGGGCTGATCGTGACCGGTGGCACCATCAACCTCTACAGCCAGATCGGCATCGTCATGCTCGTGGGGCTGGCCGCCAAGAACGGCATCCTGATCGTCGAATTCGCCAACCAGTTGCGCGACGAGGGGATGGAGGTGGCGCAGGCCATTCGCGAAGCGGCCACGCGCCGTCTGCGCCCGATCCTCATGACGTCGATCGCGACCGTCATCGGCGCGGTGCCGCTGGTGCTGCGCGGCGGGGCGGGGGCGGCGGCGCGCCATTCGATCGGCGTGGTTATCGTGTTCGGTGTCAGCCTGGCGACGCTCATCACGCTGTTCCTGATCCCGATCTTTTATTCGCGTGTTGCGAAGCGCACCGTTTCTCCGCAAACCGTGGGTCGAAAGCTGGATTCGGCGCTCAAGGATTCGCCAGATCCCGCTGAATGACAGGCGTCGTGGAGCAGTATAGCCGATGAACGAAATCGCGTCCCCCGGCCAGCTGCGGCTTGCCTATCTGCGTTGGGCGCTGGTGACGGTGCCGGTCATCGTCGGGTTGGGCTTCCTGTCGGGAAAGGCCGCCAATAGCGGCTTTGGCAATCGCTGGTTCGACGCGCTGGAAAAACCCGCGCTGATGCCACCCGGCTGGGCGTTCGGCTTCGCCTGGACGATTCTTTACATCCTGATGGCGCTGGCCTTTGCGATGATCCTGCATGCGCGTGGCGCGCGCGGGCGGGGGCTGGCGATCGCGCTGTTTCTGGTGCAGTTGGGTCTCAACCTCGCATGGTCGCCGCTGTTTTTTCGCGCGCATCAGGTGGGACAGGCGCTGGCGCTGATCGCCGTGCTGATCCCTGTCGTGGCACTCACGGCCTTTCTGTTTGGGCGTATCCGGCGGGTGGCGGGGCTGATGCTGATCCCCTATCTGCTCTGGCTTATGTTCGCCACCTTCCTCAATTACGAGATCGGGCGGCTCAATCCGGGCGCATCCACCCTTGTCGCGCCAGCGCTGCGCACCCAGATATAACGTCAGGCGCCGGAAGTGGCGCCGCATAAAGGACCAAAGACATGCAAAGCGAGAACCGCCTTTTTGACGATCTGGCCAAGCTGGTGAACGGCGCGGCGGGCACAGTGGCAGGCGCCACGCGCGAGTTCGAAGCCAATGCGCGCGAACGGGCGAAGGAATGGATCGGCGGCATGGATTTCGTGTCGCGTGAGGAGTTCGATACGGTAAAGGCTCTGGCCGCCGCCGCGCGCGAAGAAGTCGAATTGCTCAAAGCCCGGATCGACGCGCTGGAAGGCCGGACTGGCGAGCCAGTGACCAAAAGCGTCAAGCCAAAGCCCGATATTGTCGGCTGATCGCGTCTGTCCTTTCGCCCTGTGCGGTGATACAGGGCGCCGATGATGGACAGCGACGAATTTGAACATGGCGGTCAGGAAGCCGCGCCGATCGACATGCTGGCGGCCTGGTTCGAAGCGCAGGGATGGACGTTCGAGCAGGTTGGCGAGGATGAGATCGTCGCCAACACGCAGGGGTCGTGGGCGCAATATGAGCTGCGTGGCATCTGGCGCGACGAAGATCAGGTATTGCAACTGCTGGCCATGCCCGACATCCGCGTTACGGATGAAAAGCGCAGTGTCATCTACGAAACGCTGGGCCTGATTAACGAACAGCTATGGCTTGGCCATTTCGAACTATGGTCGTCGAGCGGCATCATCCTGTTCCGCCACGGCGCGCTGCTGGGTGCGGGCGGCACATTGACGCTCGATCAGGCGCAGTTGCTGGTGGAAACCGCGCTGGACGAGTGCGAACGCTTTTACCCGGTGTTCCAGTTTGTCCTGTGGGGTGGCAAAAGCCCAAGCGAGGCGATCTCCGCCAGCCTGATCGAAACGCGCGGCGAAGCCTGAGATCGGTCATGACTATCGCCTGGCCCGATCATCTTTTTCTCGTTGGTTGCGGCAATATGGCGGGGCAGATGCTGCGCCGCTGGCTCGATTGCGGCCTCGATCCCGCGCGCGTCACCGTGCTGCGGCCCAGTGGGCGGGCAGTCGCCGATGGGGTGGCCGTGGTGACGGATTATCCAGCTTCGCTGCCAGCCGGGACGACGATCCTGCTGGGAATGAAGCCTTATCAACTGGCCGACGTCGCGGCGCAGCTTACGCCACTTTGCACAGCGGACATGACTATCGTCTCGATCCTTGCAGGAACGCCGCTGGCTGATCTGCGCGCGCGTTTTCCGGGCGTGCGCGACATGGTGCGCGCGATGCCCAACCTGCCGGTCGGACTGGGCGAGGGGGTTACGGCGCTGTTCGCCGATGATGCCACCACGCCGGACGCTAGAGCTGCGATCGACGCGCTCATTCAGCCTTTGGGGCTGGCCGAATGGATCGCCAGCGAGGATCTGTTCAATCAGGTGACGGCGCTGTCGGGTTGCGGTCCGGCTTTCCTGTTCCGCTTCATCGACGCTCTGGCTCGTGCGGGCGAGGCGCTGGGCGTCCCCGCCGATCAGGCTGCGCGCATGGCGCTGGCGACGGTGCAGGGTTCGGCGAATATGGCCTCGCGCGCTGATGCAGCGCCCGGCGTTTTGGCCGATCGCGTCGCCAGTCCGGGCGGCATGACGCGCGAGGGGATGAATATCCTCGACGCCGACGACCGTCTGGTCGCGCTGTTAACCGACACGCTGACCGCCGCCCGCGACCGGGGCGACGCGATGGCGCGCGGCGCGTAAAGCGCCCCCGCCGCTGCTTTCATACGGAGATTTGCCATGCTGTCCCCCGACACGCCAATTCTGATCCTGACCACCGGCGGCACGATCGACAAAATCTATTTCGATGCGCTATCCGATTATCAGGTTGGCGAAACGGTGATGGCCAAATTGCTGGACGTGGCGCGGGTCAAGCGTCCCTTCCGCATTGAGGAAGTCGCGCGCAAGGACAGCTTGGAACTGGACGACGCTGACCGCGCGCTAATCTATGCCCGCGTCGCGGCTGCGCCCGAAAACCATGTCATCATCACCCATGGCACCGACACGATGACCGATACGGCCAAGCTGCTGGCGGACATTCCGGGCAAGACGGTGGTGCTGGTCGGCGCACTATCCCCAGCTCGGTTTGGGGAAAGCGACGCAAGTTTCAATCTGGGCATGGCGTTCGCGACGGCGCAAGTGGCCGCGCCGGGCATTTACATCACGATGAGCGGATCGGTCTTTCCCGCCGCCCAGGTCGTGAAGGACAGGGCAAAGGGTGCGTTTGTCTCGCGCGCTGACTGATACGACCCAAGGGGCAGGTTGAGCGACACCCTGCCTTTGATAGGCATATAGTGTCAGGAGAGAGACTATGATCCGCTTATCCCTTGGTGCCGCCACGCTGCTGGCCACCATTATGCCCGGCAGCGCGACGGCGTCCGACATTTCCACCCACGTACTGGATCTGGCGCGCGGTGTGGGCGGGGCTGATATTCCAGCCACCTTGGAGCGCAAGGATGCGCAGGGGGCATGGCGCAAGGTTGCCGCCGCCCGCACCGACGCCAATGGTCGTGTCCGCAGCTTTGGCGACAAGATCGATACGCCGCCGGGCGTCTATCGCATCAGTTTCGACATGACCGCCTATGCCGGATCGTCGCCGCAGCCCTTCTTCCCGGAAATCAGCGTTACGTTTCGGGCGACCGATGCGCAGGGCCATTATCATGTGCCGGTGGTGGTCAGCCCCTATGGCTATAGCAGCTATCGGGGGAATTAACGCTGCTTCTCAGTCGGCACCGGACAATCAAAAGGGGCGCTCCGATCAGACCGGAGCGCCCCTTTCTATATCACCGGTTCAACCGAACCTAAATCCCGTCAGCCCTCGACCTTCACATATTTCGGGGCTGCTTCGTTCAGGATGCGCAGGATTTTCTTGAGCGCGCTTGGCTCGTCCGTCTCTTCCATCGCGGCGAGTTCACGGGCGAGGCGGCTGGATGCCGCTTCGAAAATCTGCCGTTCGGAATAGCTTTGTTCGGGCTGATCGTCGGCACGGAACAGGTCGCGGGTCACTTCAGCGATCGACACCAGGTCGCCCGAATTGATCTTCGCTTCATATTCCTGCGCACGGCGCGACCACATGGTACGCTTGACCTTGGGCTTGCCCTGAAGCGTGTCCATGGCCTCTTCCAGCGTCTTGTTGGAGGACAGCTTGCGCATGCCCACGCCTTCGGCTTTGTTGGTCGGCACGCGGAGCGTCATGCGCTCCTTTTCGAACCGGAGCACGTACAGCTCCAGTTCCATGCCCGCAATCTGCTCCTTCTGAAGCTCGATTACACGGCCAACGCCATGCTTGGGGTAAACGACATAATCACCAACGTCAAAGGACAGCGCCTTGGCAGCCATTTGATACCTTTCCAATCAACCGGGGAACGGGGCCGTCGCGGGGCATAAGCGCAAGGGGCAAATGCTTGAGGAGTCCGCAGCGCCACCGTCAGGACATGAAGGTTATTCTCCATCGGCGGACCTGTTATGTCCAACCGTTGGGTGTCCTTTAGCAGATTCGTAACAAAATTACCACCCCCGGACATGAACGTCGGGAGTGTCGCGCAAAATGGCACGGTGCGCGGCCGCAATGGCCGCCGCGATCAGTCGCCCTTGCCGGGTTCGGTGGAGAAAAACTGATCCAGCTTGTTCTCTACGCCGTTCATCGCTTCGGCGTCGGCGGGCGCATCGCCCTTCACCGTGATGTTGGGCCATTCGGCGGAATATTTGGTGTTGAGTTCCAGCCATTTTTCCAACCCGTTTTCGGTATCGGGCAGGATGGCTTCGGCCGGGCATTCCGGTTCGCACACGCCGCAATCAATGCACTCGCTGGGATTGATGACGAGCATATTCTCGCCCTCGTAGAAGCAATCCACGGGACAGACCTCGACGCAATCCATGAATTTGCAGCGGATGCAGTTGTCGGTCACGACATAGGTCATTGTCAGGGCACTCTTGGTTGGAAAAGCGCGGTCCTGCTATGACGGGCCACGCCGAACGTCAATGAGGATATTGTTGGCACGGGTTTAGGTTGCGTTGGGTCCGGCAGCGGCCAGGCTCAACTGCCGACCATCAGTTCCTCGTAACAGGCATTTGCTTCGGGCGCGGAACCGCGTCGGGCGGGGAGGGCGACCACGCGCACCACCCGCACTGCCTCGCCATGGGGAAAGGTAACGAGATCGCCCGTGCGCACCGGCGCATGGGCGCGCTCGATGCGGCGGCCGTTGACGCGGATATGCCCGTCCTCCGCCAGTTTCTGGGCGGTCGATCGGCTTTTGGATAGGCGCGCGAACCACAGATATTTGTCGATGCGCAAGCTGGGACCATGCCCCATGCCAGCCACCGGATCAGCCATTGCGACCGAGCAGATCGGCAAGACCAGCAAAGGCATTGTTGACTGGCGCCGGAGCAGGGCGCGGCGTAGATGCGCGGGGACGATCGTCGGCGGGCTTGCCGCCTTCGCGCCGGTCGCGCTGGGGCCGATCTTCACGCTTGGGCGCGCGGGCTTGCGGTGGCCGTGCCTTTTGCCGACCACGGAAGGCCCAGTTGGGACCGCCTTCTTCGGGTGCGTCGATGGGTTTGAACCCGGCGGCCTTCATGAGTTGCAGGAAGGATTCTTCCGACAGGCCCAGCGATACGATCTGCGGGCTGACATGGGTGAAGGCTTCGCCCTTGGCGATGGCTTCATGCGCAGTGCGAGCCATGCGTTCGGCCATATCGATGCGCAACATCTGTTCGCCAAAGCCGCGAAAGCCCGCGATGCGCGCGCCCATCTGCTCGAACTTTTCGCCTGCCGGGATCAGCGTGAGGCCGGGCAGCGGCAGGGGCAGGCAGGGTTTTGCGATGCGTGCGGCAAGCAGGGCAGAGCGCCAGCGCGCCGCGCCCGGCTTCAACAAACCGGGATGATAAATGTCCAATACGCCGATATCCAGACCCGCCCGGCGCAGCAGATGGCGCTGGTCCTTGTCCAGATGGCCCAATGCCGAATCGAGATCGGTGCGCGGGCTGACGCCGCCCGCATCGCCCAGTTGCGCGAACACGGCACGCACGACGGCGGGCACGACCGGGTCCGCGGCGCTTTGCGCCATCTTCACCAGCGGCAACAGATGCTTCTGCTTCTGCGCCTCGACCCAGTTGGCCAGGCGCGACGCGACCTGTTTCTGCACATCGGCGTCAAGCGCCAAAATCGCGCGATCCAGCCGGATTTCGGGCGTCATCAATGTCGGTCCGACCAGCAAAGCTGCGACCGGCGTGCCGTTCCACACAATGCCCGGCGCCTGTCCCGCTTCGTCCATCAGCGCGATGTCCGCGTCCGGCGCACCGATCAATTCGTCTGCCTTCACCCGTAATACCTTTCCAAGGCGGCGTTCGGCCGCCGCCAACAGCATCTTCCTGTCTGCAAGCCGCGTAGCGGGATCGACGGAGAATCGGAAGCCGTCAAGTCGCCCAATTGTCTCGCCATCGACACATACACTGCCATCGGCCTCCACCAAAACAGGCAGGGTGGCGACATTCTGGCCTATATCCCGCAGCAATATGGTGGTGCGCCGGTCCACAAAACGCTGCGTCAGCGCGCTGTGCAGCGCATCGGACAGTTTTTCCTCCAGCGCGCGCGTGCGCTCCGCCATTTCAGCCGGATCGGCCAGCCAGTCGGCGCGATGGGCGATATAGGACCATGTCCGCACCGCCGCGATCCGGCCCGACAGCGTGTCGATATCGCCCTGCACCGAATCGAGCCGGGCGATCGCCTGAGCAAACCAGTCGCGGGGGATATGGCCGGTGCCTTCGGACAGGAAGCGCCATATGCGCCCCACCGTGCGGGCATGATGATCCGCACCCAGCTTCTGGAAATCGGGCAGGCCACATGCGTCCCACAGCCGGGCGACCTGCCGCTGGCCACGCACGCGGGCGATGACGTCGGGGTCTTCGGCCAGCTTTTTCAGCACCGCCAGATCGACCGCCTGCGGCGCGGCGCGCAGTTCGGGACGTTCGGGCCGCGCCTCCAGATCATCGATCAGCGTGGCGATACTGTCCAGCCGGGGCGTCCCATCGCGCCAGAACAGATGTTCGATGGGCGGAAAGCGATGGCCCTCGATCGCCTCTATCTCTTCTGGCGTGAAGGCGGCGTCGCTCTCCTCCGACCCCAGACTGCCGAAGGTGCCGTCCTTGTGATGGCGCCCCGCGCGCCCGGCTATCTGCGCCATTTCCGCGACGGTCAGCCGCCGCGTGCGCCGCCCATCGAACTTGCGCAACGACGCAAAGGCGACATGCGCGACGTCCAGGTTCAGCCCCATGCCGATCGCGTCGGTTGCGACCAGATAATCGACCTCGCCATTTAAAAACATCTGCACCTGCGCATTGCGGGTGCGGGGGGACAGCGCGCCCATCACCACCGCTGCGCCGCCGCGAAACCGCCGCAGCATTTCAGCGACGGCATAGACTTCCTCGGCGGAGAAGGCGACGATGGCGGATCGCTTGGGCAGGCGGG
This sequence comes from Sphingobium sp., assembly GCF_049304695.1. Lineage (GTDB taxonomy): Bacteria > Pseudomonadota > Alphaproteobacteria > Sphingomonadales > Sphingomonadaceae > Sphingobium. Next base: position 49,477 of record NZ_JBAQOK010000079.1, read on the forward strand.
ACAGTTTCTTCGCGCCTGCATAGGACAGGGTGGAAAAGCGTGGCCGCCCGATGATGTCGACATCGGGAACCAGCGACCGGACGATCCGGCTCATGCTGGCGGACCCCAGGATCATCGTTTCCTCCCGACCCCGTGCGCGCAGCAGGCGGTCGGTGAAGATATGCCCGCGCTCCGGGTCAGCGCCGATCTGCGCCTCGTCCAGCGCGACGAACGCATATTCCTTCGCGTCTTTGTCGGCGGCTCCGGCCTGCCGACCTACGCCGATCGGCATGGATTCGGCGGTGCAGAGATAATAACGCGCGTTGGGCGGGACGATCTTTTCCTCGCCGGTAATCAATGCGACCTGCGCCGCCCCTTTGATCGCGACGACCCGGTCATAGACTTCGCGGGCCAGCAGCCGCAGGGGAAAGCCCATCATGCCGCTGCTATGGCCGCACATCCGTTCGACGGCCAGATGCGTCTTTCCGGTGTTCGTCGGCCCAAGGACGGCGGTAACGGGCGATCGGGCGAACTGGACCATGGCGTGGGCTTGTCGGGTATGGCGCGGGTGCGGGCAAGCGGATTCGCCGGTTCCCCCGCCCGGAACGAACCCGTCCGGCATGCGGCACGGCTCACCGCATCATACTGCGCGACCGGCAGGTGTTAAATTGACTTTAACCCTGTGCGTTCACAAGGGGCTGGTCCTGAGCACGGCGCACGGGGTAGTTGCCGCTGCAACGATTCAAGACCTTGGGGGTCGCAGGTTTGTTTCAGGAAACGTCTTTCGGATCGCAGCAGGGCGGGGCGTCTGTGTCCCTGTGGCTGGCCGATTCGATGGCGCGGGGCGTGGTGACGCCCCCGCAGGACTGGCGTAGCCGCCTGCGCGACTGGGCCGATGCCGTCGATCTTGTCCCTGATCTTGGCCAGCGTGTCGGCAGCCGGACATGGTTCCGGGGTCTGGCCACCTGCTTTGGCCTGTGCGCCACGGCGCTTTATCTCTCCCCCGGTTTTCATCCCGTCCCCGGCGCGCCGGGCGCGACGATGGGCGACGCGCAATATGATGAAGTGCGCAGCCAGATGATTACGCCGCTGGCGCTCGGCGCGGACAGCGGGCATCGCATGGGTTCGACCGATGCGGTGCAACCGCTGCGCCAGACGCCGGAACGGCCGCAGATCGAACTCAATGCCCAGATCGGCAGCAGCGACACGCTGGCCCGTGCCCTGTCGCGTGCAGGCGTCAGCAGCAGCGATGTCGCGACGATCGGCGCGCTGGTCGGCGGCGACATATCCAGCGGCGTGAAACCCGGCACGCGGCTCGACATCGTCCTTGGCCGCCGCGCCAGTCGCGACCGGCCCCGGCCGCTCGATCGGCTGGCGTTCCGCGCGCGGCTCGACCTTGCGCTCGAACTCAGCCGGGCGGGCGGCGTCCTGTCGGTCAAGCGCGTCCCCATCCGCGTGGACAACACCCCGCTGCGCATTCAGGGCGTGGTCGGCGACAGCATTTATCGGTCCGCCCGTGCGGCGGGTGCGCCACCCAAGGCGGTGCAGGCTTTCCTGCGCGTCATCGCGGCGCAGGTCGATCTGGGCGGCATCGGTGCTGGCGACCGCTATGACATAGTGACCGAATATCATCGCGCCGAAACCGGCGATGTGGAGGTCGGCGACCTGCTTTACGCCGGGCTGCACCGCGCGCGTGGCAAGTCGATCGACATGCTCAAATGGACGACCGACGGTCGCACCGAATGGTATGAAGCATCGGGCGTTGGTGAACGGCGCGGCGTCCTGTCGCAACCGGTCGCTGGACGCATGTCGTCGGGCTTTGGCATGCGCCGTCACCCGATATTGGGCTATACGCGGATGCATGCGGGCATCGATTTTGCCGCCCGTTACGGATCGCCCATCTATGCCGTGACCGATGGCGTCATCACCTTTGCCGGGCGGCATGGCGGCCATGGCAATTATGTCCGCATCCAGCATGGCGGCAACCTCGCCACCGGCTATGCGCATATGAGCCGCATTGCCGCCTATTCGGGACAGCGCGTACGGCGGGGTCAGGTAATCGGCTATGTCGGATCGACCGGCCTGTCGACTGGCCCGCACCTCCATTACGAACTCTATCGCGGCGGGCAGACGATCAACCCGCTGTCGGTCACGTTCACCACCACCTCGCAACTGGCCGGGCGTGATCTGGCTGCATTCCGCGCGCGGTTGGCACAATATAAGGGGCTTCGCGTCGGGCAGTCGGAGAGATTCGCGCAATCCGGGGTTGTATTGAGCGGTAAGTAATGCCTTCCAAGATCCTCCCCCAAGGGGGAGGTGGCAGCACGCAGTGCTGACGGAGGGGTGTCCCCCTCTCGATAGGGCGACACCCCTCCGTCTGGCCTTTGGCCATCCACCTCCCCTTGCAGGGGAGGATGCCCGAACAACCCGCTTTGCCGGCGCCATCTCCCCGGCTAAAGACCATCCATGACTGCCACACCCCCCATTACCGCTATCCTTCTGGCCGGGTCACGTCCCGGTGCCGATCCACTCGCGGTGGCGATGGGCGTGTCGATCAAGCCGCTGGCCCCGGTCGCGGGTGAAGCCATGATCAACCGTCCCGCCCGCGCCCTGCTGGCGCATCGTGCGGTGGGGCAGGTCATCGTCCTCACTCAGTCGTCCGCGCCCTTCGCTGCCGATCCTGCGACCGCGTGGATGACAGACCATCCGCGCATCCGGTTCGAGGCAAGCGGCGCTGGGATCGCATCTTCGCTGATCGCGCTGCTGGATCGCGGCGATGTGCCGTTTCCGATGCTTGTCACGACCGCCGACCATGTGCTGCTCGATGGCGCGATGCTGGACCAGTTCGTTGCGGAGGCACAGGGCAGTGACATCGCGGTCGCCATGGTGGATCGCACGACGCTGCTGGCCCGCTATCCGCAGTCGCGCCGCACCTGGTTGAAATTTCGCGATGGCTGGTGGTCGGGCGCGAACATCTTCTGGTTCGGCAGCGCCAAGGCCCAGCCCGTCATCGCCCTGTGGCAGGAAGTCGAGCAGGATCGCAAGAAGGGGTGGAAGATATTGTCCGCGTTCGGCCCGGTCGCGCTGGTCGGCGCACTGCTGCGCATATCGACCCTGCGTGGTGGCATCGCGCGTGTCGGTCGCCGCTTCAACCTGACCGCACGACTGGTGGCGATGGCGCAGGCGCAAGCCTGTATCGACGCGGACAAGCTGTCTGACGTTGAACTGATCGAACAGATTATCGCGCAAAAATAAACGTTTCGTTTCCGTATCGGGGGAAACTCTATTTCGCATTGTCGGTTAATCCATGTGAACTTAACACAAGGAGTGCATCACATGGGCGAAGCAACCGACAAGCTGAAGGCCGCTGCCAACAAGGCCGCTGGTGCTGTCAAAGAAGGTATCGGCAACGCAACCGACAATGACAAACTGGTAGCCGAAGGCAAGGCGCAGAAGGCCAAGGGCACGGCGCAGGACGTCGCCGGTTCGGTCAAGGGCGCGCTCGGTGACAAGGTCTGATTGGATCTGTTGAGTAAGCAAAAGAGCCTCGCCCGAAAGGGCGGGGCTTTTTCGTGTCCGCGCCGGATCGGCCATTTGATCCGGTGGCATGTCCGCCAAACCTTGCTATGGGCGTGACAGCGCGCAACGCGCGGCCCAATGGCGTGAGGCACATGTGAGCAGACGATATTTCGGCACCGACGGCATCCGGGGACGCACCAACCAATCGCCGATGACCGCGCAAATGGCGATGAAGGTCGGCATGGCGGCTGGCACCCATTTCCTGCGCGGCAGCCACCGACATCGCGTGGTGATCGGCAAGGATACGCGCCTGTCGGGCTATATGGTCGAAAATGCACTGGTCGCAGGGTTCACCGCCGTGGGCATGGACGTGGTCCAGTTCGGCCCGATCCCGACGCCTGCCGTCGCGCTGCTCGCCCATTCGATGCGCGCGGATCTGGGCGTCATGATCTCTGCCAGCCACAATCCCTATTATGACAATGGTATCAAGCTGTTCGGGCCGGACGGCTACAAACTGTCGGACGAGGATGAGCTGAAGATCGAAGCGCTGCTGGATCAGGATATTCCGCTCGCCCCGTCGAAGGACATCGGCCGTGCTCGCCGGGTGGAGGATGCCCGTGGCCGTTACATCCATGCGGTCAAATCCAGCTTTCCCGCCGACCTGCGGCTCGATGGGCTGAAGATCGTGGTCGATTGCGCCAATGGCGCCGCCTATCAGGTCGCGCCGTCCGCTTTTTGGGAACTGGGCGCAAAGGTCATTGCGGTCGGCGTCGATCCCAATGGCACGAACATCAACGACGGCTGCGGATCGACATCGCCGCTGCTGTGTCAGGAAACCGTCGTGTCCTCGGGCGCGGACATCGGCATCGCGCTGGACGGCGATGCGGACCGGCTGATCGTGGTCGATGAAAAGGGGCAGATCGTCGATGGCGACCAGATCATGGCGCTGATCGCGGCCAATTTCGCGCGCGCGGGCACGCTGCGCGGCGGCGGGCTGGTGGCGACGGTCATGTCGAATCTGGGCCTCGAACGGTTCCTCACCGGGCAGGGCATAAAGCTGGAACGCACGAAGGTTGGCGACCGCTATGTGCTGGAACGCATGCGGGAGGGCGGTTTCAACGTCGGTGGCGAACAGTCGGGCCATATGATCCTGTCCGACTATGCAACCACCGGCGATGGCACGGTGGCTGCGTTGCAGGTGCTGGCCGCGCTGGTCCGCGCGGGTAAACCTGCCAGCGAAGTGCTGCATCAGTTCGACCCTGTGCCGCAATTGCTCAAGAATGTGCGCTTCGCCGGTGGCAAGCCGCTGGAGCATGAGGACGTAATCCGTACGATCGCGCAGGCGGAGGCCGAACTGGTGGGCGTTGGCCGTCTGGTCATCCGCCCGTCCGGCACGGAGCCGGTCATCCGCGTCATGGCGGAGGGCGACCGGGAGGATCAGGTTCATGATGTCGTCAACCGCATCTGCGCCGCCGTGGAAAAGGCAGCGGCGTGATGGGCACGACCGATGCTTGACATGCGCCCGGATTGCGAACGCTGCGGCACGGACCTGCCCGCCGACAGGCCCGGCGCCTTCATCTGCTCGTTCGAATGTAGTTTCTGCGCGCCCTGTGCCGAAGCGCTGGATGATCGTTGCCCCAATTGCGGCGGCGAACTGATGGATCGCCCGACTCGCACGGGGAAGGCGCTGGCCGCCAACCCCGCCTCTACCCAGCGGCGCTTTACTGCATGACCCCGGCCCGCATCCTCATCATCGCCGGGTCCGACAGCGGCGGCGGCGCTGGTATACAGGCGGACCTCAAGACCGTCACCCTGCTGGGGGGCTATGGCATGACCGCGATCACTGCGATCACGGCGCAAAACACGCTGGGCGTGCAGGGCGTCCACCCGATACCGACCGCCATGGTACTGGCGCAGATGGAAAGCTGCATCGGCGACATCGGCGTGGATGCGGTCAAGATCGGCATGATCGGATCGGCGGAAACGGCCAACGCCGTCGCCGACCGGCTCGCCACGCTCGACAATATCCCCATCGTCTTCGACCCCGTGATGGTCGCGACCAGCGGATCGACGCTGGCGGACGACGCAACCATCGCTGCGTTCGAGCGGTTGATCGCCATCGCGACGCTGGTGACGCCCAACCTGCCCGAACTCGACGCACTGGGTGGCGACGGGATCGCCGCGCATTTCAACACGCATGTACTGGCCAAGGGCGGCCATGGCACCGGCCCGATGCTGACCGACCGGCTGATCGGGCCGCGCGGCGTGCGCAAGGCGTGGAGCAACGCGCGTATCGACACGCCCCACACGCACGGCACCGGCTGCACACTGGCCAGCGCCATTGCGACCGGATTGGGCCAGGGACTGGACCTGATGGAGGCGATCGAGCGGGGCCGCAAATATGTGCGGGAGGCGCTGGCCCTCGCGCCCGGCCTGGGCAACGGCCATGGCCCGATGGGCGCGCCATTCGGCTTTCACGCCTATGCCTGATTTCGCGCACGAAACGCTGCATCATCCCGGCCTCGTCGCTGGCGTGGACGAGGCCGGACGCGGGCCGCTGGCCGGGCCGGTGGTCGCCGCCGCCGTCATCCTGCGTGCCGACGATTTCCCCGATGGGCTGGACGACAGCAAGAAGCTGACCGCCGCCCGCCGCGCCGCGCTGGAGCCGCAGATCAAGGCGCGTGCGGTGTGCTGGGGCATCGGCATCGCCAGCGTGGCGGAAATCGACAGCCTCAACATATTATGGGCGACGATGCTGGCGATGACCCGCGCCGTGGAATCGCTCAGCGCCGATTGCGCGCATGTTCTGGTGGATGGAAATCGCTGCCCGCAGTGGCGCTGGGCATCGACCGCGATCGTGGAGGGCGACGCGAAATGTCTGTCGATCGCCGCCGCCTCCATTCTGGCGAAGGAAGCACGCGACCGCCTGATGGTGGAAGCCGCCGCTGCGCATCCGCATTATGGGTGGGACAGCAACAAGGGCTATGGCAGCAAGCATCACCTTGCCGCGCTGCGGATGCATGGTCCCACGCCACTGCACAGGCGCAGCTTCGCGCCGGTCGCGCAGATGCTGTTGCTTTAACGCGACCTCTGTTCGCGCGCGAAATTGCCCGACATCCGTTCGTTTCGAGCCAAGTCGAGAAACCTTGCGCACTGGTTTCTCGACTTCGCTCGAAACGAACGGATGGGGAAATAAGCCCACCTTCACGCGTCCCAAGCCGGGACCATGCTGCGCCTCGTCCGTATCGACAGACTGGCGCTCCGCCAACTTGTGGTTAAGAAAGGGTTATGCGCGCGTCACTTCTGTTCCTGCCTGCCCTGCTGCTGCTGGGGTCCGCCAATCCCCTGCCTGCCGCATCGCCCGCCGATGCTCTGGCGCCCGGCGGCTTTCGCTGGCTGGAGGAGGGGGCAGGCGACGGGCCGCTCTATATGGTCATCTCGATCGACCGGCAGATGGTCCATGTCTATCGCGGCGATCGGCTGATCGGGCAGGCGCGCGTATCGACCGGAACGAAGGGGCATCGCACGCCCACCGGCCAGTTTCCGATCCTGCAAAAACGGCAATGGCACCGCTCCAACCTGTACAGCAATGCGCCCATGCCGTTCATGCAGCGGCTGACATGGGACGGCATCGCACTGCACGCCGGGCATGATCCGGGCTATCCCGCCAGCCATGGCTGCATCCGCCTGCCCTACGCCTTTGCGCGTCAACTTTTCGCCCTGACGCGGATCGGCACGCCGGTCGAAGTCACGACGAACCGGCTGAACCCCGCGCTGCTGCTCGACCCGCTGGTGCTGGGCGATCCGGGCCATAGCGTCGTGACATTCACGCCGGCGAACAGCGCCACCCCGCGCGGCAACGCCATGCCGCCGCCAGCTGAAACTGATAATGGCGTGCCGATGCTGGAGGTCGATCCTGCGATCTTCGGCCTGCGCTTCGTTCGTTATTAAAGCGTGACAGCCCTCCGTCGATCAACAAACATCCGTTCGTTTCGAGCAAAGTCGAGAAACCCAAGCACAGCGCTATCGGCTTCTCGACTTCGCTCGAAGTGAACGGGTTAGGGTCAGGTCATCAGCTTTTAACGCGGCAATAAACTAGCCTTAAAAGAGGGAAGCCAACCCCTTCACCGCACGAAGGTCAGCGTCGCGATATGATAGATTTTCGCGACCTTCGCGCTGCCCAGCGTCAGGTCGCCGGTCTCTTCCTGCGACGTCGTGACGATATAGCGGCCCTTGCCCTGCACCGGCAAAGTGACACGGCCCTGCGCATCGGTGGTGACGATCTTGGACCATTTGTCGGGCGATATGACGGTCAGCTTGGCGGCGGGAACTGGCTTGCCATCATGCATCAGCACGACGCTGTCCCCATTGGCGGCCGTGGGCACGATCTCCCATGGCAACGCGGCCTTGGCGTCGGCCCGTCCGGCGCGGGCGTAATAGACGACGCCTTCCTTCTTGCCCTCTTCGCCCCATGGCGCGAACACGGTGTCGTCTATGACACGCACGTCGCCTGCGGGCACGGCCACCTCGATATAGCCAGCCTTGCGCGCCTGTGCCGCACTGGAGGCGGGGACAATGCGCGGCGCTTTCAGCTTCTCGAACTCCGGGTCGCCACCGGGGGGCAGGGCGTCGGCCGGTTCGCCCAGATAGATGCGCGCAGGGCCAGCGCCATCGCGTTCGACCCATATTTCATGGGCTTGCGCTACGTTCGACAGAGCGGTCAGCGCCAGCAGCGCAGCGGATAGTTTCAGCATAGTCTCTCTCCCTTAATCAGAAACGATAGGCGATGCTGCCCATCACGTTGCGCGGTGCGCCCATGAAGCAATCGCCGCGCGACAGGCAGGACGCATAAAAGCGCTGGTCCAGCAGGTTGGTGGCGTTGATCGTGAAGCGCCAGTCGGTCCAGCTGATTTCCGCCAGCGCATCGACCTGCAGATTGTCCGGCGTCACGATGGTCCATGCCGGGCCAACCGATCGGAGCGATCCAGTGTAACGCACCCCCGCGCCCAGGCGCAGTGTGGCAGCGCCGGTGGTCGCGAAGCTCTTGGTCGACCACAGCGATGCAACATGGCGCGGCGCATAATCGAAATAGGGCGAATCCGCACTGGTCAGCTTGTTATAGCCATAGGCGGCCGTCAGTTCGAAATTGCCGGGCAGGGTGCGGCTGGCTTCAAATTCGAAACCCTTGGTCGTCAGTTCGCCCGCCTGAATATTGCCCAACGGATTGGCGGGGTCCGCGATCGGGCGGCCGGTTTCCTTGATATGGAATGCGGTGGCGGTGACCAGCGTGTTGAGATCGGGCTGCCACTTCAACCCCGCCTCGAACTGCTTGCCGCGCTGCGGGTGGAATGCGCCGCCGCTGCTGTTCGTGCCGGCGATCGGCAGGAAACTTTCGGTGTAGCTGAAGAAGGGGGACACGCCTGCACCGATTTCGCCGATGATGCCTGCGCGGAAAGTCGTGGCCTTGTCCACCCGGCCTGCCTGATTTTCCACCCTGTCGCGGCGTGCGCCCAGCACCACGGACACACGGTCCCAGAAACGGACCTGATCCTGCACATAGACGCCCAACTGCTTCTGACTCTGGCTGTTGTCGCTAAATGCGCCGCTGGCCACCGGCACGACAAGCGCAGCCTGATCGATGTCATATAGGTCGATCACCTCGATGTTGAAGCCACCCTGCTTGCGCACCTTGTTCCAGCTATAATCCACGCCAGCGAGCAGCAGATGTTCGACCTGCGACCCGGTATTGAATTTGAATTGCAGATTATTGTCCGTGGAAAAAACGTTCAGCCGGGCATTGCTGGCATCGCCGTAGAGTTGGATCTGACGACCGTTGGTGCCGGGAAGATAGGGGTCGGTCGGGTTGGCATAGCTGTTGGTATAATGGGTGTTATAGACCACGTCGCTGTCGATATAGCGGGCCTTGAGGCTGAGCTGTACGGCGTCGCTGAACCGGTGGGTGATGCTGCCCCCGCCCTGAAGCAGGCGGCCGTCATAGCGATCCCAGCCGGGCTTGCCGACGAAGAGATAGGGATCGAGCGGTGGATTGTCGCCATTAGGTTTCATCGTGCCGACGATGGGCAGGAACTGGGACGTCGATCCGCCGTCATCCTCCTGATACAGGCCGGTCAGGATGATGTCGGTATCGGGCGTGGGTTGCCAGCGGATCGACGGGGCGAAGAAGACCCGATCGTCCGGGACATGATCGACATAGGTGTCGGCGTCGCGGACACGCCCGACCATGCGGATCGCCAGATTGCCGGTCAGCGCGACATTGGCGTCGGCCATGACTTCCTTGCGGTCATAGCTGCCATAAGTGGCCGATATTTCGCCGCCTGTTTCGAAGGTCGGCGCTTTCGACACCAGATTGACGAGGCCGCCGATCGAACCCTGTCCAAAGAGCACGGACGCAGGACCGCGTACGATTTCCACGCGGGAAAAATTATAGGGGTCCGACGTGATGCTGGCATAATAGCTGAAAATATCACGCATGCCATCGCGGAACTGTAACGCGGAGATGCCGCGAATGACAAAGCCATCGACGCGGGTGTCGCGCCCATAGGGGTTGGCGTTGACGCCTGCGGCATAACGCACGGTATCGCTGATGTTGATCGCGCCCTGCGCCAGAAATGTTTCGGCGGTGACGATACTGATTGGCTGGGGCGTTTGGATGAGCGGAGTTTCGGTCTTGGTCCCCGCGAATGTCTCCGTGTGAGCGCCATTGACGATAATAGGGTCGATCGCATCGGACCCACGCTCTGCTGCGCTGTCGCTGCTTTTGGCCGCATCCTCGGCGGCGTTGGCCGCTGGATGCCACAGCATCGCCAACGCCAGGCCACTTGCCGCCCAATATTTCGATCGCATTGTACGCCCCTATGATTCGTTGTCGGGGCGGCCAATATCGCTATTGAGAGCGATTATCAATTACAAATGTCGTTATACCATGCCTTTACCAAACACGCATAAAGGGCCGATCGAAGAATCGACCGGCCCATTTATGTCTATGTCTCACTCTGGAAATTGCATCACGCCGCCTGTGCTGTTTCCTCCGCAGCGGGCAGGCGAATAAGGTAATCGAAGGCCGAAAGGCCCGCCGTCGATCCTGCGCCCATCGCGATCACGATCTGCTTGTACGGCACGGTCGTGCAATCGCCAGCGGCAAAAATCCCCGGCTGGCTCGTTTCGCCCCGCGCGTCGATCTCGATCTCGCCACGCGGCGAAAGGGCAATGGCGTCCTTCAGCCATTCGGTGTTGGGGACCAGCCCGATCTGGACGAAAATCCCCTCCAATGCGACATCATGTTCGATCCCGCTGTTGCGGTCCTTGTAGCTGAGGCCCGTGACCCGATCGCCATCCCCATCCACCTTCGTCGTCAGTGCCGACGTGATGATCTTGACGTTGGGCAGGCTGGCCAGCTTGCGCTGCAACACGGCGTCGGCCCGCAACTGGCTGTCATATTCGATCAACGTGACATGGGCGACGATGCCCGCCAGGTCGATCGCGGCCTCTACGCCGCTGTTGCCGCCGCCGATCACCGCGACGCGTTTGCCCTTGAACAGGGGGCCGTCGCAATGCGGGCAATAGGCCACGCCTTTGTTGCGATAGTCGTCCTCGCCGGGCACGCCCATCTGCCGCCACCGCGCGCCGGTGGACAGGATGACGGTGCGTCCTTTCAGCGACGCCCCATTTTCCAGCACGACCTCATGATAGCCACCCTCGGTCTTGCTGGGGATCAGCTTCGCGGCCTTTTGCAGGTTCATGATCTCGACGTCATAATCCTTGACGTGCGCCTCCAGCGCGTTCGCCAGCTTCGGTCCTTCGGTGCGGGACACGGAAATGAAGTTTTCGATATCCATGGTGTCGAGCACCTGTCCGCCGAACCGCTCCGCCGCGACGCCGGTGCGAATGCCCTTGCGCGCGGCATAGATCGCCGCCGCCGCGCCAGCGGGTCCGCCGCCCACGATGAGCACTTCGAACGGTTCCTGTGCCTTGATCTTGTCGGCCGCGCGGGCTGCCGCACCGCTATCGATCCTGGCAACGATCTGTTCCAGTTCCATGCGGCCCTGACCAAAGGATTCGCCGTTAAGGAAGATGGTGGGCACCGCCATCACCTTGCGCTCGTCCACTTCCGCCTTGAACAGCGCGCCGTCGATGGCGACATGGCTGATCCGGGGATTGAGGACGCTCATCAGGTTGAGCGCCTGCACCACATCCGGGCAGTTCTGGCATGAGAGCGAGAAATAGGTTTCGAACGCGAAGTCGCCGTCCAGATCCTTGATCTGCTGGATCAAATCCTGCGTCGCCTTCGACGGATGGCCGCCGACCTGCAACAAGGCCAACACCAGCGAGGTAAATTCATGCCCCATCGGCAGGCCAGCGAACCGCACGCCGATGTCGGTGCCGATCCGGCGGATCATGAAGCTGGGGGTGCGCTTGTCAGACCCGGCGACCACGGTCACCTTGTCCGACAGGGCGGCGATTTCGTTGAGCAGGTCGCCCATTTCTTTTGATTTGGCGTCATCACCCAGCGCGGCGACCAGTTCGATCGGCTCGCGGATGTTGACCAGATAGGCCTTGAGCTGCTGCGTCAGAGTGGCGTCGAGCATGGGTAAATGTCCTTCGATAGATACAAAAATGGCCCGGAGCGGAGGAGAGGTTCCACTCCGGGCCATATTGCGGCCCGCTAGGGGAACGGTAGTTTAGATCTTGCCGACAAGGTCGAGCGAGGGGGCGAGGGTTTCTTCGCCTTCTTCCCACTTGGCCGGGCAGACTTCACCGGGGTGCGCGGCGACATATTGCGCGGCCTTGACCTTGCGCAGCAGTTCGGTCGCGTTGCGGCCGACGCCTTCCGACGTGATTTCCATGAACTGGATCACGCCTTCCGGATCGACCAGGAATGTCGCACGGTCGGCAAGGCCAACGCCCGGACGCATCACGTCGAAATTGTTGGTGATCGTGCCCGACTGATCGCCCAGCATATAATAGTTGATCTTGCCGATAGCTGGCGACGTGTCGTGCCATGCCTTGTGGCTGAAATGCGTGTCGGTCGATACCGAATAGACTTCGACATTCAGACCCTGCAGCGTCGGGTAGATGCTGGCCAGATCTTCCAGTTCGGTCGGGCATACGAAAGTGAAATCGGCGGGGTAGAAAAAGAAGATCGCCCACTTACCCTTCACGTCAGCGTCGGTCACATCGACGAATTTGCCTTCTTTATAGGCGGTGGCCGAGAACGACTTGATGGTGGTGTTGATGAGAGCCATGGGCTGTGCAGTTCCTTCTAAGGGTTGCTGTTGCTCAGCCTATGTAGGGGAGGAGGGTGTAAAGGGGAAATTGCTTTTCTAGGACGTGGTAAGTGAGAAAAGCGATCACAGGCCGGTCGGAAGACCGAGGCCCTATTTTTGGTCCAGCGCTTGCAGCATCGCCCGCTCGACCATCGCCTGCGCTTCTTCCGCCGAAAAAGTCGATGGGTCGAGACACAGTTCAAGCCACAGCCCGTCAACCAGCGCGGTCAGGCTGATCACCGCGATTCGCACCTGATGATTCGACATGAAGGGCGCAGCGGCATGCAGGAAACTTTCCAACTGCCTGCGCGACGCACGATAGACTTCTGCATGAACGGCGGCGATGCTGGGATCTGTCTTGACCAGACTCCAGAAAGCGATCCATGTCGCCAGCAGGTCAGGGTCCAATATGGGCGCGCAGAAATTCGCCTGAAGACAGGCGCGCAGTCGATCGCGTGGGTCGGGTCCGGCCTGTGCCACGGCCATGTCGATCGCAGCGGACACTTTGGCGCCGACATCGGCATAGGTGGCGAGCACCAGCGCATCGACGCCATCGAAATAATGGGTGAGGAGGCCGGAGGAGACGCCTGCGCGTGCGCAGATGCCGCGTACCGATGTGCCGCTTACGCCTTTTTCAGCAAGGCAGCGGGCTGTAGCGTCGATCAGCGCCTGTCGCCGCACATCGGCTGCTTCGCGAACAAAACGCGCTCTGGGTCTAACGGCAGTCGCGGACATTTCGATTCTTGCGCTCATCTTTGATTCCCCATTTCGTCCTTTGCGCGCAGACAGGAAGAGTCGCAAGATATTGTCGTTACGGCATCATCGTTATTTGCGTTGTGTGGCATCGCCATCACGGCGGTGGGATCGACCTGCGCTGCAGGCCGTTTATCGTCCGCTATAGTTGCAGGAGCCTGTCATGAAACGATCCCTCGCTGTTCTGCTGATCCTGCCGTTATCGATGGCAGCCTGTTCCAAAAGCGCGGACGACGCCGGTGCGACGAACAATGTCGCGCTGGCGCCAGCGATGGAGGCAAGAGGGGATTCTGATGCGGTTTTGCGCAATAATCAGGTCGCGGATGTTCGCCTGCCGACCGATGAGTGGGTTGGTCGCTGGAACGGGCCGGAGGGGCTTTTTTTGGACATTCAGCTGTCGCCCGATGGAAAGGCGGGGCATTATGTCCTGACGAACAAGGATAATCTGGACCGGCAGGACGATTATAACGGGATGGCAGACGGATCGACGATCCAGTTCGAGCGCGATGGCAAGACGCTGACGATCCGGCCGGGCAAGGGCGACGAAACAGGCTTTAAATATCTGGCAGGCAAGGGGGACTGCCTGATCGTGATCGCCGGGCAGGAAGGCTACTGCCGATAAAGCGGTCAGTCCGTGCCCAGTCCCTCCAGCGCGGAAAAGCGTTGCGACCAGAGCGCGCCATGGATTGCCATCCAGCCGATCACCGGGGCCAGCCCCTTGATGCGCGCGGCATACCATGTTTCGCGTCCAGCCCGCCGCGCCGTCACCAGACCGGCACGCTTTAGTTTTTCAAGATGGCGCGACACCATGGGTTGCGATACGCCCGACGCCTTGGTCAGGGTCAGCACATTCTGCTCGCCATCCTGCACCAGCGATTCGATCAGTGCGCGGCGGGTGCCGTCGGACAAGGCCTTGAACAGGGCGTCGATCGCGATCGTGCGGTCGGCATCGGAAGCAGTGACTGTCATGGCCGAGCCATAATCATGAGGTTATGAGTTGGTCAAGATGCAGGCCGGTTTAAACGCCTGTGCAGCTGTTAACTAAAAAAAGTCCGGCAGGTCGAAGTGATGAGTCTTTTGCGTCACACCGCCCGATATTGAGTCTCTATCGGACTGGATGACTCTACATCTTGTGGGTGCTGGTTTGTTCTTTCTCCTGCGAAGAACGGCGTGAGGTTGGCGGAACGAGTCGCTGATCTTGACGGCGGACTCCCGAAGACTCATCGCTGGCCCTACGAAATCGACGGGGGCAGACTGATGGGTGTGATGGAGCGCGTTGCGACGCGGCGGAAGAAGGCGATAGCGCTCGCCCCGGCGGTGCCGATCGAGGCGGATCGCCTGCTGCGTGGCGATTGTATATCGGAAATGGCCAAGCTGCCCGACGGCTGCATCGACATGATCTTTGCCGATCCACCCTATAATCTGCAACTGGGCGGCGACCTGTTCCGGCCCGAAGGCGGGCGGGTCGATGCAGTCGATAATGACTGGGACAAGTTCGATACGCTGGCTGCCTATGACCGCTTTACCAAGGCGTGGCTGGCGGAAGCGCGGCGCATATTGAAGCCGGACGGCACGATCTGGGTCATCGGCAGCTACCACAATATCTTCCGCGTCGGCACTGCCTTGCAGGATGAGGGCTTCTGGATCCTCAACGACATCATCTGGCGCAAGGCCAACCCGATGCCCAATTTCAAGGGCACGCGGTTTACCAATGCGCATGAGACTCTGATCTGGGCCAGCCAGGGCGAAGATGCGCGATATACGTTCAATTATAAGGCGATGAAGACGCTGAACGATGAATTGCAGATGCGGTCCGACTGGGTGCTGCCGATCTGTGGCGGGCAGGAGCGGTTGAAGCGCAACGGGACGAAGGCGCATCCAACGCAAAAGCCCGAAGCGTTGCTGTATCGCGTGATGCTGGCCTGCACCAAGCCGGGCGATGTCGTGCTTGATCCATTTTTTGGTACTGGCACGACTGGCGCGGTGGCCAAGCGGTTGGGGCGCAAATGGATCGGTATCGAGCGCGAAGATAGCTATATCGAGGTAGCGCTGGAGCGGATCGAGGCGGCGTTGCCGCTCGACGAATCCTCGCTTACCATCATGCAGACCGCGCGCCAGCAGCCCAAGGTCGCGTTCGGCACGCTGGTGGAGACAGGCTATCTGACGCCCGGCACGATTCTGAGCGATATCAAGCGTCGATGGAGCGCCACGGTGCGGGCGGATGGATCGCTGGCGATAGGGGCGGATAGCGGGTCGATCCACAAGATCGGCGCGACGTTGCAAAATGCGCCTAGCTGCAACGGCTGGACATTCTGGCATATCGAACAGGATGGCAAGCTGCTGCCGATCGATACGCTGCGCCAGACCTATTTGCTGGCCAACGAGCCTTGATCCGATTCGACTGACTTAACGGCATCGACTGTGCTCGGGGCGAACGGAGAGATAAGATGACGTTGCCTCAAATCCCCGCTGACGCCCGGCTCTACCTGCGTCCGGTCTGGTTCGTGCCGACCCCGATCGGCTTGCCCGATGGCGCGGCGGCGCGGATGGGCAATGGGCTGATCTGGTTTCAGGGGTATGAACTGACGGCACTGCGGGGCAGCGAGCGGCTGTTGCGGACGACCATAGCGGTTGGGGATTTCGAGGCGGCGGTGGCGCAGTTGCCCGATCCGCTGGCGGCAAGGGCGCGGAGGCTGGCGGCGAATATATCTGCGCCGCGTTTGCCGCTGGTGCTGGGCGATCGCACGATCCGGTTCGACGCGCCGCAGGTCATGGCGATCCTGAACATTACGCCCGACAGCTTTTCCGATGGCGGCAAGCATGTCGGCGATCCGCAGGCGGCGGCGGACGCGGGCTATGCCAGGACGGCGGCGGGGGCGGCGCTGGTCGATGTGGGTGGCGAGTCGACCCGGCCGCGCGCGGAGAAGCTGTGGGAGGGTGACGAAATCGCGCGGATCGTGCCGGTGATCGAGCGGCTGGCGGCGGCTGGCGTGCCGGTATCGGTCGATACCCGCAAGGCGGCGGTGATGGAGGCCGCGCTGGCGGCCGGGGCGCGGATCGTCAATGATGTCAGCGCGCTGCTGCATGATCCGCGCAGCATGGACGTGGTGGCGCAGGCGGGTTGCCCGGTCATCCTGATGCATGCGCCGTCGGCAGGGGACGATCCCCATGCCAATCCCGATGGATATGGCGATGTGGTAGCGGATGTGTTCGATCATCTGGAGGCGCGGATTGCCGCGTGTCTGGAGGCGGGGATTGCGCGGGATCGGATCATGGTCGATCCGGGGTTGGGCTTTGGCAAGAGCCTGGCCGACAATCTGGCGCTGGTGAATGGGCTGGCGACATTTCAGGGTTTGGGCGTGCCGTTATTGTTCGCGGGGAGCCGCAAGCGGTTGATCGGCGCGCTGTCCAATGAAGCGCCTGCTGCCGGCCGGCTGGGCGGGTCGGTTGCGCTGGCGTTTCGCGCGGCGCAGCTGGGCGCGCAGATGGTAAGGGTGCATGATGTCAGGGAGAGCGTGCAGGCGGTGCAGCTTTGGCGCGGGCTGGCGGATGCGGGGTTGAGCGCGGTTTAGGGCCTGGCGATTTCCAGAGTGAGGACCACAGGTCTACGCGCTTTTGGAGAGAAGGTCGTTACGGATGTGTAATGAATGTGAGCGTTGGTGATCGCCGTCAGGGCGTAGGCTCGCTTCGCTCGCTACCCACCCCCTAACCCCTCCCTGAAAGGGAGGGGAGTTTTGTTATTGCGCGCTGGTGGTCGCTGGAGCCGCTGCGTTGGTGGCGTTTTCCGCTGGTGGTACGGTCATTTCGCCATCGGGCGTCTCTGCCTTGGGGGCGAAGATGCGCATGCTGGCGAGCGTCTTGTCCATGATGGGCTTATATTGTTCGCTGAGCATTTCGGGATAGACGAAGGTCGCGGTCACGATTGAGCCGTCAGGCTGACGCAGCAGGCGGATGGCGACATTATTGCCTTCGCCGTCATTGGCGGTGCCGCGATATTCGTTTTCGCCGATATATTCGCCGTTGACGCCCTCGGACCCGCTGCTGACCGTGCCGACGATCTGTTGCAGCGTCTGATCCCTGTCATTTTGTTGCCAGAAGACGCGCACGTCCGCGCCCGCGCCGGGATCTTCATAGACCGCGCCCTCATCGGTGCTGGCGCCCTTGTTGATCATCCATCCTTCGGGGAAGGTGACTGAAAAACCATGTTCGATATTGGTATAGAGCCGGGTTTCGTCGGCATCGGCGGCTTGTTGGCTCGTCAGCGCCCTGGCTGCGGCGGCGTTGGCGGCGGCCGCCAGTTCCTCCTGCGTCGGCATGTCGGACACCGGCTCGGTCCGGCCACAGGCGACGAGCAGGAGGAGTGGCAGGCATGATGCGAAGGAAAGGCGTGTCATCCGCATTCCAAAGCACAGCCGCGCCAATTGTTCAACGCCCTTGCCCGCGAGGCGTGTCGTTCAGCGCGTTGGGCCGCGCGTCAGGCCGCGCTGTCGATGCCCAGTTCGGCCAGTTTGCGATAGAGGGTGGAGCGGCCGATCCCCAGTCGCCGGGCGACTTCGGTCATGCGGCCGCGATAATGGCCGATGGCGAGGCGAATGACGTCGGCCTCGATTTCGGCCAGTTGGCGGACATGGCCGTCGCCTTCGAACAAAGTGATGCCCGCGCCGTCTCGGTGGGGCTGGCTGGCGGCGCGCGGACGCAGATGATGGACGTCGGTGCGGTCGCCAATCTTGATCTGCGCAGCGATCTGAGGAAAATCCTGCGGCGTCAGCGCGTCGCCTTCGCACAGGACGGCGGCGCGGAAGAGGGCGTTCTGCAACTGACGGACATTGCCGGGCCAGCCATGCTGCATCAACAAAGCGAGCGCGTCGTCGGTGAGGCCAAGGCCGCGCAGGCCCGGCTGGGTCGCGATCCGCGCCAGCAGGTGGCGGCACAGCGCGGGAATGTCGCCCATGCGGTCGCGCAAAGGCGGCACGGTGAGTTGGACGACGTTGAGGCGGTAATAAAGGTCTTCGCGGAAGCGGCCTTCCTCGACTTCCTCGATCAGGCGTTTGTTGGTGGCGGCGATCACGCGCACATCGACATGGACGGGGCGGCGCGCGCCGATGGGCTGGACTTCGCCATCCTGCAGGACGCGCAGCAGTTTGACCTGTGCGTCGAGCGGCATTTCGCTGATTTCATCGAGGAATATGGTCCCCATGTCGGCGCTGGCGAATTTGCCGACGTGGCGGTCGAACGCACCGGTGAAGGCCCCGCGTTCGTGGCCGAACAGTTCCGATTCGACCAGGTTGGATGGGATGGCGCCGCAATTGACCGTCACCATCGCCTGTTTGTGGCGGGGGGAGGCGGTGTGGATGGCGCGGGCGATGACGTCTTTGCCCACGCCGCTTTCGCCCTCTATCAGGACGGGCACGCGCGCACGGGCCGCTTTTGCCGCGATGGCGAGCGCGGTGCGGAATTGCGGGGCGGACCCTACGACGTCCTCGAACGAGAGGGGGGCGGTGATTTTTTCGGTGAGCGGGCGCAATTCGCCACGCGCGCTGCCCTCCATCACCGTCGCGTTGAGCGCGGCGAGCAGCCGTTCGGGCGCAATCGGCTTGGACAGATAATCGGTGGCCCCTGCGCGCATCGCATCGACTGCGACCGCGACATTATTATGCGCGGTCAGGATCAGGATAGGGAGCGAGGGACGGCGTTCACGAATTTCGCGGATGAGGCCAGATGGTTCGTAATCGGGACTCCACTGGTCCAATATGATCGCGTCGAGCAGCATCCCGTCCTGCGTGCCGAGCGTCGCAATGGCGGTCTCTCCATCCTGCGCAAAAATCGTCTTCCACCCTGCACGGGCTGCCAATGCCGAAACGAGCCGCCTTTGCGCCGGTTCGTCGTCGATCAACATCAGCATCGGTATGCCGTCGCGCGCCATTTACACCCCTTGGTCAGAATAGGGGGACGATAGCGCGCGCAAGTAAAGGGCCGCTTAACCGCAAAAGATTTTCTTGGCGCTGTGCGGGTTGAGGGTGAAACAGGTTGGGGATAAGAGGTAGCCCACAATCA
This sequence comes from Sphingobium sp., assembly GCF_049304695.1. Classification (GTDB taxonomy): domain Bacteria; phylum Pseudomonadota; class Alphaproteobacteria; order Sphingomonadales; family Sphingomonadaceae; genus Sphingobium. The sequence continues at coordinate 69,066 of NZ_JBAQOK010000079.1, forward strand.
TTGCAGAAGGGGATCGGACATGGCGTCGGACGGCAACATCAAGAATGCAGCTAAAACTTATGACAGCTTCATCGGTGTGATGAAATGGGGCACGATTGCCAGCATCGCGGTTGCGGCAATCGTGGTGCTGCTGATCTCCAGCTAAAAAGCGGCGGGCGTTTAGGAGGGGGATATAAGAATAATGAAAATAGCAGTGGTAAAAGAACAGGCGGCAGGCGAACGGCGTGTCGCCGCCACGCCCGAAACAGTAAAGAAGTTCATCGCACTGGGCGCGCAGGTCGCGGTGGAGGCAGGCGCTGGCCTGACCGCATCCATCGCCGACGCTGATTATGGTGCGGCGGGCGCTACTGTAGCGGATCGCGGCGCGACCGTGGCGGGCGCGGACATTGTGTTGGGCGTGCAAGGCCCGGATGTAGCGAGCATATCGGGCGCTGCGCCGGGGGCGTGGATCGTTGCCGGCCTTAATCCTTTCGGGGAACGGGCGCGGGTCGATGGCTATGCTGCGGCTGGCTATGAGGCGCTGGCGATGGAGTTCATGCCGCGCATCACGCGCGCGCAGTCGATGGACATATTATCGTCGCAATCGAACCTGTCTGGGTACAAGGCCGTGCTCGACGCTGCGGGTGAATATGGCAAGGCGTTTCCGATGATGATGACGGCGGCCGGCACGGTGTCGGCGGCCAAGGCGTTCATCATGGGGGTTGGCGTCGCGGGGCTTCAGGCGATCGCCACCGCGCGGCGGCTGGGCGCACAGGTCAGCGCCACCGACGTGCGCGCCGCGACGAAGGAACAGATCGAATCGCTGGGTGCCAAGGCGATCTTCGTGGAGAAGGTCGCCGGGATCGAGGGCGAAGGCGCTGGTGGATATGCCACCGAAATGTCCGACGAATATAAGGCGGCTCAGGCCGAGCTGGTCTCCGCGCATATCGCCAAGCAGGACATCGTCATCACCACGGCGCTGATCCCCGGCCGCGCCGCGCCGCGCCTCATCACCGACGCGCAGATCGCGACGATGAAGCCGGGTAGCGTGATCGTCGATCTGGCGGTTGAGCAGGGCGGCAATGTCGAGGGTGCGGTGGCCGGTGAAGTGGTCGTGCGCCATGGCGTCAAGATCGTGGGGCATCGCAATGTGCCCTCGCGCCTGGCGACCGACACGTCGGCGCTGTTTTCGCGCAACCTGTTCAACTTCCTGTCCGCATTTTGGGACAAGGAGAAGAATGCGCCGGTGCTGGACGAGGAAATCGGCAACGCCATTCGCCTGACGCAGGGTGGCAGGGTTGTGAACGAGCGGTTGTTGGCGAGTTGATGGCTGGGATGGTCCCCATCCTCCCCTGCAAGGGGAGGGGGACCGCCAGCTTGCTGGTGGTGGAGGGGTGTCACCCTCTCGATAGGGGGACACCCCTCCGTCAGGCTTCGCCTGCCACCTCCCCTTGCAGGGGAGGATGACGGTGCTGCAAGGGCGGGGTCATCAAGCCAGGCAGCTTCGTGGCGCCATGTCCCTGCCCGAAGTGAAGCTATGGCAAGTGCTTCGGGAGCGGCCGGGAGGCTTGAAGTTCCGTCGCCAACATCCATCCGGTCCTTATGTAGCAGACTTCTACTGTCACGAGGCGCGGCTCGTCATCGAGGTGGACGGCGAAGGGCATAACCGGGGTGATGCCCCGCTGAGCGATGAACGACGTGATGGCTGGTTCGCGGCAAGAGGACTGTTGGTCCTGCGGATACCGGCCATGACGATCTTGAACGAACTGGACACTGCCGTCGCCGGGATCATGGCGACGGCCAACGAACAAATAGGGGAGGACTAGAATGGACTTTATTTCCATCCTGTCGGTTTTCGTGCTGGCGTGTTTTGTCGGCTATTATGTGGTGTGGTCGGTGACGCCTGCGCTGCACACGCCGTTGATGGCGGTCACTAATGCGATTTCTTCGGTCATCATCGTGGGCGCGCTGGTCGCGTCGGCGGAAGCGGGGAGCGCGGCGGCCAAATATCTGGGGCTGCTGGCGGTCGTGCTGGCGTCGGTCAACATCTTCGGGGGCTTTGCCGTGACCGAGCGCATGCTGGCGATGTACAAGAAGAAGGAGCGCAAGTGATGCATGACATTGCGCAAATCCCATGGGGGGTGAGCCTGGCCTATCTGGCCGCGGGCGTCCTGTTCATCCTCGCGCTGCGTGGGCTGTCCAGCCCGGCGACCAGCCGTCGCGGCAACCGCATGGGCATGATCGGCATGGGCATCGCGGTCGCGACCACGCTCTATACGCATGATGTGGTGAGCCTGCCGGAGATCGTCGGGGCGATCGCCGTGGGTGGTGGCATCGGCTTCATCATCGCGCGGCGGATCGCGATGACGGACATGCCGCAGTTGGTGGCGGCGTTCCACAGTCTCGTCGGGCTTGCCGCCGTGCTGGTCGGCGCGGCTGCCTATCTCAATCCCGGTGCGTTCGGTATTGCGGATCTGGTGACTGGCCAGATTCATAATGCCAGCCGCATCGAACTGGGGCTGGGCGTGGCGATCGGCGCGATCACCTTTTCAGGCTCCGTCATCGCCTTCCTGAAGCTGAACGGTAATATGTCGGGCAAGCCGATCATGCTGCCGGGGCGTCATGTCATCAATCTGGGGACGCTGGTCGCGATCGTCGGGCTGATCGGCTGGTTCTATGCGATGCCCGCGCCCACGCAGGTGCCATGGCTGTTCTGGACAGTCATCGGCCTGTCGTTCGTCATCGGCTTCCTGCTGATCATCCCGATCGGCGGGGCGGACATGCCGGTCGTGGTGTCGATGCTCAACAGCTATTCCGGCTGGGCGGCGGCGGCGATGGGCTTCACGCTGGGCAACAGCGCGATGATCATCACCGGCGCGCTGGTGGGGTCTTCCGGTGCGATCCTGTCCTACATCATGTGCAAAGCCATGAACCGCAGCTTCATCAGCGTGATCGCTGGCGGATTTGGCGCGGAGAGCGGGCCTTCGGGTGCGGGCGGACCCGTGATCGACCGTCCCTACAAGCGCGGCAGCGCGGAGGACGCGGCGTTCCTGATGAAGCAGGCCGACAGCGTCATCATCGTGCCGGGTTACGGCATGGCGGTGAGTCAGGCGCAGCATGCGCTGCGCGAAATGGGCGACCTGCTGAAAAAGGAAGGGGTGAAGGTCAAATATGCGATCCACCCCGTTGCGGGCCGTATGCCGGGGCATATGAACGTGCTGCTGGCCGAAGCGAACGTGTCCTATGACGAAGTGTTCGAGCTGGAGGACATCAACAGCGAGTTTGGCCAGTGCGACGTCGCCTTCGTCATCGGGGCGAACGACGTGACCAACCCGGCGGCCAAGACGGACAAGACATCGCCCATTTACGGCATGCCGATTCTGGACGTCGCTAACGCCAAGTCGGTGCTGTTCGTCAAGCGATCCATGGGCGGGGCTGGCTATGCCGGTGTCGACAATGAAGTGTTCTATATGGACAATACCATGATGCTGCTGGCCGATGCCAAGAAGATGGTCGAGGAAATCGTCAAGGGGCTTGCCCACTAAGCGGGCCATCCCCTAACCATCAAGGGACGGCAGGGCGCCATGCCTTGTCGTCCTTTTTCATTTTACGGGTTCGCGGGGGATAGCATGCATAAACTTGGCCTGATCGGCGGTCTGAGCTGGACCTCTACCGCCCGCTATTATGAGATCATCAACAAGGCCGTGCATCGCGCAAAGGGCGGGCAGCATAGCGCGCCGTTGGTGATCGAAAGCCTGGACTTTGCGGAAGTGGCGCGATGCGCGACCGATGATGATTGGGATTGCGCGGCACGGCAGTTGATCGAAGCGGCCGTGCGGCTGGAGAAGGCGGGCGCGGGGGCGCTGCTGATCTGCGCCAATTCGATGCATCGCGTGTATGAACGGGTGCAGGAATCGGTACGCATCCCTGTCCTGCACATCGCCGAACAGGTCGGCCGTAAGATGCAGGCGGACGGTATCGAAAAAGCGGCGCTGATCGGCACGCGCAACGTCATGACCGAGAAATTCTATCGCCAGCGGCTGGTGGGGCATGGCGTATCACTGCTGCCCCCAGACATGGACCTCGCCGAGCGGATCGACGCAATCGTCTATGACGAACTGACCGTGGGGAAGGTCAGCCGCGAATCCGAACGCTATATGAAGTCGGAACTGACCGACATCGCCAAGCAGGATGTGCAGGCGGTGGTGTTGGCCTGCACCGAACTGGAACTGATCGTGGACGTCAGCGCGAACGTGCTGCCCATCTATGACTGCACCCATATCCACGCGATGGCAGGGGTCGATTACATATTGGGGTAAGTGGAAGGCCTCGTCCGTCTGGTTCTAGCCTGTCGAGAAATGGAAGTGCGGCGCTCTGGCTTCTCGACTTCGCTCGAAGCGAACGGAAGCGGGAGGCATGGTCTGAAAACCTGCTTTCGACGTGCCGCGCTTGTAATGATCAGCGCAAATGGACTGCACCGGGTCCGTTCGTTTCGAGCGTGTCGAGAAACCCGCGCACGGCGCTGACAACTTCTCGACTGCGCTCGAAGTGAACGGGTAGGTGTAAGGTCATCAGGCTGCCAAAGCAGTAAGAGGGGGCGCGGGTCGCGTTCCCCCCTACCCGACCCGTCTATTCGCGACCTTTCAGTTCGTCGCCGCGTATCGTGGCGACGTGCAGGACGTTGGTGGACCCCGGCGTGCCGAAGGGAACGCCCGCCAGCACGACGATCTTGCCGCCCTTTTCCGTCATGCCGTGGCGCAGGGCCATGCGGCGTGCCTTGCCGATCATTTCCTCGAACGTGCCGATATCCTTGGTCCGTATCGCGTGTACGCCCCAGGTCAGCCCCAGCTTGCGCGCGGTATCGGCGCGCGGCGTCAGCGCCAGGATCGGCGCGGAGGGGCGTTCACGGGCTACGCGCCGCACCGTGCTGCCCGATGAGGTGAAGCAGGTTATGACGCTTGCCCCCACGACGGACACAATATTGCTCGCCGCCTCCGCCAGAGCGTCGGCGGTGGTCGCGTCGGGCTTGGTTTCGGTAAAGTGCAGCCGCGCATAATAGCCCGGATCACGCTCGACGCTGTGGGCGATGCTGTCCATCATCGTGACGGCTTCGACCGGCCATGCGCCCGCCGCCGTTTCCGCCGACAACATGATCGCATCCGCCCCGTCATACACTGCGGTTGCGACGTCGGACACTTCGGCGCGGGTTGGGGTCGGGGCGGTAATCATGGATTCGAGCATCTGCGTTGCCACGACAACCGGGCGGCCCATGCGCCGTGCCGTCGCCACGATCTGCTTTTGCAGCGGCGGCACGGCCTGCGGCGGCAATTCCACGCCCAGATCGCCGCGTGCGACCATCACGCCATCGGCCAGTTCGATAATCTCCTCCAGCCGCTGCACGGCGGAGGGCTTCTCGATCTTGGCCATCAAGGCACCATAGCCGCCCATCAGCTTGCGCGCTTCGGCCAGATCCTCGGGCCGCTGCACGAAACTGAGCGCGATCCAGTCGCACCCCTGCTGCATCGCGAAGCTCAGGTCGCGGCGGTCCTTGTCGGTCAGCGCGGGCACCGGCACAACCACGTCGGGGACGTTCACGCCCTTGCGATTGGACAGTGCGCCGCCGACCTCCACGATCGTTTCGATCCGCCCGCTATCGACCGACTTCACCCGCAACACCATCTTGCCATCGTCCAGCAACAGGCGCGTACCCGGCACCAGCGCGGCATAGATTTCGGGATGGGGCAGGTTGACCCGGTTGGCGTCGCCCGGCGTGTCGCTGCGGTCCAGTATGAACGTCGCGCCTTTTTCGAGGACCACCAGACCCTTTTCGAAGGTGCCCACGCGCAACTTTGGCCCTTGCAGATCGCCCAGTATCGTCGTGGGCCGCGCAAATTCCTTTTCCAGCGCACGGATGGTAGCGATGCGGGCGGCATGATCCTCATGCGCGCCGTGGCTCATATTGATGCGGAACGCGTCAGCGCCTGCGATGAACAGGGCGCGGATCATCTCCGCACTGTCGCTGGCCGGGCCAAGGGTCACGAGAATGCGAACCTTGCGCGTTCGCGGGGGTAATCTTGTCATGGCGTCTCCTGACCGTCATGGGCGCCTCTGGCTTGCCTGGGCGTCGTTATGGTTTATCCGTGCTGCACGACAGGATGATGTAAATCAGCGAAAAGGAACCGCCGATGTCGGACACCATACTCACAGATGCCGCCGCTGCAACCGCCTTCCGGCGTCTGGTTGCGCATTTGCAACATCGCACCGACGTGCAGAATATCGATCTGATGGGCGCGGCGGGCTTTTGCCGCAATTGCCTGGCCGACTGGGTAGCCGAAGCGGACGGTGCGATGGACAGGGACACGGCGCGAGAGGTCATCCACGGCATGCCCTTTGCGCAATGGAAAAACCAGCATCAGGGCGACGCGACGCCCGAACAAATCGCGCGGATGAAAGAGAGTGTGGCGAAGAACGCCGACAGCCATTAGGAGCCACGGCCAACCCGATTCACATCTAACCGGAGAATACCCCATGGCCGAAGACAATGTCGCCGCCGACCAGCTACGCCTGCTGATCGAGCGTATCGAGCGTCTGGAAGAAGAGAAGAAGGGCATTGGCGACGACATCAAGGATGTCTATCTGGAAGCAAAATCAACGGGTTATGACCCAAAGATCATGCGCCAGATCGTCCGATTGCGTAAGATGCAGCCGCATGACCGGCAGGAAATGGAAGCCATTCTCCAGACCTATCTGTCCGCGTTGGGCATGGAATAAAGAAAAGGAGCAGCGCCCATGTCCGAGATTATCGTGAGCACCACCAGCCGTCTGGAAGGACGGCCCGCCAAGGAATATCTCGGCATCGTCACCGGGGAGGTGATCGTGGGCGCGAACCTGTTTCGCGACCTGTTTGCCAGCGTGCGCGACATAGTGGGTGGCCGTTCGGGCGCCTATGAGGATGTGTTGCAGCGCGCTCGCGAACAGGCGATCGGTGAAATGCGCATGCGGGCCGCGACGCTGGGCGCGAATGCGGTGGTCGGCGTGGACCTGGATTATGAGGTGCTTGGCTCCAATGGCTCCATGTTGATGGTGTCGGCGTCTGGGACCGCGATTCTCGTCTGACATTGCGCGCGGCGCTTGCCCTCGCTAGAGAGCGCCCTTCGGTTTCACAGATAAGTCAGGGAGAAGGCCGTGGCCGGCCATTCCAAATTCAAGAACATCATGCATCGCAAGGGCGCGCAGGATAAAAAGCGCTCCTCGATGTTTTCCAAGCTGAGCCGCGAAATCACCGTCGCGGCGAAGATGGGCATGCCCGATGTGGACATGAACCCGCGTCTGCGCCTTGCGGTCAACGCGGCCAAGGCGCAGTCCATGCCCAAGGACAATATCCAGCGCGCGATCGACAAGGCGATCGGCGGCGACACCGACAATTATGAAGAGATCCGCTATGAGGGCTATGGTCCCGCTGGCGTGGCCATCATCGTCGAGGCGCTGACCGACAACCGCAATCGCACTGCGACGAACGTGCGGACCGCTTTTTCGAAGAATGGCGGTAATCTTGGCGCGTCGGGCGCGGTGAGCCATGGGTTCGACCGCATGGGGCTGATCACCTATCCGGCCAGCGCGGGCGACGCCGAAGCGATGTTCGAGGCGGCACTGGAAGCCGGTGCGGAAGACGTGTCGTCCAACGATGACGAGCATGAAATCTGGACCGCGATGGATTCGCTGCACGAAGTCGCCAAGGCGCTGGAAGCCAAGCTGGGCGCGGCCGATGGCGCAAAGCTGGCGTGGAAGCCGCAGACGACTGTCGAACTCGATGAAGCCAATGCCGCGACCCTGTTGAAGCTGGTCGATGCGCTGGAGGATGACGACGACGTCCAGACCGTGTGGGGCAATTATGAAGTGTCCGACGAGGTTATGGAGAAATTAGGTTGATCTTTGATCCCTCTCTCCCTGGGGGAGAGGGCATTGTTGCAGGGCGACCGTTGGTCCCCTCTCCAAGCGCGGCTAGCCGACCAGTCGGCAAGCCTTGCTATCCTCTCCCCCAAGGGGCGAGAATCGGCGCATGATCCTGCTTGGGCTTGATCCCGGCCTTGGCACGACGGGCTGGGGGCTGATCGCTGCGGATGGCAATCGGCTGACGCATATCGGCAATGGCCAGATCAAGACGGATAGCGCCATGCCGCTGGCGTCGCGGTTGCTTGTGCTGGACCTGACGCTGACTGACCTTATTCTGGAACATCGGCCCGATGGTGCGGCGGTCGAGGAGGTGTTCGTCAACGTCAATCCGCAATCGACGCTGAAGCTGGGGCAGGCGCGGGGGGTCATCCTGCTGAATGCCGCGCGTTCGGGCATGGAGGTTGGCGAATATGCCGCCCGGCTGGTCAAGAAATCCGTCGTTGGCGTGGGCAATGCGTCCAAGGATCAGGTTCATGCCATGGTGTCGCGCCTGTTGCCGGGTGTGAAGATCGTTGGGCCTGACGCCGCCGATGCGCTGGCGGTGGCCATCACCCATGCGCATCATCTGGCCAGCGCGCGGCGGATTCCCACGCGCTGATTGGGAGGGCTCGTCCGTTCGTTTCGAGCGAGGTCGAGAAACGCAGGGGCGGCACTGGGCTTCTCGACTTCGCTCGAAGCGAACGGATCAGGGTGACGTCATACCGCTCTAAGTGAACAGATCGCCCACAAAGTCCTTCATCGAACGGAAGCTGCGGCGGTCGGCGTCCGGGCTGTAGGCGAGGCCCTTTTCCGGCATGTTCACCGATTCGTCGGTGAAGGCGTGGCCGGTGCCGCCATAGGCGTGGATTTGCCAGTCGCATCCCGCATCGGTGAGTTCCTGCGCCAGCGCGACGGTGGCGGGCGGTGGGGCGATCGGGTCGTCCCAGCCGTGGCAGACCAGCAGCTTTGCGGTGATCGCGGCATTGGGGAAGGGCGGGGCGTCATAGACGCCGTGGAAGCTGACTCCGCCAGCAATGTCCGCGCCGCTGCGGGCGAGGTCCAGCACGCATTTGCCGCCGAAGCAGAAGCCGATCGCGGCCGTGCGCGCGGCATCGACCTGCGCCATGGCCTTGAGAGTGTCGAGCGCGCCGATCACCCGGTCGCGCAGCATGGCGCGGTCGGCGTTGAGCAGGTTCATATAGACGGCGGGATTTTCGTCGGCGCGGCTGGTGCGCTTGCCCTGTCCGAACACGTCGGCGACCAGCACGGCATAGCCCAGCGCGGCGACTTTTTCCGCGTAGATAAAATCGGCTTCCTTGGTCCCCAGCACGTTGGGGAAGAGGAGGATGCCGGGCTTTGGGCTGGCGCCGACGTCGTCGAAAACCGCGACGCTTTCGAACGTCTCGTCCGTGCCTTCATGGATGATCGTGCTGCGGATGATGGCCATGGGTGTCTCCTAAATGCTGCCGAAACCGGGGGCGTCGCCGCGTGCTGCCGGATTGATCCTGCGGGGGCGTTTCCAGCCGATCGTGGGGCGTTTGCGCAGGCGCAATGTCGGCCAGTCGCCACGGTCGGCGCGCTCGGCGAGGCGCATCCCCTGCGCGCGATAGGCTGCGAGGACGGCGTCGGCTTGATCCTTGAGCAGGCCCGCGAGCAGAATGGTGCCGCCATCCTCCACCAGCGCGCACAGCGACGGGGCGAGTTCGATCAGCGGCCCGGCGAGGATATTGGCGATGAGCAGATCATAGGGCGCGCGCCCGATCAGCGCGGGATGATTGCCGCCAGCAGCCGTCACCAGTGCCAGCCGCCCCTGTCCATGGCCCAGCGGAACGCTGTTGGCGGCGGCATTTTCGACGCTGATTTCCACGGCAACCGGATCGATATCCGACGCGATGGCATAGGCGCGCGGCCACAGGTTCAAAGCGGCGAAGGCCAGCAGGCCAGTGCCGGTGCCGATATCGGCGACATTGCGGCAGCGCGTGCCGACCCGGTGCATCCGGTCCAGCATGGCCAGGCACCCTGCCGTCGTTTCATGCTGGCCAGTGCCGAACGCGCGGCTGGCCGTGATGAGCAGATTGACGTGGCCGGGCTGTTCAGGGTCGATGGCGAGGTTACGGACGTGGAAGCGGCCAGCGGTCACTGGCTCCATTCCCTGCTGGCTGATCGTCACCCAATCTTCGTCGGGTAACGCAACGACCACCGGCTTGGAGCGCGCGGCGCTGGGGACGAGCGTGCGGAGCAGCTTAATCGCGGCGGGGCTGGGTTTTCCTTCGAAATAGGCGTCGAGTTGCCATGCCTCTTCATCATCGGGCGTGGCTTCGCTGGTCATCAGCACCGGCGGGCTGTCCATCAGGGCGAAGGCAGCGATGTCGCCGTCGAGCGCTTCGGCTTCGGCGCGGGTGCAGGGGAGGGTGACTTTCCAGCTTTGTGCTGGTGGTGCGACATCGGTCATGCCGCTGCCTTTAGACCAGCCGATCGGGCAGGGGAAGCGTGGGCGGTGTGGAGCAGCGTGTTCCCGCGCAGGCGGGAATCCAGTTCTGACGTCTGGACTGGATTCCCGCCTGCGCGGGAA
>NZ_JBAQOK010000080.1:0-77748 GCF_049304695.1 Sphingobium sp.
CCTGAAATTACCGTGATCTGACTCATCGCACCGTCCCTAGTACCGGTGCAAACACCGGCGCTTGCACCGGTGCCATCTCGAAATATCAGCCGATCACCGCAAGGTGGCCCTCACCGGAGCGATACGAAAAGTGGGGAGTGTGGTTACAATGTGGGGAAACTGGGTGAAGTGCTAGCAACTCCTCACTTTACCGCTGCCCCCACATTCCCCACTTCACCCAGTTTACCGGGTTCCCCTACGCGCATGTGCGCCCGCGTGTGGTCAATCAGCTTGCGGTTGTGCGTCCGGTGATGGGAGGTCGGCCCGCGCCAATATCCATTGCACGCGATTGGGATGGGCGCACTTCACGCAGACGACTGTGCTCGGTTGCTCATAATCCATTTTGAGAAGCGCACCTCGCGGGGCGAGTGTAATTGCGCCGCACGCCGCGCAAAGAATCTCCACCGAGTCCAATTCGAATGTGAAACTGGCGTCATCCTCCAATGTGACTTTGTAGCCCCGGCTGCATTTGGGATTGAAACAGGATATCGTTTGTCCAGATTTAAGCAGCCCAGCGCGTCTTTTATTCTTCTGACCACAGTGGCACTCGAATGAGACTTCCTCACCGAAGCCGGAAAAGGTCATCGTCCCCTTTGAGATGCGTTCCAACTCTTCAACGACAAGGTCAACCTTCGCGCGTATTCCCGCCTTGTCGCCGTATGAAGATATGTGGTCATCCTTGTGTTCGGGTAGCTTAACGTGAAGAGCTAGATTGGACAGAGCATTCCACATGCTCGCAATCACTCGTGGGCGAAAACCTACTTCGGTCCCAATTTCCGTATAGTCATCGTCCTCGGGCTTGATGCCTAGTGAAACAGGGCTTCCTATCATGAGGGTCATTGTCTTGCCGAGATTCTCGTCAACATCAGCCATGATCTTATTCATTACATAACTTGGTGACCAGCCGCGAAGTTCAGCGTGAGGTATGTAGTCATGACGCTGCCGAAGCCGATCATAACAAACCTTCTCTAAAGCGAGACGTGCTTCAAGAGCAGCATAGGTGACGCTTGCGTCAGTGTCGTCGGCGAGGAGAGATTTGATACGCTCGATCATTGGCGGGATATTTATCATTGCAAGATAGTGCCAGCGTCGCGACCGCTTGTCACCACATGCGGGCCGGCAACCGCCGCGCTAGGGCACGAGCCGCCGCCGTCGCCAGCAGTGGTGCGGCCATACCCGGCCCGCGCTGTAGCGGCGGCACAGCGGCCCACCCGCCTGTGGTCATCACCCGAAAATCGCCGACCCACAAATATGTTATGTCACGGCCACGCGCCGCAGAACTGAACTAAGTGATTGTTATAGCAAAATAATTGCTTGCGGACCTTCAAGCTCCCTCCCTAGCTTGTAGCCAATGTCTAGCCACATCCAACATGGGAGGCAGCCAAATGGCTGATGAAATCGACACCCGCGTAAGTCTCGATCTTGATCCAGAAGCCGCGATGCTCACCATCAATGATTACGACGACGACACCGCATCTTACGTCGCCACTGCCAAGTCGGCGTTCACCGAAGCGTTTACTTCGCTCCGCGCGATCCACGACGCCAAGGCGGCGGTGGCGGATGACCCCACGCTCAATGAGGCAGGGCAGCTTCTGAAGGTCGATGATTTTGCCCGCAACCGGATGCTCGCGAAGGTCTATCCGCTGTGGGACACCGCGTCGTCCAGCCTCAACGCCAAAGTTGAAGCGTGGGAGAAGGAGATGACGAAGGAGGTTGTGTCCCAGTCCTCGCAGATGGTGAGCGGCGAGATACGCGCCCACATGAAGGGCCTCAAGACCGGCGAGCGCCTAGCAGCCATCTCGCAGGCGATCCGCGATGGCGATTCCGTGGTGGCATCCGCCGTGCTGGGCGCGCCTGCGATGTTGAGCGGGCTGGACGAGGAGATGAAGCAAGTTCTGCTCCGCGAGTATCACGAGAAGTTCAATCCCGGCCTCGCCAAGCGCCTGCGCGCTGTCACCGCCGCCCGCGATCTGATCGACGGTCGGATGGGAGTGCTCAAGAAGGAGGTCGCAAAGGCGGTCGGCACCATCAAGATCAAGGGTCCGAGCTACGAGCTTCACGGTCGATATTCGGGTGAGATCACCCCCGGCCAATTGCGCGCACAACGGGACAATTCACACAAGCCGTTCACGGTCTGAGGCGCTTGTTCTAATCAAATCGAGGAAGTTCGATGACCGCCACAATCCAGCCCCCTTGGGGCACGGACTGGAAGCCTGCGCCTCCACCCGTTGCATCTGAACCTCGCGGTCCCGGCAACCCGTCATGGGTAAAAAATGGGCCAAGTCCCAACCCGAACGGACGACCCGCAGGCATTCCCGACCGACGCTTGCTGGCCACACAGCAGATGCTCGATGAGATGCGGAACATCGTGGCGGTGCTGATCGGCAAGGCGCTTGAGGGCGACAGCAACTCGGCCGCGATCTTGATGGCCAAATGCCTCCCCAGCATCAAGGCGCAGGCGGAGAAGGTCAGCTTCGACTTTGATGCGTCCGCGCCGATCAGCGATCAGGTCGCCCAGGTGCTGGACGCTGTTGCCGCTGGCACGGTCGCGCCGGACGTGGGGCGGCTCATTATCGACAGCATCGCTCGCCTCGCGGACGTTCGGGCATCGGAGGAACTGGCCGCTCGGATCGAGGCCCTTGAGGAGGCGAACGGTGCCCGAGGGTAAATCCAATTTTTCCCAGCATATTTTGCAAAAAAGCCGAGTGCGAACGGCGTTGGCGCAGATTGATGCATACCCCGACGGAGGCCGTTCATGACGACGATAACCACACAGCGGAACCGCGTCATCACGGAGGCACCGGAACACGATGACGTGTTTGTCCGCGTGTCGCTCACGGTGCCCGGTGACGAACCCGGCAGGCTGTCAGTGCGCCATCTGCGCTACCAGCCTGTCAGCGACTATCAGGCAGCGGTGGATTGGGCGGTCAGCATGGCGGACCAGATGGCATATCCCATCCATGTCGTGCCGCTTAGCCATAGCGACATTTTCCGCACGGGGCGCTGGACCCCGTTCCGCAACTTCATTGCTGGCATGGACGATCAGGAGCGCGGGAAACTGCGCCAGATTGTGGTCACCACAGCAGCAGAGGTCATGCGGGACTGCGACGACCCGGACGTCCGCGCCGACATGTTCGATGTCCTGCGCCAACTCAAGGTGACTTATGAAAGCTGACGAACCCTACGCGCCCATCGTGAAGTATGGAATGGCCACGGACGAAACGGACCGCATCGTCGCGCGCCACTTTGGCATCGTGGACGATGAAGCTGCCCTTGCTGGCGCACAGGCTGCCCACGACATCAAGATCAGCAAAGCGTTGCGTGCGTCGGCTGATCGACGGAGGCAGGCAGACACGCCAGCGCCTGCACCGCCCGCGCAACCTCTCGCTGAGGCGCTTGAGGAAGCGCAGGACTGGCGCGCGAAGCTCGGTCTGAGCTGACCACATGAGTCTCCGGGCACTCCAACGCCGCGTGAAGCGGATAGAGGATGCTCGGAAGCCGCGACCGTCGCCCTTCACAGTTTGGTTCGGCTCGTTCGACGCTTGGGTTGAACTGGAGGTTCTGCCCGGCATCGAAAGCGGTGCGCTGGACGGTGCCGACATGATCGTCATTGTCGCTGCCCTGCGGGCATGGGAGTGCGGCGGGGCATGGGATACTGCACATGCTCGCTGACGGTGAACCCGCGTGGCTACTAGCGTGGCGGCACCAGCAGGCTCAGCCGCCGCGCCCACCGGCACCCCCTGCGCCTCGTCCGAAGTCGGACGGCCTCCATGTGCCGCTACGGATGCGGGGGCAAGCTGCCGCCATTGGTATCGTAGAACCGGACCCGTGGCCGTTCGACGGTTGTCTGCGCCGGGAGCCAGTGATGGACGCCGACGACCCGCACCGCGTGGTCAGGAGGGTGGGCTGGCACCGCTGCATGAAGTGCCGCCGTCCATTTTTCTCAGAGGACGTGATTCGTCTGCGGTTGTGCAGCGGCGCGCAAGGCTGTCGGGGAGACGAGGACAGATTCAGATAGAGGTTGCGGGAGGTTTCTAGTTTGACTCCCGCGATGAGGGTTAAGGCCACCGACCCCTCGCCTTCATAACATCGGGGCCACCAGCGGGGACGGGCACTCCTTTCCGCCTGACGCTGTGCAGCGCCTCGCGCCTTCGGGAGCGGGGCGTTGCTGTGAAGGCGGCAGCCGCTAGAAATACGCTAGAGCGCAAACGGTAAGAGCGCACGGAGCGACCCGCGAGGCGGTGTAAATGGCTGTATTTATTGGGAATTTTGGTGGACGCACTTGGGCTCGAACCAAGGACCCGCTGATTAAGAGACCGCCTTTCTACTTTGATTTACAAGGATTTTCTTTGTAAACTACTACCTTAAAATGCCACCAAAACTCAAGCTGTCGAGGCCAACCGTAAACCGATGAGCCACGATCAGAAAAGTTTCTTAAGCACCTGCTATATCCATGATCAGGAAGGAGTCCGGGATGATGTTTTCAAATTATTTTTGGGCCGTAGCGGGAAAGCCCATTTTCATCTGTGGCCATTTCAGGCCAATACTTCAGGCTATGCAACGCCATTCGAAATCGCTTGCTTTTGGACAGCTTGGTCGAGCCGTTTTTAGGCAAGGGTTGGGACATTCCCGAATGGCCGGTTCCGAGTGACGTAACGGAAGAATCGGACACTTAAGAGAAATATTTGAGATAAGTCAGTGACAGCTTATTGCTCCCGTCATTAATCACTGGATGTCCTTCAACCAATCGGGCGGTACTAATTTGATGCCGTCACGCCAGCGTTCGACTGTAGATTCGCGGAACCAGTCGTTCAAAAGCTCGACATGGTCTGCGACAATAATTTGCATTCGACCATCTAGCTTGGCGCAATAATCGTAAAGCAGCTTGTAGAGACGCGCGACAGCCTGCTGATCCTCGTCTTCTGTCCCGCTGATTTCCCCGACATCGCGTTCCGGTGGGTAATGGGCCTGGGAAGGCTGATCGATCATCAGCAGCGCTGGAAGCGGCCGTCCGCGAACCCGGAAAAGCCGGTGAAGCGCAAGGTGGGCCGCGATATGATAGCCTACCCAATTTTCGGCGCTGCCCATGTGGAAGAGCTGCAAAGGGCCATTGTCCGTGTCCGCCGTCACGGTCAGGTTGCGTCGGTCGAGCCGGAGCGGGTGGCCGCTATGCTCAAGACGCAGGATCCGGGCATAATCGGTAATGTCGCGGCCGACGAGGCTTAGCGCCGTAGAGATGTTTTCAGTCATTGTCTCAGGATCCAAGGCCTGTTCCAGCTCTGCAACCTCGGCTCGCGCACGGGCAAGTTCGAGCTTGATGCCGGCATCGTCCGTAGCTGTTCTTGTGTTCTCTAGATAATAGCTAATACGGCCCGCGATATGAGCCTGCTCCGTAAAAAGATCCTGATCGATGCGCAGCCTCTCATTCGACGCAATACGATCAGTGATATCCTGCTGGACGGCTTTGAGCTCAGTATCTAGCGCAGCACGACTTCCCTCCAGATGAAGGATGTGGGCCTGCAACCGTGGGGCGTCTCGCCGCGCCGATGAGAGCTGGTCTCCCAGCGTTTGAAGGGATGCTTTGATGGCCTCCACTTTTGGCACCTCGACCGCAAGATTGCTTGCGCAAAGGGGGCAATGCTGGGTGTCTGCATCCGATGACCGCAGGAGACCGATCGATGCAAGCCGGGCAGATTGTTCGTTTGCCTCGATGAGGAAATCATCTGCCTCCCGTTCCAGCCGACTATAGTTGTTGATCTCCTCCCGGACATCTTGAAGCCTTGCTCGCAGATCGCGGCGCTTCTGATCCAAGTCCGCAAGATCGGCGGTACTATCGCTTGTATCTACATAATCGCGCGGGCGGGGCGCTGCTGCATCGGTGAGCAATTGCCGAAGATGAGCCGTGTCCTGACTAACAACGTCGGGAGGGATGAGATTGGCGCGTTTGGCATCGCGGAACAATCGCTCCGCACTTGTGGTCGCTTCGGTACTCAACGCTTTGAGTTCAGCGAACTCCCGCTCCAGTCGACGCAGCTTGATTTTGGCCGCATCATAGCGGCGTTGCTTGAGGTAATAATCCTCCTCCATGGCGCCAAGGAAGTAGGGGAGAGTGTCCTTGATCGCGCGGGGTATCCCTTCCTCACCCTGCCGATGAAAGAGAAGGCGTCGGTTGGCGATCTCATCCTGCGCCTGTAGCGAGAAAAAGATGGCCTGGCTTGCGCTAGCTGGGGTGCCAGGGCGCAGAAGACCGGCTTCGGCGGAATATACATTCTCCGAAATCTTGAGAATGCGGGAGAGCTCTATGCGGAGGCCTTCTGCCGTGATGTTCTTGTGAAATGCGGACGGGTCAGACGGCAGTTCGTCGATATTGCGTTCGAGGTAAAGTTCGTCACTGGCGGAGCGAGACATGCCGGGATTCCGCCGGGCAACCAGAATTCCTTCGCCTTCGTTGTCCCACAGAACTGCAAACCAAGATACCGCCTTGCGGATTTCACCGTGGGGCACTGTGCATTCCGAGCGACCCCAGCAATAATCGACGATCTCCAGAAGAGCCGACTTGCCCGATTTCGATGCGCCCGTGACGATGTTGAGCTGGCCGAGCTCAAAATGCACGTCCCTTCGTTCGCCGGAATGGGAGTAGATGGCGATCGCGCTTAGCTGCAGCATCAGGGTTTAAGTCCCAGAGTTTGAAGGATGAGAAGGGGGTTATTCTGAGCGGCAAACCAGCGCCCGAGAAGGCGAGCAGAGCGCCTGATCTCGTCTGTCTCGGCTGTTCCTGCTTTGATTTTGCGCGTCAGCGCTATCGGCTTTTCGCCTGGAATGAGGCCCGCCGGCGTGAGGTCGAGTGCCTGAAGCTGGATCAGGAAAAGAAGAGCTTCGCGGGTTATCGGCCGCAGACGAGCGATGCGATCGCTCAGCGGTCTGAGCAAAGCGTCATTGTTGACAGCCCAGGTTCGAAGCGTGGTAGACGATTGGCTTGGAAGACGCTCGCGAGATGCCGGATGAAGGGCGAGTGGCAAAATAGTGAATGCCAAAGGAAAGCTCAGCGGACGTTTGCCCGTCTTGAAATGCGCGTGAACGGATTGTGCGATGATCTCACCGCAAAATGCAGGGTTGAACAAGGCAGCCTCTTCCCGAGGTCTTTCATCCCATCCGAGCTCCAACAATTCGCCCGGCATTATTTAGGCTCTTTCGGAAATATGGTCTTGTAATCCCTGTGCCACCCAAGCCTGATATCGTTCGCCAGAATATGGTAAGAACCCACGCTCAGTGACCGCGTCAGGAGCGAACGGAACGGAATGCGCGCTTCCGTTTCGACCCAGTGGAAAAGCTCCTGCCCTGCCGATTGAAGGTGATTTTCACCATCCTCGGCAGGCCGGCTACGATCGCACATCCTCTCGAACCTGGGCTCCCATTCCTCGATAAGGCGTCTTTCGAATGACGCGAGTTCACCATCATGAACCGCATGCTCTCGGGTCCACTTGGATCGCTGGGAAAAGGCCCGGTAATAATCTCTCTTTGCCCACTGGATACGAAGACCGCCTACCCCGATTGCGCGCAACTGCCCGATGAATGGAAAGACTTCAAACCCGATTGCCTGCTCATCGGTAGGCTCCGCCTCTTCGAAATCTAGGTTCAACCCTTCCCGCTTCAGTAATTCCCGCACATCATCCAGTTTCGCTTCAATTTCCCCGATTGCGACCGGGGTGGGAGGCTTGTCGATGAGCGCCTTGCATACCCGGGGCCACCACCAGCCCTCGATCAGTTCGCGAGCTTTATGAGCCTGTCCCCGCGGCGCGAAGAGGCGGAGGCATTCCTCTATCTCGGCTTCGACATCCACTAAATCTGGCTGCTGATCGAGTATTTCGACAGAGCTGAGCAAAGACGCCCTCATCGGCTCGCTCAACGCGAGAAACGCCGTGAAAGCGCGTTTGAGCGCTTCGTTTGTTGAACTTTCCGCGATCAAGGTGAGCCTCAGCGCCGCACCCTTGGGATCGCGCTTGCTTCCTATGGAATAGGTTGGAGCTGGTCTCAAAAGCGAGGCGACCGAAGCGTCAGGCGCATTGCCGGTCGTGATTAGAGCGAAGCGCGTTCTGCCGGGGAGCGATGGGTCAACGGCGATTGCTTCCGCCCATATCCTTATCGTCTTCCAAAGGTCCGAGCTCGAATCCGTAAGCGAAGCGGCTCTATCTAGATGATGCTTGGTTTGCAGCAGATCGAAGGCTGCGCCGTCTCGCTCAAAGCTAATGTCATCGAGCGCTTCGATTGACACTTCGACATTACTATCCCGATTTACGTAGGAGAGAGCCAAGAGAAGGGCGAGGCGCGCCTGATAGAGGTAGCCTGCTGCCGAAGGCGCAGCTGAGAAGTTCGTACTAAGCCCTTGTTCCCCCATCTCCTCAAATTGCCAAGTTTATTCTAAAAGGCAACAGGCATATGTCGTAATTGGCGCTTCCCCTTCCCGAAGGCTCTAACTTTTATACGAACTGATGGGGTAGATGTGGTCCGACAGCTGCCGCTTGAACATAGATCACCTTCGGATGCGCCATCGGAATTCATCATAGTGCTTTCGATAAGGGATCTGCCCTTTGGTCTGTGATGTCCTCGACGCGACATAAGCCCCTCACCATGAGCGGCAGGCCTAGGCTGCGTCTACGCTGGTTCATTGAGATCCTAGTCGCGTCGGCGCCGCCCCCGCGCGAGTTTCGCCTTAGCGATGATCGCCGCGAACGCTACTGCAATGTCGGCCGAACCGGTTTCCTCGAGCAGGCGATTGAACACACGTCCGATCGTTAGATCGTCGAACTCGTTATGTATGACGACGTCGGTCCAGTAGTCGAGGCCGGATCTTGCCGCACGGGCAGCCGGCTCCGACGGCTCATGCCGCCTAGCGGGCTGGCTCACGCCCTGATCGAAAAGGTTCGCTTGGCTATCCTTCGCCGAGATTGACGCCGAAGCCGGGGGTGTTACTGGCGCCGGGCGCGTGGGCGGCTTCCGAGCGGACACGGGTCGCTGACGATCGCCAGGCAGCTGCGACGGATCGAGCCTGTCATTCACCACCTTTCTGCGCTTGGCGAGGACCGTCTGTCCGAAAGGGAGGGCGAACCACTGCCAAAGCGCGTCACCGGCCGCGTAGTCTGGGCCTGAAGGATTGAGTGGGCCCAGACCGGCTAAGGCGAACCCGCTGTCGCTCAATCCGACAGATGCGGTCTGCCGTGTTGGGGGTGACCAGTGTCCCAGATCCGGGTAGGCGAAGCTGTCCTGCGGTCGTCCTGAGGCGATAGCCGCGAGGCGCCGTGCCTCCTGAACAATATAGTCACGATCCTGGACGGCCCATTGTGGCTCGCTCCCACGGACGCAGCCCATAAGGGCGCCAGCCATGGTCGCGATCGTGTCGGTGTCGCTCTCAAGCTCATTAGCTGCCAGGATGAGCGCGTCCTCGATCGACCGGTCACGGTAGAGCCACGCAAGCGCGACGGCCGCAAGGGCTGTCTTGAATCCCGACCCCCGGAAGCGTTGCGTGAGGCACCCCGTCCGCTCGAGTAGCATGCGGTAGGATCGCTCCGCATCGGCCTCGTTGATCCGCTGGACGGCGTAGACATCCTGCAATGCCTCCGAGCGCATGGTCTCGATCGCCGAGACGAGTGACCGGCCAGCACTATTCTCCCAAGCAGACTGCCAGAATGCGGCGAGCTGCGGGTCCGCTGCGATCAACTCCGGCAGGACGCTTAGCCTCTCAACGAACAACGGCCAGTCCGATGGACCGGGCACGGAGCGATGCTCCAGCGCATGTGCCATGCACAAGGCGTGGAAGACAGCGCCGCAAAAGCCGTGCGGATGGCCATGGGTAACAAGGGCGTCCCTGAGGACGTTGCCGATCATCGGTTCTATGAAATCCGCCCCAGCGGCCCAGATATGGGGCTGAATGCGCATGGCCGCGCCATTGCCGCCGCCTGAGATATAATTCTGTCCGCCCGACTCGAAGAAATTCGAGAACCAGTTGACGCCGCGCCGCGATAGATTGCTCGCCGCCGCCTTCGTGCCCAAGCCGGCGCCCAGCGCGTAGCTCGGCCAGACCGTGACCTCCACCTTCGCAAAGGCCTCCACATCGAACTCGCCGTCGCCGCGGATCGCACGGCAGACTGCGAGCCGAAGCTGAGTATCGTCGGAGTAGGTGCCGGCAGGAAGATCGACGCGCGGACCCGCTCGCCCGCCTATCATGCGTTGCCAGTTCACAGGCGCGGTGACAGTGGCAGAGCCGGTGCGGTGGGCGACACCCGACTCGCCGCGCGCCAGTTCGGTCATCCAGCCGAGCGCATCGCCGGCCGCAGCCCACAGGGCGGAACTGATCACCGCCTGCTCCCGGGAGGAGGGCTCAAGGGTGGGTGCGATGGAAGGAGACTCAGCGTTCAATTTTTCTTTCCCAGGAACTTCAATGGTGACCATATAACCTCGACGCCGGCCAAGCCAAATTCTTCAAGCCAGCCGGTCACCTGGTCCTGATATTCCTCCTCGCGAACATAGACCCGCCGCAGATAGTCCGTCGAGACCGCGGCCGGATAGAGGATTTCGGCCTGTTCGCATGTCGCAAGCTCTGCCGCCCTCGCGCCTCGATACACCCTCCAAGACGGCGTCTTACGGCGGATGGGCTGGGCGAAGAGTGCCTCCAGGCCTGCCGCGCCCCGCTCGCGCTCGCACAGATCATAGGAGTTGTTGGTTGTAGCGAACACCACATTCTCATGGGTCATCACCACCGCATCGAAAGACAAGATCGCCCACCAGACATCGCCGCCAGCGTGCCAGCGCTCCGACACTTCGAAATAACGCCGATTGATCTCCGAGATGGAGAGATTGACATAGTCGAGCCAGTTATCGCTCTTGTCAAAAAAGGCGTTGGCCTCTGGCCGGACCGCAGCATTCACATGCAGGATATGCTGGAGATACTGATCCTCCGGCAGCCGGTAGCGCGACTGCAGCGCCCGGCTGGCGAGTGTGCCCACAAGCCCCTTGTGGGTGGTGAAGTGGAGCGCCTCTGCGATGCCGCGCTCATCGATGATCGCCTGGATGGTCATACGTCGATCTGATCGAAGGTGCCCGCGCCGAAATATTGGATGAGGCGCGACTGCTCTCCCGGCTTATAGCCTACGATCACCTCCTTGCGCGCCCGCGCCACCGCGACCGCGAGGAGGCGTCGGAGCACGAGGACCTCATCGTCGAGCTGCTCGTCGGGATAGGGCGTATTTTCGTCGTTGAAGCCCAAGATGAACACATAGTCGAACTCGAGGCCCTTGGCCGAGTGAAAGGTGGACAGCGCCACATTCTCGTCGCCCGCCGGCCAGTCCCGCTCGCGCGTGATGTCCGCCCAGCCGATGCCATGGGCATTGAGCTGCGCCTTGATCGTCGAGAACCATACGCCCGCCTGGGGCTTGAGGAAGGCGACCGAGTCCGTCTCAAGGTCGACATGGCGTGAGATATGGTTGATCGCCCAGGCTGCCTGTCGGCTGTAGAGGCCCCGCAGGACCCTCGGCCTCGGTCCATGGGTCGTGGCGGCAGCGAGATTGGGCAGGACGCCGTCAGGCTCCGCGCCGAAGCCGTGCAAGATCGAGGCGGCGAAGGCCGCGATCTCGACCGTGTTGCGATGATTGGCTCGCAGCGTATGTACACGCTCTGGCCGTACGTCGAAGCCAGCCTCGGCCCAGGTGAACCCCCTGGCATAGATACGCTGGACCGTATCTATGACAAAGGTGATGGCATGATCGGGTGCCAGATGGTGGACGATGGCGCGCAGCTGATTGGCGGAAAAATCCTGGCTCTCGTCGACAATCACGATATCGTAGCCGTGCGTATTGACCTCGCGGGCCATACGCACGGTAATCGAATTCCAATCCTCGATGCCTTCCTCGCGCAGCCAGGCCAGATAGGGATAAATCACCTCGTCGAGGATTCGCCTGCGCAAGGGGCGCCCGACACGGGGCACCGCGCCCCGGCCGGTGCGCTCGGTCGCGATATAATCCTCCAGCCGCTCGGGTTCGAAGCGTCCCAAAAGATATTCCGCCTCCTTGATGATATAGCCGGGCGTCAGCTCTCCAAGGCGTATAGCGAGGGTTCTTAGCCGACCCCGTGACCGGTCCGCCTGCACGTCAGGATTGCCGAGCGATGACATGGCCCAGCGGCCGAAGGTGTCGATCCGCAGCTCGATATTAGCATTGGGCGCGATTTGGGTCTCGGCAAGATTGCGGACATAGCCCGCCAACGTCCTGTTGAAGGTGAGCACAAGCACGCGCACGGGCGTCTCGATTGCGAGTCGGCCATGGCGGGCGGCGAACATGAGGCACAGTGATCGCAGCCGCAGAAGCGCCGTCGATGTTTTGCCGCTCCCGGCTGCGCCGCAAATGACTTCTACGCCGAATCGGTTCTGGCTTATAAGCGGAAGTTGCTCAGCGGTTGCGGTGACCCGCGGCAGCGTCTTCACTTCATTCCCCCACGATCATCAACAGTCCAAGTCACGCGCGACCGTGCAGAATCGAGTCCTGCTTCGATCGATTGCATAGGCCTTGTCGTGCAGAAAGCTCAAGCTCATCCTGCTCCCCACACTGCTTGGGCTATGGGGAGCCACCAGCAGGAGCGCATTCGAGCAGCTGACTTTTCGGTGGGGAAAGAGAATACGCCGTTCAACGGCAACAAAGGTTTGGGGCGGGAAGGACGCACGCGCATAAGTGGTCGGTCGCGGCTTTCCCGCGCACGTTGCAGTATGAATTGCCGAGCGCCCGGGGCATTCCGTTGCTTACCGAGCCTAAGGTAGGGTTTAGAGAGATGCTGGCATGATTTCTTTGCAGGTCCGAAGTGCGCGATCATCCACGCAATAATCGATGGGGCGTTGCCCGCCGAGTTTGGGGTTCGGAGATTTGCACCAGAGATCGGCTCTCACCGGATCACGCGCGCGTTTTCTGGCTAGATCCGCCAGGTCAAAGCGATTTTTCTCCAATGCGGCTTGCTGACGCACTTGGGCGGCCTGTTTCGCTTCGGCTTCACGGCGCTCATTGTGCAACCGTGCAAGTTCTGACGTGGCACAGGCCAGACCTTCATCGGATTCGGTAGTGAGGTCAATCGGTGTCTTGCCATCAAGCTGCGCATTCGCTGCCAACAGCCAATGCTGCGCTAACTCACCCAGCACAGCCGACGCCTTGTCCTGTAATGTTGAAATCCGGCGATCCCGCTCCGCCTGCGTCAATCGGGCGACACGCTCGTGCCCTTTTTGGACCCGGCGCTCCTCCTGCGCGATCTCCTGGCGCTCATATTCCGCCAGCAATGGCAGTCCCAGGAGATCATCGGCAAGGCGTCGCCCGCCTACCACCATATCATACACGGCTTCGTGGAATGCGGGGGCTTCATCCTCATCATACGAGGTCACGAACCAATCGACCCAACTGGCCCGATCAAAGCCGGAGGTCTCGTTTTCCGGGATGTCCGACAATATCATATCAACCCAGTCGGCAACTTCCTCTTTTCGTTCTTGCTACTGCTGCCAGGCTGCTTCCTGCTCCTTGCGGAGATACACGGCGCTACTCGACGGCAACCAATGTTTGCCGAGCACGTGTTTGTCGAACATCCAATGCTGTTCTTTCAACCATTTGAGATAGCTGTGAACGACATGCCAGGGATCCTGAAATGCCGAGAATTCCCTTTGCATCCTGGCCGTGCTGTCCTTGGAGATGGGGTTGAGGCCCGGCCTTATGAGATCCTTGACATATGCGAGGGCATGATTGGTTTCAAAGGCGCTTGGTGACACGGTCGCCTCGTCCCAGAGGAAGCGGTTTACCAGTCGGGCTTGCCAATATGCCGGCGGCACTCGGAAACATGTCGCACCCTTCACCGCATGGCCGAGTTTCTGAGAAAATCCGCGTTTCATCGCCAATTTATATTGGTCGGCCAGATGCTCGTCCGGATCGCCGCAAGACATCAGGGCTTCGTTCCAGATGCCCGCGACCTTCTCATATTCAGCATCCAAAACCTGCTGTTTCGCACTGGCTTCTGATGCTGCCCGTGCCTCCATGTCCTGCTGAACCCTGGCCGCTCTGGCATTGTGCAGCCATTCCCGAGGTGCAGTTTCCAGGATCGCAGCCTCCCATGCGCCACGATCGTCCCATTCCAGTTTCGACAGGTCTATTTCTACCGAGGAAATGCCACGACTTCTCAGCTTCTCAAGTTTGATGGGATCGACCCGATGACGCACATAGATCTCGACATGCAGAACCTTGCCACTGGCCGTGACGAGAAGCAGGTCCGGTCGGACATTCCCATCTGCCTTTTCGACCCGCACCTCTGAGAATTCATACTGCCTGCGATCGGAAATAGCCTCCGTCCGTCCGGCTGCGTTGGCTTGAACGGCAGGAATCCACAGCCATAGCCTGTCCGCCAGCAAGGTCTTGGCGAAGAAATGCAGTTCAGATTCCGGTGTCGGACGACAATTGGTAGGAGCGTGATGGGCAAAATACCAGCGTCGCTTGGTGCCTTGCTTGGCAAGGACTGGCTGCCCGCATTCGAAGCAGACACAGCGACATTGCAGGCCATTGGCGACATCCTTGATGTCAGCCCGTTTACCGTCAGGCCCGATTGCCTGCGTGGGGTGCCAACCGCCATTCATGGAAAGTTAGTTGGATCGAAAGTCTGCATAGCATGTCCAGACTAGCGGGCGGATTTTTAGCCGCAACGCCAAGTTTTGCATCTCAGGTACCGGCGCGCTTAAGGCAGGACTGCCGTTCGCATTACCAGAATCTACCTGTCGGTAATGTCGGAAAGCGGCCGGTCCGCACTTGGATGTCGAAAATTCAAGGCTGAACGACGGTAATGGATCGGTATCGTGGGGAGACTACGACCGCGATCACCGCAGCGCGCCTGCGCCGCAGCAGCCATTAAATTATCCGACGTTTTCGCAGGGTACGGCGCGACATTGCTCACTCGCTGATTTATCTAAACTGTCGTCGATCTGGAAGAATTGCAGAGCGCAAAGTGGCGGCGATCCTGCTATTCTTGGATTCGTTCGGGGGATCAGCGATATGACCGAATTGCAGCCAGTGCGAAAGCTTACTATCGTCGCCAAGGATCCGGGGCTGCGAGTGGGTCCAGATGGCGCTATGCTCTTCGCGCAGGTCGATGTTCCGGCGGAGATTTTGGGGCCTGGTCCGACCGGATACCGGATCAAGGTCGTCGACTATAACGCCACCGAGCGACGTGCCTATGCCGCACGCCAAAGCTATCAAGACGGCGATACGCTGCTCGATCCTTTCGCACCGGTGGAAGGCGAGGGGCTGCTTGATCCGAAATATCAGGCCAAGGCGCTCGCCGATCCAAATTTCCATGCGCAGAATTGCTATGCGATCGCGATGCGGACGCTCGGTCTGTTCGAGCGGGGGCTTGGGCGGCGGGTGAATTGGTCGTCCGGCGGCCATCAGCTTCATATCGCCCCGCACGCCTTCGCGCTCGCCAACGCGTTCTATTCCGAACCTGACCGCTCGCTGATGTTTGGCTACTTCTTCGATGCTGAAGGCAAGCCAATCTTCACCTCGCTCAGCCACGACATCGTCGCACATGAAACCACCCATGCTGTGCTCGATGGGCTGCGCACGCGTTATACCGAACCTTCAGGACCGGATCAGGCCGCGTTCCACGAGGGGTTCGCCGATATCGTCGCGATCCTCTCAATCTTCTCGCTGCCGGAAGTGGTTGCCGCGGGGCTCGGGTTTAGCGGCAAGATGCCGGGAAGTGGCGAGCCGATGGTGCTGATCGCAGCGGACAAGCTCACTATCGAGGCCATCCGTACTTCGATCTTATTGGGTATTGGCGCGGAGATCGGCATGGGGACCGGCGGTGGGCGGCAATCGCTTCGCCAGTCGGTCGAACTGCCGCCGCGTGCCGATATCCTCGACGACCCCGATATGGCCGAGCCCCACAATCGCGGCGAGATTGTCGTAGCTGCAATGACGAGTGCCTTTGTGGAACTGTGGACAACGCGGATCGCGCACCTGGGCACATTCGAAAATGGCGACTATAACCTCTCTGCAGTCGTGGACGAAGGCGCCAAGGCAGCGGCGCAGCTCTTGCAGATGGCGATCCGCGCCATTGATTACTGCCCGCCGACCGATCTGGATTTCGGTCAGTTCCTGGCCGGGCTGCTTACCGCCGATCGGGAGCTGGTTCCCGACGATAGCCGCTTTGGTTATCGCGCCCTGATCCGCAAAGCCTTTGCCAGCTACGGAATTGTCTCGCCGCCCAAGGAGACCGATGGGGAGGGCTGCTGGCCGCGCTTCGCCGCTGCCGAGACGCTGCAATATTCAAGGAGCAACGCCGAGGCGCTGACCCGCGATCGCAACGAGTGCTTCCGGTTTCTCTGGGAAAACCGGGAAGCGCTCGAGATCACTGAGCGGGGCTATACCGAGGTGATCTCGATCGACTCGTCGCTGCGCATCGACCCTGACGGTATCCCGTTCCGCGAGACGATCTGCCAATATGTCCAACTCGGCCATTTCTTCGGCGCAGAGCTTATCGGCATATGTAAGATCAAGCCACTGCCGGAAGGGTTCACGACAACCTCCAGCGTCGATCTGCTCGGCGGCGGTGTGGTCGTGTTCGACCAATATGGCCGGGTCAAATATCATATCGCCAACCGCCTCCTCGATGGGAGACGTCAGCGCCAACGGCTCGAATATCTGCGGGATACCGGCCAGCTGCGAAGCCGGCGCGACGATGCGCGTACCCGGTTCGCGAACCTCCATCTTGCACGCATGGAAGGGTGAAGACGATGCCGGCACCCATCACCGCAGAAATTCGCGCCTATCAAATGGGCTTTGGCGACTGTTTCCTGCTGAGCTTCCGCTACGATCCTTCGGACAATCTGGCGGCACGGCATATCCTCATTGACTTCGGCAGCACTGGCATGCCGGACAAGACCGAGGTGACATTGGACGCGGTCGCTGCCGATATCGCTCGGCAGTGCGGCGGGGCGCTCGACATCGTCGTCGCGACGCACCGGCATAAAGACCATATCAGCGGCTTTGCCACCAAGACGAACGGCAAAGGGTCGGGCGATGTCATTCGTGGCCTGAGCCCCAAGCGTGTCATCCAGCCCTGGACGGAAGCACCCGAAGCGCCGGAGGGGTGGGCCGGGCCGCCGGACGTGAGTACCGCGAAAGCCTTTGCCGACCGGACCCAGTCGCTGGCGGCGATGCAGGCAGTTGCGCAATCGGTGGTTGACCGGCTGGATCGCGAAGGCGGTTTCGATCCGCGCTGGCCGCTTGCCGATCGGCTCCGCTTCATCGGTGAGGACAATATCTCCAATGTCTCGGCGGTGAAGAACCTGATGACGATGGCGGGGGAGGACGGGAAGAATAACCTCTACGTCTTCCACGGCTGCGATCTCGACCTTTCCGATATTTTGCCTGGTGTGAAGGTACACGTGCTGGGACCGCCGACCCTAAACCAGTCGGCGTCGATCAAGGCCTATGCGAAGCGGTCGGACGATTA
Source organism: Sphingobium sp. (assembly GCF_049304695.1). Taxonomy (GTDB): domain Bacteria; phylum Pseudomonadota; class Alphaproteobacteria; order Sphingomonadales; family Sphingomonadaceae; genus Sphingobium. The sequence goes on from NZ_JBAQOK010000080.1 coordinate 17,560, forward strand.
CTGGTTTCGGGCAAGCGGCCTGGCTGCGCTTTCAGCGACCGATACCGTCGCGGCGGACAAGAAGAGCATGTTGTTTCCCAAGCTAAAGAGCCGCGACACCTTCCGCGCATCACGGTTACCGACCGAAATGCGCTGGGTCGCAGGACGGGTTAATGCGGCCGAGGCCGATCAGATGCTGGGGATTGTCACCGCGCTGGATTCGGTGATGAACAACACCAGCGTGATCCTGTTGTTCGAGGCGGGCAGCAAAAAGCTGCTATTTCCCGGCGACGCCCAGCTCGAAGATTGGAGCTACGCACTGCAAAGTGCGATGGCGCCGCTGCTCGATGACGTCGATCTCTACAAGGTCGGCCATCATGGTAGCCTCAATGCAACGCCGAAGCGTATGTGGGAGCGCTTCAAAAAGCGCGGCGAGGCGGGCAAACCGGACCGGCTGCAATCGATTATGTCGACTATGGCCGGCAAACATGGCGGTAAGGACGGTGCTCCCACCGAAGTGCCGCGCGGGCCGCTTGTCAAAGAACTCAAGGCCGAAAGCACGCTGCACAACACCCAGGATTTGAAGCCTGCCGATCTTTGTCAGCTGATCACGATCGATCTGAGGTAGCATGGCACGCAATATCATCGTCTGCTGCGACGGAACGTCCAACCAGCCTTCCAAGGACGCCACAAATGTTGCCAAGCTGACCGAGGCGCTCATCAAAGATCCGGCGCGGCAACTGGTCTATTACCATCCTGGGCTGGGTACTATGGCAGCGCCGGGGTTTACGACCCGGGTGGGCTCCTGGGGCGCGCGTACCGCCGGGCTGGCGCTGGGCTACGGGCTGAAGGACGATCTTCGCGACGCCTATAGCTACGTCATGAACAATTGGCGGCCGGGCGATAGGCTGTTTCTGTTCGGCTTTAGTCGCGGCGCCTATACGGTGCGCGCCCTCGCATCGCTGATCCGGCTCTATGGAATGGCGATGTCGGGCAATGAAGCGCTAGTCCCTTATGCGGTTCGGATGATGTGGCCCGTCAAGGATGGGGAAGGCCATTTCGATGAGACCATGCGAAAGGCCGAGCAGTTTAAGGCGAGTCTTACGACCGGGGATTGCTCGATCCATTTCATCGGAGTCTGGGACACAGTCAGTTCGGTCGGCTGGATTAGCAATCCTGTCTCTTTCCCGTACACGCGCGCCAACGATGCGATCGCGAATGTTCGGCACGCAGTCGCGATCGACGAACGCCGGGCATTTTTCCGCACCAATTTGTTCGATGCCGCACCCGGCCAGGATCTGCGGCAAGTCTGGTTTCCGGGCGATCACTGCGATGTCGGCGGTGGCTATCCCGAGGCCCAGAGCGGCATGTCGAAATATCCGCTAGAATGGATGATCACCGAAGCGCAATCCGAGGGACTGCTGGTCGATCTCGAGCGGGTCACGACGATCTTGGGCAAGAATGGCGGCGGTTATTCCGAGGCAAAGCCCGACGCCAAATTGCACGATTCAATGACCGGCTTCTGGCCGGCGCTCGAATATGTCTCCAAGCGGCATTGGAACAAGCAACTGATGGCCTATGAGCATATTCGCAACCGCGCGTGCCGCCGCGATATGGGGCAGGCGCCTATTGTGCATGATGTCGCCTGGCTAATCCCGGGCTACGCTGCCCGCTTGCCGGCCGATGCAGTTCCGCTGAGCAAGGCATTCTAAGTAGCCCTTGCTATCTGCATGCCGACGCAAAGGGCATCCGGATGCTGCGGAGTCCAGGTAGTATCCATGAAGCGGGCGGCATGATTGGAGTGCCCGACGTGGTGAGGATCAAACGAGTTCGCTCAGGGCCTGAGGCAGCCCTCTGCTGTCGAATCCATCAATGAGGAGAACGTCGGGTTGGGTCGCTGCCGTGGCCAGATAATCGACGCCATCGGCACATATCACGCGAAACCGACGGTCGTCCGGCGGGATTTGGAATTTCTCCCGCAAGGCGATAACCTCCGGATCATCTCGACAACCGTGATATCGCAGTCCGGCAAGCAGCGGTAACAGGCCTTGGCCAGCGATCCACCCCCGAGTCCGATCATCTCTATACGTTTGGGCTTGGGTCTGAACAGCCTGAAGCCCATCATCACGCGCGTATAGTCGAACAGGAGGTGATCCGGATCGCTGATACGCATGGCGCTCTGAATGGTGGACCAGCCGAACAGAAGTGAAAGCATATCACCAAATCTGAACAACATTGGTCCGGCCGGGCCGAATGGAGCATCAAGCGTAACCGGGATATCCGTGGCGCTGTGGTATCGACCTTGAAGAGTTGAGCCGGGCTCGGGACGTTCGAGGCGCAAGCCGAAGACCAAGTCATGGAGCAAATCGAGATCGATGTCTGCCGAGCGGGATGGCCCATCGGTCATTTGCGGGCCTGCGCCATCGAAGCCGCAAGCGGGACGCGTCGATGATGAAGCCAGGAGCCCAGCAGGAATGCCGCGCCAGCAGCGGCCCAGATCGCAGAATTTCCAACCATGCGGTAGCTCACGGCACCCAGCACGGCGCCCGTCACCAAGCCAACCCAGAGCAGCAGATAGGGCAGCCATCCAAGGCGATCGCCCCCCATCAGTGCGGAGAGCAAGCGCTGCCCGAATTTAACCAGCGTCCCGGTCATATAGGTAAGACCGATCTGCACCTCGCCATCGCGCTCAAATAGCGCATTTTCCGCTCCCATCGCCATGGCTAGGGCGGCGGCCGCTGCCCAGTTGGCATCGATGATAGCGAGGATCGCCGAGATCATGAGCAGGGCTGCGATCAGATACATGAGCACGCTGTGCCTGGAGTGCTGGATGACCCGGCCACAGAGCGAACCGAGCATGACCCCGATCACGAACGATGCGATCAATCCGGCTGCGGTCGCCGCATCCGACAAATGCGTGCTCAAGCCGACGGCAAGGCGCGTGGAATTACCGCTCATGAACGAGACGAAGAAACCGCCGAGATAGAGAAAGCCCACTGCATCGACATATCCTGCAAGCGCGGCGAAGCACGCCGCCAATCCCCAAATCTTACGATCGTATCGGTTCATCCATTGCCCTCTTGCGGGGGCGCCATGCCATTGTGCGCAGCTGACAGATCCCTGTCCCACCTGGCCATTTCCTGAATGTTCAGGGCTTCCACCTGGCTCAATCGCGCCGCGTCTTCTGTGGCGAGCGACTGGTTGGCCAGGCCCTGCCGAACGAAATCCTTCAGCATCATATTCTGAAGCAGGAGAAATTCCTTCACATGCTGTCGCAGTTTCATGCTGTCACCTCGTCATAGGTCCGATCCAGGGCTCCGAGGCACACCATCATCATCGCCAACCCCGAATCTTCAGCCTGCTCGCGTTGCAATGGATCGGCGGGGGCGAGATCGGCGCGCGGCCACTGGGCCAACGCTTGAGGAACCAAGTGGACGGCCTTCCTGCCTACAGCCGTGTTGCTGCCAAAAGCCTTTGCACCGACGCACCCACTTGAATCGCTTTTTATGTTTAACGCCACCTCTGAACCGACAAACACCCGTAGCATATATATTGTCAAATCGTAAGGTTGAACTCTGATATCTCACACATCATAAGGGTGCATGATTACGTCACAGCAGATGCGGGCGGCGCGCGCCCTGCTCGGGATCGACCAGAAGGAATTGGCCGCGCTGGCAGGTGTTTCCGTGCCGACGATCCAGCGGATGGAAGCCTCAGACGGACAGGTGCGCTGTGTCGTGGATACTCTCGTCAGAGTGATTTCAGCTTTGGAGCAAGGGGGCATCGAGCTGATCAGCGACGATGCACTCAGTCAGGGCAGGGGGCGGGGTGTGCGCCTGAGGGAAGTCGCCTCCTCCGCCACCATGAGAGAAATGAGTGAGAGCGAATGATGAAAGAAGGCGAAGATTACGTCTATGATGAGGTGAGCGGCGAGTGGCTGAGCGCTGCGGATATGGCTCACCGGAAGGCGGAAAATGTCGACGTCCAGGTGCGCGACGCCGTCGGCAACCCGCTGGTGGATGGAGACAGCGTTACTCTTGTCAAGGATCTGACCGTGAAGGGCGCCAATCAGACGTTGAAACGCGGTACGGTCATCAAATCGATCCGCCTGACCGGCGACCCGCAGGAGATTGATTGTCGATATGATGGCATCAAGGGTCTGGTGCTGCGCGCCGAATTTGTGCGCAAGCGCTGATCCTGAGACATTGGCGCTACATGCTGCGGGGCCAGCCATAAAATGGCCCGCCGACATCGGACATCATACTCAGGAGGCCATATGAGCGACATCGCCGAACGTGTTATCAAAATCGTGATCGAGCATATGGGGGTCTACCCCGACAAGGTGACGCCCGAGGCCAGTTTTCTAGATGACCTCGGTGGCGACAGCCTTGATGTCGTGGAACTGGTGATGGCGCTCGAAGATGAGTTCGGCATTACGATACCCGATGCGGATGCCGAGAAGATCGATACGGTACAGGATGCCATTCGCTATGTCGGTGCTGCCAAGCCTGGCTGAAGCGCGACAACCTTGAGGGGCATGTCGAGGACCGCATGAAGCGATCTGAGAATTATCGGGTTCCGTTGCATAGCCACTTGATGCCTGGTGGCGCTCATTGAGGTGACGCGCTTCTCGAGTTGCTTTTGTGCAATGCCTCACGACACTGCGGGACTTGGTGGCAGCGGTAGGCGGGCCCGCAAATCCAGGATGCGCCGGGTTTTCTGGATGTTCGCATGGACTGCTGCGCCTGTGACTCCAAAATGCTTGCCGATTTCCGCTCCGCTCAGGCCTTCCTCATCGTTAAGCCGCAGCATCGTCTCGCCGATTGCAAATCTTTCCGATCGTTTGGCAGCAGCCTGAGCGATCATGTGCAGATGACGGGGGAGCGCAGGTCCCAAAAGGTCGAGTGCCGGTGGTTCCGGTTTACCGGTCCATTGATCGTGAAACCGCCAACCATAGCGATCCATGACGGAGGCGATCTCGCAGTAGCAGACCCGGCCAAGATTGGGCAGACGCAAGATGCCCGCCCGTTCGCAACGAGACAAATGGCTCAGCTGCATCTTTTCGATAGGAACCCCCGCTACGGTTGATGCGAGGTCGGTCGGTTTGTCCAACTGGCCCAGGCAGTTGCGTGTGCGGGAAGAAATAACATGCCAAGCTTCGAGCGCCAGCATGGATGCATCTGTTGTTGGTGCGATTAATCTCGGTTTGGTCTGTGACATCCTGGACAACCATTTCCAAAATTCATTGCGCCTGGCATAATATCAGTCCTGCAACCTTCCGGCGAGACATCGTATCTACAAAATCAATGGTGGCTGACGGGACCGTGCCCCATTGCGTGGTGTAGTATCGAGGGCGCGGCCACGTCGATCTCCGGCTATGCCGGGTTGATCAGGCTGCCATGCGTTGCAACGTATGACGCTGTTATCGGTCAATCCCACGCGCTAAAAGCCATGTCTGGCAACATCAACTTTGGTGTGGATGGTGCTTGCCGCCGGGTCGGCAGGCATGGGCAAGCACGCCAGGAAAAGACTTTGCGTGAGGGCATTCCGATGCCCAGATATTCTCTGGACGACTCGCATTTCAAAACAGCAAGGGCGTTTTCGGCCTGCCAGCATCATTGCTGGAGCCTCCACGCCCACATCGTGGCCGGCCGCTGATATTTTTTCGGCTGCGACGAGCGAGGGATCCGTGTCGTCAAGAAAGTCAAGGCGCCGCCTGCGGCGAGGCCGTTTTTTGCTGCAACAGGGTCATTCAACCATAGTCGACGCGGCCAGCGCATAGGTGGGCCATGACGCGCGGGGTGCTTAGGTCATGCGCCTATCCGCCGGCACGGGTGGACATTCCGACAGTAGAGGCCGAGGCCGATAGCATGGCCTGCGCCGCCTTCTTTTCGGGCGAGTCATATGGACCGTAGAGCACCGGCCCCAGAAGTTTGCGAGCAAGATCGGACTTGCCCTGGCGAACCAACTCGCTGCCCAGGAGTACCCGGGGTGTAGGTGCTCCCGGAACCGCTGCGGCGACTTTGGCGAGGATCGCCAGCGCGCTATCCGGTACTTTCGCGCCAGCTCTTGCGTAGCTTTGAAAATTGGCGATCGCAGTGACAGGATCGCGAGGATCGGATTGAAGCGCGCGCCCGATCGTCTCGCGCGCTGCGACCAGAGCGCTTTCGCGGTCAGCGGCAGGGCCAGCTAGGGCCTCGCCTGTCTGAGCAATGCCTTTCCACGCCAGCGCCCGGACGTTTCCGGGGTCCTGGGCGAGAATGCGTTCGGCATCGTCCCGGCATTCGCGAGCTAGGGCGGCGCGACACTCCGCTTCCGTAGCCACCAGCATCGCGCCGACATTAAAGGGCGACTTGCTCGCTTCCGCCCGCACCGCGGATATCCAGGTGAGCGCGGCAGATCGAGAGTCACCGATTTCCGGCAAACTACCAGAAGCATCGGGCGATGGCAGATTGCCGAGCCGGAGCTTCGCCTTGACGGCGGTGACCTTGACCGGCGAAAGCATGGTCACTAACGGCGCTCCCTGTACAACGGATGGGGCAGCGGTCGCATACGCCTTCGCTCTCGAAGCGTAACCCATGATATCTCGATTGAGTCTTCCGGGGTCTTTGAAGACCCGGGCGGCTTCAGCCAGGGAAGCGCCCTGCGCAATCGCGGTCATATACTGGGCGAATTGCGCCCGGACCACCGGCTTGGGATTAGAAAATACGAAGAAATGCGTGATCAGCCAGGCATGGTAAGGGGTCCAGGTCATCCGGCGCGATCGCGCGTCAAGATAGCCGCCAGTCAGTACGTCCCGGGCGTTCACATCGCCGTAGGAACGGAAGACCTGGCGAGAGAGTTCGGGCGGCTTGGCATAATCGAGCGAACCGTCTTTTCTGACCTCGATCGTCGAAAACAGCGCGCCTATCCCATCAAGATACCAGCGGGGATAGGGAGCCGGAACATTCGAGAGGATGAAGTGCTGCGCAACGGCAGAGTAGACGACAGATTCCCAGGGCCTTACCACCGGAGGAAGATAGGGCTCTCGTTTTCCTATGCAGTCCGTTCCTTGGGCGGCCAAATCCTCGCAGAAACGATCATGAGCAAGACTGGTGTTGAGATCGACAAGTTGGTCGCTGCGGGCAATCGCCAGCACCGCGCCGTCCGGACGAGGGTCGTAGTAGCGCTGGTCCGCGAAGCTCCTGGCGTAAGGACCTTCATGCGCGCGGATGTTTCGCAGGCCCAATTCGTCCAGATCGCCGCGCGAACCGAACAGGGTGATTTCGAGCTTCGGCGCACCATCTTGCTGTCCGGCGGCGCCGTAGAGCCGCGTCATCAGCGCGTGCAGCCGCTCGACATTGCCCGCGATTCGGACTAGTTCGGGTTCGCTTCCGTCGCTGAAGATGACGACATGATCGGTTTCGGCCCGTTTCCACCCGCTACGCTTCTGCGCGTGCTTTTGCGCCGTGACAACAATATCGGGGTCGGCCTTCCCGCCGACCGGGGCGCGGGCGACATCATCTGCCTGAGAGCCGAGTGCTGGTGCTGTAACCAACAACGACTGCGCGAGCAATGCGGCGATGCTCAGGCAAGGCCAACGTCCGATCGGCATGCATTAAGCCTCGCGATCCAGCGCTACGCGCGCTCAAGGTTGATAGAGTTGGAGTATGCACGACTCGCACCGCCTTTTCCAGCGCATCAAAGCGCCACTCCCTGAAAAGGAGACAAAGGGATGCCGGAGCATTTCATGCCTGTATAAAGTTTGATGACAATGCAGTCTTTTCAGACGGAACGAAGGTTACCTGGAAGGTAATCATTATTCAATACTGCTTGCACGGTGAATCTGTTTGACTTGCACTTGCAAAAATAAATATCCTTCCTGTGCCACACCAGTGGCTACTCGCAAGACAGGAGCTGTTTATGTCCGGTTCTGTTCGATCGATTCATTCACTGCTTGCCCGAGAATTAACGATCTCCGAAATAAAAATGGTCTCTGGTGGCCAAACCTGCGGTGAGGGCAATACCGAGGTCACCACCGAGCCCACTTATTGCGATACCGCCGGCGGTTCGCCCTGGGATACGTCGGATCGATGTGACGACGATGGAAGCTGGGATGTCAGCTGCGACTGAAGTTGAAGATTATATTGCCAGTGACGATGCCAAGCCCAGCAACAGGGGACACGGAAGATAGAAAAATCTGGTCGCCTGTTGCACCCGGCTTCCGATACCGAAATAGACATGCGCTCGATTGGCGGTCCCTCGAAGACCGGATCGTCCGGCTCAACGAACAATACAGGCATTCCCCCTGGCGCTGCTTCGGCAACGAAGCGAAATGCGCATTGCTGTTGCGGGCCGGGCTGCGCGTTCCAGGCTCGCTCGATTTTTCCGTTCCCGCCGGTTTCGAAGCGCCGCAGTTCGATCGGTTTCTGGTCAGACCTGGCATCGAACCGATTGTATATACCAATTGGCAGCGGTTCTCCGCTTGGCAGATCGACCGGCGCTGGATCGAGCGGGCAGCCGCGTTGCTGACCGGCACCAGCAGGAAGATGCGAAGCGCGGGCGTCGACAAGCCGGCGATTTGTGGCCTTGCGCCAATGCGATATGCGCGATTGGACGACATTCCCTCCTGGCCTGAGGCGATTGAGGTCATTCATAGCTGTGAGGGCCTTACCCCCGTGCAGGAGGCAGTGCTGACCCACGCCACATTCGTCCTCTATCACCCGCTCGATGATGGCAACGGCCGTGTCGCGCGATCGTTGTTTCACGCTTCGCTGCGCCGCCGGGACCAGGTCGACGCCCCTTTTCTGCCGCTTGGACCGAGCTTCTACAGCGCATCCTATCTCAAGCTGGGGCTTCTGCGCAGATTGTCTCAAATCGGCGACTGGGAGGCTTATCTGGATGGTGTGCACCCCATAGTCGAATTTGCGATTTCGCTTCAGGAGCATGTCGATGACGCTGACGCGCTGTCGGGCAGCATCAGCGCCCTATCGCAGACAATGACATCACTGGATTGACGAGCGAGGTGCAAGCGATGGACAAACGCATTCTGATTGTGACCAAGCTCAACGATGAGCACGCCCATCTCATCGCGACGGGCCTCGAGATGATGGGCGCAACGCCGAGCATCTTCCGCTTCGGCATGATGCCTGTTCACGAAACCCATACGATTTCATTGGGCGATAAGGCGACATTCTATGTCGATGGCGCCGCGCTCCTTGATGAAGATATCCCTTATGATCGGGTCTGGCTGCGGCGCATAGGTGGCTCGTCGGTAAAGTTGCTGGACGTTCAGGAAAGCGACAAGGCCTATGTCTCCAACATAATGACCGCCTATCGCGCGTCGCTTTTCGCCTTTCTGGATCGTCTTGCGGCCCAGCGGCCCGGTGTCATGGTCAACGGATATTGGGGAAAGCTGGCGGCGGAAAGCAAGGTGCTGCAGCTCTGGCAGGCGCGCATAGTCGGCCTGTCGGTACCCGCAACATTGCAGTCCAACGACGTTGAAGCAATCCGCAGCTTCCAAGACGGGCATGGCGGGCGAATTATCTGCAAGCCTCTCATTCCGCAGATGTGGCAAGGCGAGGATAGCCTGGCCTTTGCCTATACCTCGATCATGCCGCCGGTCGCCTCGTTACCGGCCGATGCGCTGTCCTTGCACCCGGCCATCTACCAGCCCTATGTCGAGAAGGCGTTTGAAGCGCGGGTGATCATCTTCGGCGGTCGGCAATTCGGTATAAAGATCGATTCCCAGAGCGACCCCTTGTCGGTTGTCGACTGGCGCGGAAAGCGTCTTCTCAAAGACAATAATGACAATTATCGGTTGCCGCCGGAAGTCTTTGACCAGTGCCAGGATCTGATGCGGGCGCTAGGCATATCCTATGGCGCATTCGACTTCATTGTCACGCCCGCTGGCGAGCATGTCTTTTTGGAAGTGAACGAAGCCGGGCAATTCCTGTTCGTCGAGGACTGCGCGCCCGGGGACAAGATTGCCCACGCCTTCTGCCATTTTCTCATTCACGGGACCCTGCAGGACTGGAGCGAGAAGGACGTGACTTTCACACTGAAGGATTTGCTGTCCTCTGCCGGCGCGCTGGCCCGCAAACAGGCGGATTCCCGCTACCGCGACCACGACCGAACCTCCCGGATATCCAGGATGGATAATCTTGTGGGATCGCATTACGTGTCCGAAGCGCGCTGAACATGTCCCCGCGCGCTTCCGCGCCCCCGCCGCCCCTTCACGAGGCTGGCGCGGAGGGCAACGGCCCATCGTCGCTGTTCCGATCTGAAATGTTCCGCGCGCGCCGGGCACGGGATGGCGCGGCCAAGGTTCCCGCGATGCCCTGGGCATGGATTGTCCTGCTGGGTGCCGTCCTGTTTGCCGAGATCGGCGGGCTCTCTGCGATCATTCTAGTTCAGTTCGATGTTGGGTTTGAAGCCGTCGCCGGCCCGCGCATGGCTAAGCCTGAAGACCGCGCCGCTCCGGCACCTGCCCCCTTGCCGCGCAATCCGTGATGTTCATTTCCCCTATCTTGGGTCGGCGTTCCTCGCGCGTCGAGATGGTGCGCCAGACGGAATCGGGCGAATGTGCCCTCGCTGCGTTGGCCATGATCGCCAATTATCACGGCAACCCGATTGGTCTTGCCGAACTGCGCCGCCGCTTTCGCGCCTCGAGCCGTGGAAACACGCTGGAATATTTGATGCACATGGCTGAGGCGATCGGCTTTTCCGCCAGACCCATCAGCATCCCGCTGGAAGGTCTGGCGCATATTCACCTGCCGGCTATTCTGCATTGGAACATGAACCACTTTGTCGTCGTCGAGCGCATCCGTGCCGACAGGGTCCTCATTCATGATCCCGAGGGGATGTCCGACTGGCTCCCTATAGAGGCGGTGTCCCGGCATTTTACCGGCATCGCGCTGGAATTGCGGCAGGTCAGGCAATTCGATCAGGCGCAGCCACGGCGGCGCCTCGATCCGGTCAAATTGCTACAGGGCGCGTCGGGAATACGCAGATCGCTGTTCCAGATACTGACCCTCAGCATATTCCTCGAACTCTACACCTTGATCTCCCCTTTTTACCTGCGGCTTGCGGTCGACGTCGTGCTGCCGTCGCGGGGCCTGAATTTGATGACTGTACTGGCGATCGGCTTTGCCCTGTTGACTGCCACCAATGTGCTGACCTCGCTGCTACGATCCCTGGTGATCGCCTTCGCCAATGCCGCGGTCGGCCACACGCTCTACGTCAATGTCGCGCGCAAGCTCTTGCGATTGCCCATTGATTGGTATGAGCGGCGGCACATCGGCGATGTGATGTCGCGCCTCCAGTCGACCGCCCCGATCAGGCAATTCCTGACGGAAAACAGTATCGGTGCTTTCATCGACGGATGCCTTGGCGCGCTCAGTCTGGTGGTGATGCTTACATACAGCCTGCAATTGTCGATGGTGGCCATCGGCTTTCTGGTGATGATTCTGATCGGCAAGATGGCATTCCTTGCCCCAAAGCAGCGTGCCCAGGAGACGGCCATCGCGATGGCTGGCCGGGAACAATCGGTAATGATGGAGACGCTCAGGGGGATAACGACTTTGCGCGTTCTCGGCGGAGAGGACGATCGGCTGCAATATTGGCAGCGCCGGCTCGCCGATTCCGTTACGGCGAATCTGGCCGTCGCCCGGGTGAATGTGTGGCAGGAGTCCGTCGGCACATCGCTGAATGCCCTTGAATCGGTCATATCCATCTATCTTGCGATCGGGCTCGTGCTGTCTGCCGATTTCAGTCTGGGCATGGTCTTTGCCTATATGGCTTACAAGACCCAGTTCCTGCGCCGCACATCCTCCCTGCTGGACCAGACCATCGCCTTCAGGATGCTGAGGCTGCATGTGGATCGCCTTGCCGACATCATGCTCACTGACGAGGACAAGGCATTCGATCGTGAGGCGATATCGGCCAGGACATTGTCAGGCCGGATCGAACTGCGCGGCGTGGCTTTCCGATATGCGCCTACCGATCCCTATGTGCTGTCCGGGGTCGACCTCGTGATCGAACCCGGAGAGCATGTGGCAATCACCGGGCCGTCCGGCGAAGGCAAGAGTACGCTCATCAAGATCATTCTCGGCCTCATCGAACCGTCGGAAGGCGCCGTATTCGTCGATGGTATCCGGCTCACGGACTTCGGCTTGAAAAGCTATCGGGCGCAAGTCGGCGCAGTCCTGCAGAATGACGGAATATTCGCCGGATCGATCGCCGAGAATATTGCACTTTTTGATAATGCTTCGGACATGGACCGGGTTATCGCGTCCGCCAAGGCTGCGGCGTTGCATGACGATATAGCAGCCATGCCCATGGTCTATGAAACGCTGGTCGGCGACATGGGCGCTGCGATTTCGGGCGGGCAGAAGCAGCGGCTGATACTGGCCCGTGCCCTCTACAGACAGCCTCGCCTTCTCGTAGTCGATGAAGGGACGTCGCATCTGGACGAAGATAAGGAACGCCTGGTCAATGCGGCGATATCGGCGCTGGGCGTGACGCGAATAGTGGTCGCGCACCGCCGACAGACGATTGCCTCGGCGGATCGGATTATCCGCTTATCTGACGGGAAACTGGGAGACGTAGCTCATTCGGCTATGGAGGAGTGAGGCTCTTTTATAGGCGGAGCGGGCATATTCCTGCCAGACTTCCACCCGCATCTCCTGTCTTCACCTTTCCCGCGACCTCGTCCAAAAATCTGATATGCCGAGCGTTTCATAGGCCGTGGTGACCGCAAAGTCGTGCAATCCATACACTCACGAGCACGCGGGGCCTGGCTCGCATGGCCGCACCAGTCATATCGGAAGGAGGTGCTTGCAATCCCGCTCGCCGGGTTCAGACAATGGGTCTGAAGCTTCAGACGGCTTCTGGGCGCGCTTTTCGCGTTCCTTCTGCTCCTCGTCGAGTTCACGCGCAATCTGGCGAACCAGAAGCCTGGCAAGACGCAGAATAGCTGCGTCCGCTCTTGGCGAGAGCTGGGGTAGCATATCCGAGGATCGCCGCTTCTTACTTATCGGGGCTTGCGTTCCGTCGCTGAACCCGCCCGCATTTCAAGCCCAGACCGCAAATCGGGGCGGGGTGAGGGTGGAAAGAACGAAGGGGAGGGGATCTGGATGGATTCCCCCGTAAAGGCGGGCCACCATACTGATTGTCGGCCGATTTCATGCCCAGCGAAGCTGTGCTATTCTCTTCTCTGGAAGGGCTCTGCGAATGCAGGATGTTGATCACATCGAAACGACAAAGGAGGCGCCCCCGCCGTCGCCGCGAGCTGCGGACTGGTTCTGGCGTCCATGGTATGCAAAACTGACCTGGGCTCTGACGCTGTTCTACTGGATATGCCTCGAGCTTATGATCACCATCCCCTACGACCGGCTGAACATCTACCTTGTCAATGTCATGGTGCTGCTGATCTTTGTCTTCAATCCGATCACGGTAGTAGCGGTTCTGGGATATAGCTTCCTCAAAGCCAAGGTCGCATGCGGCGAATGGGTGATAACGCCGGGACAGCCGTCGCAACGGCCATTGATTGATCCCTATACAGATACATCCGATGCTCGGTCGGGTGACATACATCTCCGACATATCGGCGTTATTCAGGACTAAAATCATGGATCCCGCCGCTCCTTGAAGCTGGGATCGCCATCGGCCATTCCGTTATCCCGATCGAACAGCAGTCGTCCGGAACTAAGGATCGAAGACTGCTCCATCGATGTGATCGGACCCGTTACATCGACTGTGCCACGGCCCGCATCCGCCTGCCTCAGATAGCGGTTGCGCAAGCCGTCATTGCCAAGCACTTGCTCACTCAAGTGTTTCGCAAAAGTCTCCTCCGGGCGACCGGAGCGGGCAGCCGTTTTCTCTGCGGAGGCAATTGCCTCCCGAACATCGTAATTCACGATGTCGATCGACGAGCGAGCCGAAACTGAAGCGATTCCGCGATCCGTTATGTCCGCACTCAACTTGCCCGTTAGCGAACCGACGGCACTACCTTTGGCGCCACCTTTTTCTTCGCCCTCTTTCCCACCTGAACTAATCCCCCGTGATGCGGTAGCAGTAAGGTCGCCAGAAAAGCCCTGAGTATCGCCCGTCTGATGTTCTGCATTTCGAGAAAGCGATCTTTGCCACCCGGTTTGCACCATGATCGCAGTGACATCGCGCTCCAGCGTATCGGCGACCTGCGGTTTCAACCGCCAGTTGCCCTGCCGATCCATCTCGAACCCGCCGCGCAACCAGTTAGCCATGGCGGTCTGGCCTTGCGCCCCGCTGCCCAGAAAATGCTCGATCGTGTCCGGGCCCGCCTGTTTGCCGGCTTCGAACCGCGTACTCGTGTCGTTTCGCGCAGACTGGCTGAACCCAGTGCTGCTGGAGACGAGCAGATCATTGTGCGCGAAGCTAAACCGGGCATGCCCGCCATTGGCGATCGCGCCGAGCTGGCTCTCGTTAATGAGCCCGCCCCGCCACATCTGTGCCGCGAGCTCGGGTGTCAGGTTAAGGCCGACGTCGCCATTCTGATCCATGGCGATCTGGCGCTTCGACATCTCGATCCCATGCGTGCGGAGCAGCGCCTGGGTACGGGTGAGACGCTCCTTGTCGACGATCGCGCTCAGCCGTTCATTGCGGGCGCGATCCGCGACGCCTTCTGCGCCGCCTTCCGCCATATCGACCTGGTTTCCGGCGGTGCCGGCGAGCGCGCGGATGAAGGAATCGAGGCGTGCGGCCTCTCGGACAGATACACCGGCGGCGGCTGCGCCCTCGGCAAAGCCTGCATTATCCGCCTGCCGTCGTTGCTCGCCAATATGGGCATTGCCGCGTACCCCATCCGGGCCAATCTCGCGCTGGGCATCGAGCTTCCCGGACCGCTCGGCAAAGTCGTAACCCGCCGCTTCACGCGTGCGGCCGTAGACACTCGTGCCCTCGCGGGCGGCTTCCGCGCTCGCTCCGTCGGCGGTACCGACCTGGACAGCGGCATTGTAGCTTTCCAGCGCCCGCAGCACCTGCGCCTCATTGCGCCCGGTCGAACGCGAGAGTTGCGTAATGGCGGTCGAACGCGCTTCGCCCGACAATGCATTGATGAACCCGATGCGTCGGCTGGTTTCGGTGACCGAAAGGCCAAGCATGGCCGCAGCCTGCCGTTGCCCCTGATTGCCGCCGGTGCGGTGCGCCTGCTCGGTTGCGACATTGCCCCGCTCGACGGCGGCAATCCTGTCACCGGCATAGTCGCGCCGGCCTTCCATCGCGCCGACCTGGGTCTGCGCGGCAGTCAGGTCATTACGCAGCATCTGCTCCTGATCGAAGGCGTTGGCGGTCAGCTTGGCGAAGGTTGGATCGGCGCTTGCCTGGCCGATCACAGTCGATGCCTTGAGTGCGGCGTCCTTCGCCTCATAACCGCCGCGCTCGAAGTGCCGCTGCGCACCCGACTGCATCATGTCGTACGCTTGGCTGTCCCCGAACGCTTTCCACTGCACCATGTTCTGCGCGAAGGCAGCAAAGGCACGCTCGCCGGTCTGGCCTTCCCCGAAGTAGGTGGTGCCAAGCTTGCGCAGCGCATCGCCCTGGGCAAAATTTTGAATGGCAGACGTCGCGGCGTTGCTGCGGATCGCGCGGGAAGTCGCGGGATCGCTCAGATCCCGCCCGACGAGGGCAGGGGAGAGGCTTCCCAGCTCCCGCGCGGCGTCTGTACGACCCAGGCCAAAGGCCGCCGTTCCCGCTGCCCCACCACCATGTTCGCCCAGTACCGATCCGGCAGAGGCAAAAGCGCGGTCCAGACCGAAGCTGCTGCGTTCACCAAAATCGCCGAACCCGGACGATGTCGCTCGCCGCGCCGTGGTGCCACTGGC
Source organism: Sphingobium sp. (assembly GCF_049304695.1). Classification (GTDB taxonomy): domain Bacteria; phylum Pseudomonadota; class Alphaproteobacteria; order Sphingomonadales; family Sphingomonadaceae; genus Sphingobium. The sequence continues at coordinate 33,378 of NZ_JBAQOK010000080.1, forward strand.
CGACGCCTGCGCTTCCAGTGCCGAGGCGTAGCCCTCGCTGGTTCCCACCGTCGCGGCCGCCATGCTGCCCTGGCCCTGGACACCGAGCATGCCCGAGGTGAAGGCGGTGAACATATTGCCCGAGAAGCGGAACACGGTGAACACGAAGGCGCCGGCGAGGCCCGCAGCGGCGGTGCGGAACGACCCAAAGATGGCCAGCGCCTTCATCGCGGCCGACGGTGCCAGGATCCAGCTATCGGCTGCGACGCTGGTCGCGCGCAGTTCGGCGAGCACGTCCATCGCCCGGCCGAGGGTCAGCTGGTATATGCCCGCATCGATCACACCCCACAGCGCAACGAACACGAAGAGGCCGAGCGCGAAGCTGGCGACCCTGAGGTTAATCGGCGTCAGGATGAACAGGAGTGCGATCGGCATCATCATGAGCATGATCGCGAACACTGAGGCGCGGATGGTCGGCATCCATTCATTGGCAGTCGAGAGCGTGGCAAGGCCATTGGATTCGATGGCCCGGTTCGCCATGACTCGCGCGGTCGCCGCCGGCGAATCCTCGAAGAGGACGTCGCCCACGGTCTGGCCGAGCAGGACGTTGGTGAGGAACTTCTGCCGGCTCATCGACTGGCCCAGCATCATGTCGCCCAGCGCATCGATCTGCTGGCGGCAGCGATCGCGCTGGGTGGCCTGGGTGACATCGAAGCCGGTGCGGGCGCAGACCTGATCGCTGTAGGCGTCGAACAATGTCGCGTCCGACAGGCGGTCGGCAATGTAGCCCCAGGCCGCATCGCAGTTCATCGTCGTCCCGGCCTTGTCGCTCGCCGTGAACACGGTTGAGAAGGTGGCGGGGCCGGCCATCGCCGCGAACGAGGCGGGCAGGTCGGTCGACGTCCGGAAAAGCTGATCGTCGTCGACCCCATAGGCCGGCGAGACTCGCGCAACCGGATAGCATTGGCGCACATAATCCTTCACGCTCGCGTCGAGGAACGTGTCCACGATCGGGCTGCGTGGGCTAACCGCGTTCAGGAACAGGTCGAATGCATGTCCACCTGCGCCAAACTCCAGCTTGGCATTGGGATCGGTCGTGTTGTCGTCGATGGTTTCGGCAAGTGCGCGTTCCATGAGGTTGGTGACGCCAGCGACCAGCACGATCAGGTTGGGGACATCGCCGACCGGCTGATAGGCGTTGCGCACCCGGTCATAGATGTGGACGGTGCCGGTGGTGGCGATCATGCCGGCGAACAGGCCGATGCCGACCAGCATCTGGAAGCCGAAGGCGACAAGGCCCATGCCGGAGCCCTTGATGCTGGCGATGACAGCGCCAAATGCGATGCCGACCACCGCGATGATGACGACCAGCGTCTCGTAGCGCGGATCGCCGAAGATCATCGCTACGAGGTGGAACGCGTCGACGGTTTCGGAAAACCCGTCCCATGTGTGGTAACTGGCATCGATGGCCAGCGCGGGTGTGGCGCCCAGACATCCCAGAAGGACGCATGCCAGGCGGATAAGATGACGCATGGTTTGCCTCACCGGTTGCGATTGGCGTTGGCGCCCGCGGCGTCGCGGGCATCGCGGTCGCGCTGGCGCACAACACCGGCATAGTTAGCCGACAGGTTCGCCTGGCTCATCGCGGCCATGTAGGACTGGCGCATCTGCGCACGTTGGCGAAGCACCTCGTCGCGCAACTCCCGCAACTGCTCGATGCCCTTGGTCAGAATGCGGGTCTGGCAGATGTTGCTATTCTCGGCATCGGCGGCGCCCGCGGTGGTTGCGCCGCGCTCGGCATTCTGCAGTGCGAAGTCGATCGAGCGGGTCAGATCATTGAGCATCTGATAAGCGAGGGTGAGGGCGACAAGTTCGTCGGTATCGGCGATCACGCTGTCCGTGAGGCCCTGCCGCACGCCCCATTCCAGCAGGCGGTAGACCGGCAGGGTCCGCACATTGGCGACGAACTGCTTTTCCTCAATGGTGAGCGCAGCGCGCGTCCGGATCTTGACGGAGATCGCCTCCATCCTCTCGCGCGCCAAAATGAGCGCGCCGCGCCCCGCACCGTTCACCGAACAATCCGCTCCAGTCGCAGGGATGTTGAGCGCGCGGGTCGGAACACGTCCCGTCAGGAAGTCATCGGCGCTTTCGGTATCCTGGCGCGGACATGCAGGAATAGCCGAAAAGATCGGCACCTTGTCGTTGGCGTCCCAGCGCATATAGACATCGCCGACGCGGGCCCGCATCACGCCCGCCCAATCGGATGCACCCACCCGCGCGGCGGCATGCGCTAGCAGCGAGCCAGTCTTGAAGACGTCCGTGACCTCTGCCGGGCAATTGGCGAGTGCGTCCTTGAGATCCTCCGTTGGGTTGCCCTTGTTCGACTGGATTTTCTCGCGGCTCTGCTGCCAGCTATTGGCATAGCCCTCGCGGATCGACTTGTAGCCGGTCATCTCCTCGACGATTCCTGACATGTTGTCGTCGCCTTTGGCGATCTGGACCATGCGATTGGCAAGGCGGCAGTCGTTCACCTGGATTGAGTTCAGGTAATTGGTGGCCGCCTCCATTTTTGAGATTATATTCCCCATCTTCTCGTCGAGCGTTTCGAGAAGATACTGGAAGGCGACGGCCGGCGCGGCCTGCAGGATCGTCTCCAGCTTCTGGACGAGATAGTCGGGGTCGAGGAACGACATTCCCCCTAAGAACATGTCGATGCCGCCACAGCCCGCTTTCACCTTGGGCAACGTCAGGCTCATGAGATAGTCGTCATGGACGTCGACACGGCCCGACATTCCGCCCGCGGTCACATAGCCGCGGGTCTGATCCTCGAAGCTGCCCGGTGAGGTGTAGGTGACATTATCGAACCAGCTCTCGGCCCAGCTTTGGGCATGAGCAGGCACCGCCTGGCCGCATGAAGCTGCAATCAGGCAGAGAGCAAGAAAAGGACGGCGTACATTATGGACCATGACAGATTTCCTGATGGGAAAAGTTGACGACACAGCCCCCGCACGATCAGCGTATTCTCCGATGGGAAGAGACCGGCACCCTCACGCCGACAATTCCGGTAAATTTCGACATGGCGCGCACGCCGACGGCAGCCCGGGTTCCGGACAGCATCCGGGCGGCCAGCCAGGTGTTGCGCGCGATATTGGCGCCGTGATCGGTACCGATTGCGACCGGTACCATGCGACCCGGATCGACCAGCGGTCGCACCCAGGCGACGGGGTTGCCGACCCAGGGAAGGCCAAGACGCCCCGAGCGCAGCGCCGCTTCCTCCGTCCCCAGTGTTCGGACCTGCCAGCCGTAGCGACCACGGAATGCCAGAAGCTTTGACCATAGATCGCCGCACGGCAGGCAACCTGGCGCGGTGCTCATTTCGATCACATAGAGCGATACCTGACCGCGCAGCATGGGTTCGAAATCGGGCGGAAAGTCTCGCGTCACTGGCACGCGCGAAAGCCAAAGTCGCATGTCCGCAACTGTCGACACCGGATGAATGGCGGCCCGCCGCGCGGCATCCCGGCCTTTCTGCTGCGCGAGGGCAGTGGCCGGCAGCAATGCCGATGGCGCGAGCAGGAGGAGGCTGGAGACCAGCATGTGGACCAGTCGCCTCATGGCCTGGGCTCCCGTGCATCGATGAGATCGCCGCCGATCACGCGCGGATCGGTCGAGGAGACGGGACCATTGGCCAGCGCGTCGAAGAACCCGTCTTCCTCGCCCGCGCCGGTCAGCCATTGCTCTGGCCGGATATCGCCGCTCAGCAGCCGTACTGCCTGATAGGCCATCTGCGCGAGATTGGGATAAGTCTCGACGCCCGCGGCGATCACCATGCGCTGGGGACTGCCCCGGCGGATGACCATGGTGGTCGGCGTCACTTCGACCCCGAAACGCTGTCCCATCTCAGGCCGGCGATCAAGGTCCATCAGGCTTACCTGCCAGCCCATGTCATCCTGGAACCGCTGGACGATCGGCCATTGCACCTTGCAGTAGCCGCAGGACGCGCGGGCGAACATGACGAGCGCGAACTCGTTTCGATGCGCACGCAGATATTGCCGGCGGACCTGATCCTTCTGCGCGCCCAATACATCGCGCGCCTCCCCGACCATCGGATTGGCCGCTCTGGCATTGAGCTGCGGATGGGTGAGCATGGCCAGCTGGGTGACGCCGGCAAAGGCGCGGGCCTTGCGCCGGGCGAAGTCCTGCAGACGCCAGAAATCCGCGACCGCATCGATCGTCAGGACGGTAGCGGCATAGTCGCGCTGCTCCACGATGAGCTTCGCGATCCTGGGCGGCGACCATTTGGCCAACTCGACCATTGGCGGGATGAGGGGCTTTGAAACGGCGTCATCTTCCGCCTCTTCCGCAGGGCCGGATTTGGGCGTCTCGTACCACCAATAACCCCGTGCCGCATGATCGGTTGCGGGCGCAGATGTCGCTTGGGCGCATGCGGGACCGGCGGACATGAGCAGGACCGCACCCATGGAGAACAAGCGCTTCATAGCAGTTTCTCCATGCGAGAGAGCCGCTCGATCGCCACCGGGCCATAATAGCGGCTGTCATACCCGTCAGGATGACGCGAGCCGACGAAGATCATCCCTTCGGGAATACGCGCGCTTTCCGGCTGCCAATGGTCAAGCGCCTTGCCGCTGCGTGCGGCGGATTTGCTGATGCCCATCAACTGGCCATTGCAATAATACCAGCCATTCCGGCCCCCGCCCAGGCTGGCGGGCCTTTCGACCATGACGATCTGGTCTCCGGGCAGGCACAGTGCATATTTGGTGACGGAGACGGGGGCCGGGCCCGCCACCGGGTCGGAAAGCGTGAATGATACGAGATCGCCGCGCTCAACAACGCCAGGGGAACGGTGCACCACCCAGGCGTCGATCGATGGCGTCATGACCAGGGTGATCTGCGGCATCACCCACCAGGCGAAGAGACCGATCGGCAGCACGATCCCATAGGCTTTGAGAAGCTGTGCAGGCCGCGCCGGCTGCCCCAGGCCGCTTGCGCCCAGCGCCACGGCTGCCCGGAGCGGCAAATCCTTGAGTTCGCGCCAGAGCCGGTTACCGGCCCGCCAACTGAGCAAGAGCATCTCGTACCTCCTCTTTGCCGCCCAAGCGGCCATATTCCTCGAGCAATCCGGAAAGGGCGGCATCGCCCAGGACGATATGCGCGGCGCGAGGACTGGCCTCGTCGCGCTCGCAATAGGGCAGGGTCGGATCGCCGGGGACCATTGCCAGCGCGGGCACCTGGGTGACGCCATGCTGCCGGAACACCAGCGGATCGACGATGAGCTGCACGTCGCGCATCGCGCAGGCCGGGCCTTCGCAGCCGGGGTCGTGCCGCAAAATGGCGGCCGACAATTTCGCCATCGGGCCAACCTGCCGCATCCCGCCCGGCATGCCCCGGAAGGCCATAACACCCCCGGCACGCTCGAGCTGCCCTGCATAGGTGCGCAGCGTTTCGACCGGCATGGAGGACGACACAAACAGCACCGGAACCCAGCGTCTCGTGCCGCCCGTGGTCACGACCCCTGCCAGCGCTGCCTCTTCGGGCTGTTCCAGACCCAGAGCCTGCGCAATACGATGGCTGGCCTTCTCGCGCTCGATGGCCAGTGCTTCGCGCGCTGCCGCGACGTCGGCCTCCACCCGTTTCGCCATGGCGGGGTCCTGCTTGCGCCTGTTGATACCCTCGAAGGCGCGTCGCTCCGCGCCAGCTTCGGCTTTTGAGGGCAGAACGGGCGAAGCTTTCGTTGAAGCCTTAGCCTTGGCGGCAGCCCGCTTCACGCGCTCCATAGCTGCCTCGCCCTGGTCCTGGATGCGCGCACGCGCATTTTCGCTTGTCGGCTGATCGGCTACAGCCCGCGGTTCACTTGCACGCACCGATGCGGGGTCGAGCGTGAGAGCCGCCAAAAGCAGGGCGCGACTAGTTGCTGATCGTCTGCATATGGGCATCGATCTTGTCCTTCATATCGATCTGGATTTCGAATTGGGCGCGTGCCTCGATTTCCGCATAATATTCGGAGAGGTCCATTTTGCTGAAGTCGAGCGCCTGGAATTCTTCTGGCGTAAATCCCCGGCAATAGGGTTCCTTGGGTGTACCCCAGCCAATTGCACTGAAGGCTTTGAGTTGAGGCCGACCCTGTTCCTGAATGATACGGCCAAGCTTGGTGTTGAAGCAGCAGTGGCCCCGGGCCTTCTGCACGCAGATACCCAGGATCTTCGAGGAGCAATAGCTGCCCACCTCATGGCACATGCCCGAGCCGCGCAGCATGCCCACTTCCATGTCCTGTTGGTCGCAGCCCTGGAGCAGCACCTCGATCATGAAATTGACGGCCAGGCTGATCGCGATCGATGTCGGATCGATGCCGACGATGATTGCGTTGGCACCGGCACTGGCGGCCTGGCTCGCCGTCGCGCCGGCCTTGAAGGCCGTGTAAGCCGCTTTCATGCCGGTAAACACGCCCTTGGCGACCGCGATCTTGGTCGAGATCGACGAGATCGAGCCGCCCATGCCGTCCTTGACGATCTTGCCCTTGTCCTTGCAGCAATTCTGGAACGTGGTGCTGAGCCCCGCGGGGCGACAGCGCGCGGCGCGTCCGGAAAAGATCTCGATCGTGCCAAGGCAATTGCCCTCGGCATCGACGCCCCCATCCGCATCGACTCCCGGATCATCGACCGGCGGGTGCTCGACGACGGGATTGGCGCTGGTGTCGATGCAGGCATTGGCCGAGCAGCTTGGCGCGCCGCCGCTTGCCGGTACGGCGCACGCATATTGATCGCCGAGTGGGCAGTGCATCGTCCCGGCCGGATCGGCCTCGCAGCGCGTTTCGCCGATCGGACACATCCATCCGCCTGAACCGGTCAGGTGACAGCTCGCCGTTTCGCCGTCGTCGGCCGCATCGCCATTGCCGTTCAAATCAACCGCGCATAATTGCTGGGCCATGGCAGTCGCCGGGAACAGCGCCAGGCTCGCCGCGACAAGCAGGAACATTAAGAGATGGGGGCGTAGCTGCATCATCGCACCGCACTCGTGCAGACCATGTCCGCGCCGCCGAGGCGTACGGTCTGCATCATCACCACCGCTTCGGGAAAATCATCAATGCAGCCGCAACCCTGCACCAGCTCTTCGCCCTCGCCGGCGGGGCAGACATTACTGTCCTGGCAGGCGTGATAGAAAGTGTCCCAGCCGGTCGGGTTCGTCTGTTTCGAACCGGTCACGCCGTCCGGGGCCGCGGCGCTATTGGCTTGCGCCTTGCGGGTCTTGCAGATGGGCTCGCAGGCATTGACGCTGCCGGACACAGGAAGGGCGAAATTGCGAGTGGTAAGGCTATAGCCGCCATCGGCATTCCTCACCCGATCGGCCAGCAGCGTCTCTGTCGAATGGTCGATGATATAGGCGCCGCGCGATAGATCGGGCTGTGGGACGGTGCCCTGGTCGATCGTGCAGGCATAATTGCGCCGGCGTTCAAAGAAATCGCGGCTGATCAAGGTCTTGCAGGCGCCAGTGCCGATCAACCGGGTCTGGGGCAGGGGGGTAAGTCCCGTCTTGATGCCGTTGCGGTAGGTGACGACGCCGTCGACCTCTTCGTCGTCGAGACGGCATGTGTCGTTCGACGCATAGCCCGAACAGGTATCGACACGCTGCTCGGTCGTTTTGCAGCCGGCGTCCACTTTCGCTTCGATCGAGGCATAGGCTTCGCCGCCATCGGCGACCGCGACACGCAGCCAGATATCGTGATCGCCTTGCGTCAGCTTTGCTGTGAGATCGAGATTGGGATAGACATAGAAGGCGCCCTTCTTCTCGCATTTGCCTGGCGGCAAACCCGTTCCGGTCCATGTTTGCGGCCCGGAACCGATCAATTCGCCATCGATCCGTATCTGCGCCCAGTCGTCACCGCCAAAGCGGGTCAATAGAACCTGCTGCAGCCTTTCAGTGTCCTTGACCCTCAGCGTCATATGAAAATCGATGAGAGTGCAGGATCCGCCAGAAAGGCTGTTGTCGGTGGGGGAGCCCATGACGAAGGTGCGGCTGTCGGAGCTCGAGGCATAGCTTGCGTAGCCGCCGGACACGCGATCGATGATCTTCTCCGCAATCATCTCTTCCTGCGTGATCTGCCGGGTGATGGTACAGCTTCGACGCAGCTGCGATGTGCCGGTTCCGGTCGAAGACGCGGAAAGCGCCTGGAACACGCTGCTCGTCTGCGCTGCGCCAAAAGCATCGCCAGCTATGGCGCCCGGATTGGCCTTGTACGCCGTCGTGCCGATCTGCGGCTGCGATGTGCAGGATGTGGTCTGCGCGCCCGTATAGCGGATCACCGGGCCATCGACGGAGGCCTGCGCGATGCCGATCCGTGGATCGGCCGTGGTGAGCGCGCCGACCACGCCGCCACCCAGGTCTTTCAGCACCGAGGCCATATTACCCCAGACCAGGTTGTTGCCGCAGCTGTTGTTGACGCAGTAACAGCCGGCAAGATCGGTCAGCTCGATCTCGCTGAGCTTGAGCGATCCCGCCCCCGCAACATCCCAGCGGAAGAAGCGGCAGGCGTTCCAGGTACCCGGCGTACAGGAGATGATTCCGTTGGCGCAGATACCCGAGACGGGAACAGGTACCGTCATCGCCTCATCGAAGCTGCCGTCTAGATCGCGGTCCCGCGAAATGCTCAGCGTCCCGATATCGCCGGTGGCATTGGGCTGCGCGAGCAGTTCGAGCAACGTGGCGCTTTTCTGGCAGGCAAGTTTAGGCGTGAACGCCTGCGAGGAATCCACCGTGGTGATCGCCTCTCCGCCAAGGCCCGGCTGCACATAATTGCCGAGCAGCGCATCGCTGTCCGCGCTCTTTGCCCTGGCGGCTTGCGCCGCGGCACGGGCGCGTTCCTCCGCGGTCTGGGCATGAAGCGGCAATGGCAAGCTGAACGCCGCCAGCAGCAGCAGGGCGCTCTTCCTCATGGCCGGATATCGCTCGGTATGATCCGGCGGGATCCGCGGCGCAGCCGGAACAACAGGATGGCTGGAACCGGGCGGGGCAGTTCTGCCCGAAACACTGCCTGTCCTTCAAAAACGGTCAGCGTGGCCACGACGACATGCGGCGGGGAGGGGGGTGCCGCATCATCGTTGGTTGTGGTGGCCACGCCGACCGCCCGACCGGCGCCGCGGGGGCTATGCGGCGCCGGTCTAGCCGCGCAAGAGACGTCTGGCTCCTTGAGGTGACGGACAGGCGATCGGCTGATCCCAGACGATCTGGCGCGGGTTTGGCGAGACGGGTTGCTCATGGCGTGGAGACCCCGGCGCAGCAGATCGTCTTCTCGAACAGCATGAACTGGGCATTGTCCTTGCCCGGCGCGTGCTTTGCGCTGGTCCAGAGCGCGCCTGGTCGCCCGACATTGACGCAACTGCCACCCTTGACCGGCTCCATGAGCTGGAACTTGTAGCGGCTCTTGGTCCAGACCAGTTGGGGAATGAAGGAGCAGCCATCGGCAGAACTGACGGTGAGTGCGCCGAGGCGACCCATCATGAAGACCCCGCGCGCGGCGAGCCCCGCCCAGGCCTCGACGCTGTCCCCGAAATGGATGTCGCCCGCGACCGGATAGGTCGCTCCCCAGGATCCCATGCACCAGAAGAGCGGATCGACGACCTTGCCCGCAGCCGCTGCGGCGCTGTCGGCCATGCAGGCAAGGCCCGCGGCCGGATTGCCGAACAAGATCGCCTCGGGTTGGATGATCGCGCCCAGCGTTGCCGATTGCCAGGTCGGCAGCACTTCGGTGATCAGCACCACATCGAAGCCGTCATCCTCGATGCAGGGCAAGTCCGTGAACATGTCGAGCATCTTCCAGACCGGCGCGATATAATAGTGCATCTGCGCGAACATCTTGGCGGTATTGGTGCCGTCGGAAATGCTGCTCTGGCTCCCCTGGAGCCTGCCGCCGGTCGGCATGATGTCGGCGCCGAGCGCCATCATGCAGCCCGGTTCGGTCACGACATCGACCATCCGATTGGGCGACCAGAAGCTGACCTTGACGCCAAACCAGAAGGTCACGCCCTTGCGGCAGGCGCATAGCGGCTTGGAGGCGGACTGGGCATCGAGGGCCTTGCCCAGCAGATCGCTCGGGCCGACCTTCACCCCGCCGATCGTGATCGGGAAAATGCAGTTCCAGCGCACCTTGGTGATCGGATTGAACACCGTGCCGGCCTCGCATTTGGAGGCATGGGCGGGAGCCGCGACCGCCAAGGCGGCAAAGGCGCAGCCCAGCGCCAGCAGTCTGCGGAGCGATACCTGTTTCATCGCGCGGTTCTCCGCTTGGATTCGCTCCGATCGACTTCGGTCAGCACCAACTTCTGCCCGGCCTGCGCGACGATCACCGGTGCGACCGTCAGTCCCAGCCGCACCTTGACGCGCTCTTCGAGCAGGAACAGCGCCCGGCCATGACGTTCGCCGAGCGTAATCGCATCGCCATCGCCGGGAGTCCCAGCCGCCAGCAGAATGAAATCCGCCGGCCTGGCGGTACGCAGCGCCCAGGCGAGATCACGGGGGTGGACCACGATGAGCCTCTGCGGGAGCGACACATAGGCAAGGGGATTAAAGCTGTAGCCCTTGGCGTAGAGCAGCTTGCCGTCGGCAAGCCGGATATCCTGATCAAGAGTATAGAAAGGCACCACCGTCCGCTTCCTGTCGGCATGGGCGATCCCGAGCGTCGCCGCCTTCATGGCCGACCAGTTCTGGCGCGGCCCGTAGGCACTCTTCATGTCGGGAACATGAGCGGCCCGACCCTCGATCTCGCTCAGGGCGTCCGGCTCGGCGATGGGCCAGACGCGTCCGATCTTGCTGGTCGCCGACATGCCCGCCGAGGGCATCAGCGAGCTCACCGTCGTCGCGATCGCAGCCAGCATGGACAGGGAGAGGCAGCGACCGAAATGCCGATGCTGCGATCTAGCGACCATGGCGCCGTCTCCAATAGAGCTGAGAACTCTCGCGATCCTTGCCGACCGCGGCACTGATCAGGGCTGCCATGGCGACAATTGCCGTGATCCCGACGAGTATACGGAACAGGTTCGGCACGGCGGGCAGCTGCCACGCGATGAAGGACTGCACCAGCAACAGACCCTGGCTGCCGACCATGAGGCGGATCGGTCCCGGCGCGGGTGTGGATGAGAAGATGCCGTTCATACCGGTTCGACCTCCGCCGGTTCGGAACGAACCGGGCGCAGACGCCAGAGCAGCTTGCATCCGGCTTCTGCGACGACAGGCCCAAGGCAGACGATGCCAAGCCACAAAGCGTAGATGACGACAGGACGGCCGAGCAAAAACATGAACGGAATGAGCGGCACGACCGCGCAGCAGGTCTGCATCACGGAACCCAGAACGGGGACGCGCCGAGAGTCCTTCAGAAAACCGGCTATCAGCTTGTCAGCCGTCTCAAGGCTGCGCGCGCACTCGCCATGGGTTTCGTGAAGCGAAAGGATCGCGCGACCCAGAAAATCATTCTGACTCTCCCCAGGATAGCGCTTGCAACGGCAGATCGCGCCGATGTCATCGATCATTTTGGGGGTGAAGGGTTCGATCCTTTCGGTCATTTGCGCCTCCACCGCGACAAGCGCGTGAGAAGCATCCCGCATGCGCCCGACAGGCCGATGAGCAGCATCCCACTCGCAAAGCAGGCAGCGGCGACGATAAGCCCTGTGCGAATGGTCTGAAGTGGCGGCTGGTCGAGCGCGAGGCCGGCCGCGATGACGAGGCTGCCCATCATGCAGGTTTCAATGCCCACCAGGCGCAGCCGCCACTGGAAGGCGGCCGCTTCGGCGCGTTTGGCAACGCGCGCTTCGATCAACGCCTCGATCGCCGGATCATTTTCCCAGTCGAGCGCCAGCTGGTCGGGATGGGGGAGTGCCTTGTGCGTCATGCCGCCCTCCAATCCTGAACGCTCGCAAAGCCCATCACCTCGACCGGATCGACACCGGCCAGTTCGCACACCGCCTCCAAGGGGTTGCGGCCGGCCCGCACCAAGGCTTCGAAGGCGGCGACCTCATTGGGCGCAGACGTGTTGATCCAGTAGCTGAAGGGATCGACCACGAGGCGGGCGATGCCGAGGCCCAGCGGACTGTCTATGAAGACCTCGCTGTAATTGGGCTTGGCGTTGCGGACCGATTTCAGCAGATCGAGAACGAACCCCGTATAGTCGAGGATCTTGTTGTCCACCGCCTTGTCGTAGGTGGAACCCTGCAACAGGAATTTGGTGGCGGCATTTTCGAGGATCACCTGACCCGTACCGCCGAAGAGCATGAGATCGTTCATGCTCTGCAGCACGATGCCGAAACTGCCCTGATATTTGCGCGCGCGGCGATAGCCCTGGCCGAAGGCCTCGGCGAGGCGCGAGAGGTCCTGCCCGTCGCTGCGCGTCATGAACTGCGCGGCTTCGTCGCACAGCACGAAGCGGGGCTTGTCTCGCGCGGAGAGATAGAGATCCTGGGTGACGGCGTTCACCACCACCATGACGATCACGTTGAAGAGGTCCGGGAGCGCCTTGAGGCGCTCAAGTTCCAGCACCACGAACTCGTCGCGGGAAATGTCGAAAGTGGAGGGGCCGTTGAAGAAATGGCCATAGGCGCCCTGCGACCCGAAATCGCGCAGGTTGAACGCCAGTTCGCGCGCGACCGGCACGAGATGGTCGACCCGATCGAGGTCGGAGGCTGCATTGTCGGGATAGCGGCCGAGCCAGTCGCGCACCGCATCGATGCCGTCCACGCCCCGACCGCTGTCGACGGTCCATTGCACGGCGGACTTGAGGAGATTCCATTCCGACGTGGTGACGGGCTTGCGGGTCGAGGCATTGGCCATTTCCGCGACGATCGCGACCGCCATGGCGATCGCCGACTGCTTGTCCTCGCCGTCGAGCGCGAGTCCCATGTCAAAGGGGTTGAGGACCAGACGCTCCTCGCCGATATCGATATAGCGCCCGGAACAGAGCGTGCAGAGCTTGCGATAGGAGCCGCCGATATCGATGATCCGGATGAGCGCGCCTTGCGCATAATATTGTTGGCACAGATTATTGAGCAGGAAGCTCTTGCCCGCGCCGCTCTCAGCCGAAACGATAAAATTGTAATTGTTGATCCGCGGATCGAAGAGATCGAGCGTGATGAGCTGCCCCTTTCGTCCGACATAGAGCAGGGCAGGGCGGCCGCCGCCGCGAAAATCGGTCTGCACGGGCGCCATCAAGGTTGCGGCCTTGACCGGCATGCGGAAATCCCGCTCCAGCAGCTTCAAGGTCCGCTTTTCCGGGTAGAGGCCGAAGGGCAGGCTGGCGGCCAGCAAGACCGGGAGCAGATAACTCTCCTCCTGCACCATGAAGGGCAGGGGTTCGGATTCCCACAGCCGCTTGGCGCGGGCCGCCATTTCCCGCGCCTGCGCGCTGTCGCGGCCGAACACCCACATCGTCGGGATCACCGAAACGAACCGGCTGTTCGACGCTTCATCGAGAATCCAGCCGATCTCCTCGATCTGCTTGCCGACCTCGACCGCGAAGCTGCCGGCGGCCTTTTGCGCCGAAAGGATCTGCGCGCGCTTGTGGATCTCGAACTGCGAATGATCGAAGAGCACCGAGAGACAGTAGAGGAACGGCCCGCCGATCTGATCGCTGTCTTCGGCGCTTCCGCGCATGCCTCCCAGGAGGCGATTGGCGCGCTCGGCGGTGATCCGGCGTGCAGGCGCTTTGGGTGTGAGACAGCGCGCCACCTGGTTGCCGAGATAAACCTCGGGACCCTCGAAGCAGAGGTCCGGGCCCGCCTCGATAATCTGCCGCGCGATAGTCGGGGCGGGCATGCCACCGATACTTTCGCTGAGAAACACCCCTGGGGCCGGTGCGAACACACCGTTGAAAATCCGCCGATAGAAGCTGACCAGTTCGTCCGGCGGCAAGCGCCGGATACCCATCTTCGCCAGTTGCTCCTCGACTTGCCGGCGCAGGTCAGCGCCGAGACTGCTCCGCGTCTTGATAGAGAGAAATAGCCGGAAATCGCGTACCGGGATCGAATGCAGCGCATCGAGACCCCTGGTTCCGCTGCGAAGGTAATCCGCCGTGCGCCGGGCCGAGGCCTGGACCAGCGGGTCCGGTCGCACCTTGAGGTCGAGATAGGCGTCGAGCGCCGGATCGATCAGCGGATCGGCGAAGGTGATGAGCTGAAGAACCGTGCCTTCGGGAAAATGGATGTTGAGAAGGCCGAGAAGGGCCTGCTGGACATGCGCGAACATATAGGCGGACGGGACAAGCTCCCAGGCCTGGCCCCAGCCATCGTCGATGCACAGGAAGGCGTCCTCCTCTTCGACCCACGCGACCATCGGCAGGAAATCCGAATAGGCGTCACGGGTCACGGCGGCGCGCAGGCGCTGGTAGCTGAGATTTTTGTGGGCGGGCCGCGCGGTCATGGCCGGTTCTCCCGATCGACGGCCAGCGGGATGGCTTCCCCGGTCGGCACGACCACGGCGTCAGGCGCGGACTCGCGTGTCGTGCGGAGCACCGGCGGCGCCGGCGTCCTGCCACCCGGTTCGACGAGATAGTCGCCCACAACCCAGGCCGGCCGATCCATGATCGAATAGACATAGCGCGCCATGTAGAGGCGGTCGGGCCGCTGCTTGTCGGCATAGGGCAGAATCAATGTCCGGATCGTGCGCGATGGGCGCAGCATCGGTGACCCAGGTCCCTCGATCAGCGTGCCGACATTGCGCGGGCTCGATGCCGTCGCAGGAGTCGGTGGCGCTCCGGCTCCGCCATCACGCTTGCCCGTCGTCCGCGCTCGCCCCTTCGCATCCGGGCCAAGCAGCTTGCGATCGTTGGTGACGGCGGGATCGGATTTTGAGGCGCGGCCTGCGACGGCGTCGGCATAGGCCTGGTCCGGATGGATGCACTGGCCGTGGTCGCTGTTCTTGCAGGAGAATTTCTCGCTGTAGGGCGACATTACCGATCCCACGGTGGCGCAGCCCGGAAGCCCAAACAGGGGCAGCGCGACCAGCGATAGCGCGCGCGTCACGTGCCAGCAGATATTGATGCGGGAGTGAAGCTGGCGTGGCATGGTATCTCCTGTCGCTGGGCGCATCAGAACTTCGCTCCTGCGCCGGGTTTGATTTCGAGGGTGGCGCCCTCCTGGATCACCACGACCACATCCTTGGCCGCGCCCACCTCGACGATGGGACCAGCCTGGCGGGCGAGATCGAGATAGAAGTCGGTGAGCTTGTCGGAGGATTTGGAGAGGCCGCCGGCGATCCCGGTTTTGGCCGCGTCGCCCGCATCAAGCGTGCGAACTGTCCCCAGAGCCGAGGTCGAGGTGTTGCCGAAGGTGCTTTCGACCGATTGCGAGATACCGCTGATGGTGCCCGCGATGAAGGCGCGCGCCAATGTCGCCCCGGCCCGCGTCACCACCTTGCCCGACAGGCCCTTCTTGCCATCGGTATCGACGAAGAAGCCCTTCACCGGCTGATCGACGATCGAATGCTCGTCGAAATCGACGCAGGAGAGGGAGACGAGCTGGACCTCGACCCGCTCCTTGGCGAGACTGCCGGTGGCGTTGCCGACGACGAAGCATCCGGCAAGATTTGCCTTCACCTCATTGGGCAGGACGGCGGGCGCCTGCACCCGAGCGATGATGGGTTCGGGATTACTGGTCGCATCCCGGCTCGCCAGCGCGTCGATCCCGGTCAGCAGTCGCGCTTTCATGAAACCAGGCGGTAAATAGATCGTCCGATTCTTTTTTTTGGATGAGGCGGAATTGTCGGCCGCGCCCTGGGCCACGACCTGACCGGTCGCTGTCCCGATCGCGCCGACCGTCTTCTCGACCGGCGGCGCCGGCGGCGCCGGCGGGGCGGGTGGGGCTACCGGACCGGTGGGCGGCGCTGGAAGCTTGTCGGCATCCGCGCTGATGTCGCCGGTTTCCGGTGGATAGGGGAGGGCGGGCACGCTGTCCGGCAGGGCAGGCGGCAGATCGCCATCGATACCTCCCGGTGCCCTGTTGCCGGGGGTGAGTGACCCGGGGACGACCTTGCCTTCCTCGATCGCGCTGACCCTGTCGCCCAGAAGTTGCTGGCCATCGAGGACCTTCTTCAGGTCGCCCCGCAGCTTCACCTCAAGACTGTCGCCGCGCAGCCCTGCGCCCATGTTCAGCGAGGATGCGGGATTGGCGGGTTTGATCTCCTCCTGGCTGCCCGAAGCGACATAGAGACCGATCCCCAGCGCACCGACCGCGACGCCGACAAGGAGCTGGCGCGCGCGCAGCTTCTGCTTTGCCGACAGCCTGCCCCATAGCGCCTTCCAGTCAGGCAAGGCCGTGGCGGGACGGCGCATGGCTGTCTCTTCGTCGCGCGCATTCTGCGCGGCAAGATGCGCCTGGTAGGGCGACAGGCTTTCCGGTCCCTCTGCCTGATCCTTGTCCATCTCGCCGTTCATTGCCCGGCTCCCCGGCGCACGACGACGAGACGCGCGGTTTCACCTGCGTCGAGGCGGACCCGGTCCAGGGTGACCGAGAAGATGCGCTCCCCAAGCGCCGGATCGGCGAGCTGGCGCTCGTCCAGCGTGACCGCGGCCAGTGATCGCACGTGATATTGGGAAGCTGAAAGCCCGGTGCCTTCGACGGCGATACGGCGTTGTTCGGTGATCGACAGGTCTGGGGCCCCCGCAATGCGGAGCGAGCCGGCCGATGGCGCGACCTCGCTGAACGAGGCGGGGATGCGATCGTCCAGCAGCGCCATGGTGATGGAAACGGCGCGGTCCTCATCGGCCAACGCCGCCATCAACGCGCTATTGGTCTGGGCGCGTTGCCGGGCGCCGGGCACAAGCACTACCGTCTGGGCCGGGATCTCGGCTGGCTCGGCATAGAGCGGATAGGTGGCGCCGTTGCAATGCACGAAGAATTCCGAAGGCTGCGTCACATAAGTGCGCGTCACCTGACCGGCATCGTCGATCTCTCGGGCCAGGAACTTGATCCAGGCGTCAGGGCCGCCCTTTTCCACGGCAAGGCCCTTCTCGGCGGAGAATTTGATGTCCTCGATTTCGCCGCCCTCGCACACGACATGATTGATGTCGCGGTTGGACAGGCGAATATGGCTGGTCTGGTCAGGAAGCGCATGGATGGTCTGCGCAGCCGCCGGCACTGCCAGGAAGAGCAGGGGAAGCATCAGGGCGCCGCGGATCGCGCGGCAGTCAGTGGGTTTCGGCATCGAACTGCTCCTCGGAAAGACGCGTCAGCCAGAAGCGGCCATTTTCGATGCCGTAGCCGATGCGTATAATGCCCCGGAATTTGCGGATTACGCCGCCGATGACCCGCACTTTCTCGATGGGTACGACGATCTCATGGGCGGTCCACCGCACCGGCTGATCGCCCCGGATATAGGTGGCGATCGACAGCGTCGGGTTGTTCGCCAGTTCGTCGAGAATGACGTTCAGGCTGTCGCGCATTGCGCCGTAAGCGGACGGGTGGACGAGGCCGAGCAGTTCCTGGAATTGCCGGTCCGCCGAATAGGCTGACCATGTTCCCGACAGCGCCACGATGTTGCGCGTCATCGAGACGATATAGGCTTCCGAGGGCGTGTTCCCCGAGACATGAAGATCGCCTGTGGCGCCGAACGGCACGATGATGGTCCGGGCATTCTGGTTCGTCGTGTAGATCACCACGCCCAGGACCGCGGTAACACCGAACATGCCGGCGATCGCGACCTTGAGCAGCCGGTTCTCCTCGAAAAGGTTCGCCGAGCCTTGCAGATAGCGATGGATGCCATAGCTTGCCGGCTTGCCCAGCAAGGGGTCATCGCCCCGTTCCTTGCGCATGAAGATGCCCATGGCGCTTACTCGAAGAACCGGGTCTGCGTGGGACCCGGATAGTGTGGGAAGGACACAAGTCCCCAGCGCCAGGCGAGATGAGGCAGATAGCCCCTGGGCTTGGTCCGCTTCCACGGGATGAAAAGGAGAAGGGCAGCGATCAGCGCCCAGCCGACAAGTCCGCCTACGATCGCAGCCACGAAGATGCTCGAGGTCGCGAGCAGGAACTCGTCCGATCCGAACCACAGGATCTGGACCGGCCGATGCAGATATTGCGGAAGGCGTTCGTCCATCTGCCCTTCTCCTCCTGCTTCATGACACCTGTGAAGGTGCCGGTTTCCGGGGACCGACCATCGGTCCCCAGCTTGGTGGCGGCATAGGCATGTCCCCGGTCAGCCGGGGCGCAGTCCTGCCGCGCGTCTCAGACGACCATCCCGAAAGTCTGGAGAATGGAGTCCGCCTTGATGAGGCAGACGGCCGCGACGATGGTCGGGATGCCAATCATTATGTTGGAAAAGAGGCGCGAGACGCCGAACAGGAAGGCGGCGACACCGCCCACAAATCCCATCGGACCCTTCACACCCTGGTTCACGACGATATCGTAGATATCGTAGCCGAGATCGCCCTGGGCCGGCGCCGAGAAGGCATGGACCGGACCACCGACCAGGGCCATCGCCCCGAAAGGGAGGCCGAAATTGGCCACCGCCAGGACCTTGTTGCCGAGTTTACGCATCATATCACTGCTCCAAAAAGGAGCCGTCCAACGAAAGCCTGCCGGCATCGAAAGAGGATCGGTGTCGGCCGGGGCGTCGGTGGACGGCTCCATGAGCCCGCCGCCGCCGGCATCCTGGTTCATCCAACCGGCACGGTTGAGGCCGGGCGGGATGCCCTCCGGAATGAGAATGTGCGTCGCCCCGATGGCGCGCTTCACGTCAGCGCTGCACATCGGATACAGCCTTTGCCGGTGCCGACTTCGCGTGCCGGGCGAGAAACGCCTCGAGTTCAGCCTGCTGGAAGCCTGAAATAAGCTTGCCGTCGGCGATCAGCGTCGGTGTCCCCGAGATGCCGACCTTGGCGACCAGTTCGGCGTCCTCGGCCACTTTGTCATGGCCAGCGGCGCATTGCCGCAGCACGGGCGGGGTCTGACCGGAATAGGCTGCCTTGAAGGCTGTATCGCGATCGGGCGAGCAGAGGATATGTTCCGCCTTCGCCGCTGCGGTCGGGTGAATGCCGCTTACGAAGAAGATGAGCCGCCTCACCGGTTTGCCCTCCGCCGCCTTGGCGCTCCAGAAACGATCCAGCGCCTGGCAATAGGGGCAATCGGGGTCGGTGAATTCGATGACGGTCGGGGCATCTACAGGGCCGATCGCCAGCGCTTTGCCAGGATCGATTGCCTTCAGCCGCCGCGTTGCATCCTGCTCCTGCGCCAGCGCGGTTAGATTGACGCCGTTGCGGTCATAGACCGTCGCGAACAGCAGATGTTCGCTCCGTGGCGCATAATAGACGATCTTTCCGCCCGCCATAGCCTGATAGATCGGTCCTTCGACCGGGGCGGGACCGAAATCCTCGAACTGCAGGTTCGTGAAGGTCTGCTGCAGTTTCACCTGGGCTTCGGCGGCAGCCTCGTGCAGCGAGGCCGAGCCCTGTGTGCTTCGGGCAGGTTCGTGCCTTTCTGGCGACATGTCTTGCGCCGCCGCACCATGGAGGGGCATAATACCCGTCAAGAGAGCGACGAGCATCGCTGTGCGACTGGAATGCTTTCTGGTCATAACCGCAATTCTCCCTAAGTGGGGATGAGGCGGGCACAGGCTGCCGATCACTCGGTAATTCTCGCCCTTGCTTCCGTCTCGACACGGTCTTGAGTGGCGAAAAATCCCTTCCCCGCACAAGGGAGGAGGAATCTCACTTCCGGTTTAAGGCACTTCAGTTCCGGTTATCGGAAATTCACTTCCGCAAACCGGAAGTATATTTCCGGTTTCACCTTCTGTTGCTTGTCTCGGGATCGCTCACTTCGCGCAGAGTCGATAACCTCGCAGGCATATCGAGCGCTAAAGAATCGCTGCCTGCGCCGGGAGAACGACTATGGGGAGTCAGCAGTCCAGGGCCTACAAGCTTCAACTGTCCGACGAGGGCATCCATCTGTTCCTGCAATGCCATTGCCGGCTATGTCATCTCGCCGGAGATTTTCTGCCTTATGGAACAACATTGTTCATTGCCGTCGATCTTCTCCATCAATGTGCGGCGGACGATCTCATCGCGGAATTGGTTGACCCGAAGCTGGACCGTCTTGGTGGACGTAAAGTTCGACATGTCGGTACCTCCAACACCCTCTCACGCCTCGTCGATGAGATTGTCGAAGCCGCAGGTAGGTCGGAGGCCATCCATCCTTTGCCACAGGTCTGGAGACTCTACCTGTCGGCCCTGATCCACATGCAGGAAGCCGAAGACATCAGGGTCATCCAATCTTTCCGCGAAATGCCCCTCAAGACCGGGCGTTCTGCCCGTCGTTCTCCCCGATAGTCGCGTACGCTGGATAATTTCGAGCGGCTGCCAGAAATTGGTCTCGCATGCGCAATGATCTGTATCTTGACGATCGGTTTTATTTACAACAAATTGCCACGCATAGGCGATGTGACTTGGACTTTTGAGCCGCTGCCAGGGAGACCTGCAGATGACGCTTCCAAGTCCCCAAGCGATCGATGGTGACATCTTCTCATCGATCAAGGAGCTTTCCGGAAAGCTCGTCGAACGGTGGCGGCGCAGAGACCGAATTTCCCAGCGCAGCCTCGGAAAATCTGTCGGCCGCACCGAACGCTGGATCCGCGAACTCGAGGGCGGGGCCGGCACGGCCTCGCTTGAGGACCATATCCGCTGTGCGCATGCGCTACGGATGACGGCCTCTCACCTGTTTATTTTCCTCTTCGCAGTGGAGCACAAGATGCCAATACCTAACGAACTTCTT
The DNA here is from genome assembly GCF_049304695.1 of Sphingobium sp. Lineage (GTDB taxonomy): Bacteria > Pseudomonadota > Alphaproteobacteria > Sphingomonadales > Sphingomonadaceae > Sphingobium. The sequence goes on from NZ_JBAQOK010000080.1 coordinate 54,113, forward strand.
CTCCAGGATGACCTGTGGGATCTGGAACGCGACATTCTTGACGTCGTGAGCCGTCATCAGGCAACGGCTGTCGCACGGCTCGCTTCAAGGGGCGGCGCTGCCGCCATACGGCCAGCTTGATGAACGGCGGACTCCGGCATGTCTCCCGAGCCCGTCCTGGCCGAAAGGGCATATCTGCTCCTTAAGGCCGATATCATGGCCGGACGGTTTGCGTCCGGCAGTATTATCAACGAAAGAGCGCTGGCCGCCGAATATGGCGTATCCGTGTCGCCACTCAGGGACGCGGCGCAGCGCCTGGTCGGCGAGCATATGCTAGAGATTGCTTTTGGGGGTGGCTATCGTTTGCCGACGATAACAACCGATGCCCTCCGGGATCTCTACCGCTGGCATGGTCACCTGGTACGCCTGATACTCAAGGCAAACCGTCTGGCCATTGATTTCGACGCAAAACCCTATGCCGGGACGGAAGTCGATGGACAGGTACTCGCGAGGGCTGCGACGAACCTGTTTCTGGCGATCGCACAGGCTTGCGGTGATCATGAACATAGAAGGGCGCTTAAATCGGCAACGGAGCGACTCCATATAGCCCGCCTCGGAGAAGTTCGGGTGTTGGGCAACCTGACAGAAGAACTCGAAGCGGTCAGGATCGCGACCGCTTCCGGTCAAGGTCCCGACCGTTTCGAGGTTCTCTGGGCCTATCACCGGCGAAGGATTCGCCGCGTGAGCAGGATATGGGAAGCAATCTCTTCATAGTCGCGTCGAATAAAATCAAATGGTTACACGGTACGATCGTCGCAGAAAAGGGTCCGTCGGAGAAGTAGTACCAGTTAGTCGCGCGCGCGCGACCTTATAAGATCGCTGATCATGCATTTCCTGCTTTACTCTGTTGGAGCTGCAACTTCGCAGCATATCTAAGAAGGAGGTAAGTATGGAACGCGACAACCATTCGGACACCGACCTGATCGACCTCGGCCTTGTGGTCGAGGAGACCAAGGGATCTGGCAACAGATACAATGACGGAATCGGCGGTCTGCAAAATCAACCCGGTCTTACGGACGACTGATGTGCGAGGGCACGTGGGTCAACTCCGGCGCGCGTGCCCTTCATCCAGGAAACAAAGATGCCATTCATGCTCCGTGACGATCTTTGCTTTTGCAAAAGTGCCGGCGCCATCATATTCCTAGATGCACGCATTGGCCGTTATTTTGCGTTACCAGAGCGGTTCGTGGAACCCTTTTCGCGCTGGCTTGATGGCCGTCCGCCATCTTTCGACGATGTGCCGATACTGCAGCACCTTGTCGCACAAGGGTTCCTGGTAGAAACTGCGGATCTCCCGCAAAGGCTCAACATCAAATTTGCATCCCTTCCACCACCGGAAGTCGAGGTTGACCCTGACGGCCGATTTCCTTCCATTCCACTCGCTGTCTGTGCGATCGCAAGCCGTCTGATTTGGACATGGCGTGTGCGTCATCAGCCTTTTTCAAGCCTGATAGATAGAATCAAAAGCATTCGGCGTCCGTCTTCCTGCGGGATGAAAAAGGCGTCGCGGCGCGATCTTGTTCGATTGGTGCATGCTTTTCGATTTTCCGATCTGATTTTAGGTAGTCACGATCGTTGCCTGCCTCGATCTCTGGCTCTCGTGGCCATCTGTCGGAAATACGGACTTTCTCCGGTGCTTGTCATTGGCATCCAGGCCACGCCCTTCGCAGCACATTGTTGGGTTCAGGACGGCAACGTGGTTGTCAATGAGAGTCCAGATCGCGCTCAAATGTTCACGCCGATATTGGTAGCCTGACAGTGTCGCGGTACCTGATTCTCGCCTTTGCTCAAATCGGCGAAAGTGAGCAAATTTTGAAGCAGATTGCTGCCGACACGGGGCTTCGAGAAGTCTATCGCGGTGATCACATCACCCTATTTTCCGATGAGCCGGAGACTATTCTTCGACTGCCGGCAGGAAGTGGTGCGATAGTGGGGACATTGTTTTCTCGGCGCGAAAATTCGAAAAAGATTGCCCGGTTTGACGATAATCAGATTATCGACATTTTAGAAGATCCGATCAGATCGCTTCGCGATGACTATTGGGGCGCATATGTCGCACTGGCAGATCGATCAAGCAATGTGAAAATTCTGCGCGATCCTTCGGGTGCGATTCCTTGCTATTACACTGCGATCGGCAAAATGATTGCTTGTGCATCTGATGTGTCGACTCTGATCGGCGCAGGATTTGTTCGCCCATCTGTAAATTGGCGATTTGTGGGAAAATCTTTGTACCATGTTCAGCTTCCCACAGCGGAGACAGGGCTGTCCGGCATTTGCCAACTTCAGGGCGGATGCATGCTAACGATCGGCGCGGGAGGGGTCGCGCAATCCCTATTCTGGAGCCCTTGGGATTATGTCGCGACCGACCGTCACGCAAATTCCCAGCAATGTGCAACAGATCTTTTTCAACTCGTCAGTTCGACGATAAAAACATGGACTTCCTGCTATTCCCGCCCTTTGGTAGGCCTCTCTGGCGGGCTAGATTCGTCCATTGTGGCGGAATGCTTGGCTCGCACTGGTATCGAAGTCACATGCATGACTGCCGTTACCGACGATCCGGCCGGTGATGAACGGTTCTACGCTAGGGACGTCTGTACCGCGATCGGCGCGAAGCTCATCGAATCGTCCTATCTTGACGCGGACATCAACATTAGCGAATCGACTGCCGCAGCTATTCCAATTCCGTCTGGGAAATCCCATGAGCAAGCATATAATAAGATAGTACGAGAGGCTGCTGCCAGTGCCGGAGCGGATAGCTTTTTTGTAGGAGCTGGCGGAGACAACGTATTTTATTCAACCCATTCTGCCCGACCGCTTGTTGATCGGTATAGGGATCAAGGATTATCAATTGCATTGATGCCGACTGTCCGCGATATTTGTCAAATTACTGGCGCAAGCATTTGGGAGGTTATCGCAGAAGCCGTGCGTATTCCTCGGAAATTTGCCTCGGGCCTGCCTTGGCAAATGGCGGAAAAATATTTGCATCGAGACTTCCTGAACTCCGAGCGTGGGCAGCCTATCGAACATCCCTGGTTTTCTCCACCCGAGTCTACATCAGTTGGCAAGAAGGGGCACGTTGCCCAGATATTACGGGCGCTCCATCATATCGAGCACCGAGACAAGAATCTTTCGGTTCCGATGATCAGTCCACTACTGTCTCAACCTGTGATGGAATTTTGCTTGAGTGTGCCGAGTTGGTGGGCGGTTGAAGGGGGGCGTGATCGTGCAATTGCAAGGAAAGCATTTTCTAATGCGTTACCCCCGGCAGTTCTCCGTCGATTGGGGAAGGGGGGGCCTGACGGCTTCGTTGCGCAATTCATAAACATGCATCGATCTTCTATTGCGGAACGCTTGCTCGATGGGATGCTTTCGAAGCATGGCCTGCTTGACCGCTACACAATTGAGCAGGCCTTACGCCCCGGCCAAAAAGTTGACGCCTCCGATTGTCCCCGGATCATGGCGCTTCTTGATACCGAGGCGTGGGTGAGGACCTGGTCTGCGGCATAACAGCACGCACATTATAGGAGTGTAGTGCGCTTAAAAATCGGACGAGGAGGACCGTGATAGCCATTTGCGTTTCATCGCTATCCAATCAGCCGCTTCTTTACTCACGTCGACGGCCGCTGACTTCGTATCGTTCAGCCACAAGTCGAACCAGGCTAAATTGCGACGATATACCGCTAGCCTATGCGCCGGCTGCCATTTTATGTGATCCTCATTCGGATAAATGAACATATCGCTAGGGATTCCAGCCTGCCTGTTGGCCGTGAACCCCGCAAGCATCGCAAGATATTCGTTGTCTGCGGCCTGATATAATATTGGGAACTTCACGTGCCCTGCTTGATTTAGTAAAGATATATGGCTCCAGAAGTCAGGATCTTTATCGATTAATCGCGGCCACCCGGCCTCGTGATAAGACTGCGCCACTATGGGTCCCAGGAATGCATCTTGAATGGGCTCCCACCCACAGCCGGATACGGAGCCGGCGGAGAACAGCGCGGAATGAATAGCTGCGAATTGCACGGTTGTGCATCCATCGCTCAGACCGGTAATTCCAATCCTTTGCGGATCGATAAGTCCACGGTCGATCAAAGAGCGAGTTGCGACTTCGATGGCAGAAAGGATGTTCCTGCGTCCTGCGAAATCGCGATTGAATACCGAGACCAAGGTTTCAGCATTTGCCTGTTTACCGACGATATCCTCATACGTCAGATTATCGACACTAAGAACGAAATACCCTCTATTGGCAAAAGGCTGAATTGGAAATTCGTCACCGATTCCCCCGCGGAGAAAGCCTTTGGTTCGATATTGAACGATGATCAAAGGATAATGGTTTCCCTCGGAGTATCCGACCGGATAAACCAAATCGCCATAAAATGGGATGCCTGTGCTATTGCGCCAGTTCATCCGTTCGACATGCCCCATGGCCAAGTGTGAAAACTCCGGGTTCGGATCGAAAATCCGTTTTTCCGTCTTGTGATCGAGGTCAAATCTAACGAAATGCCTTGGTTCTCTTGAACGCTCGCGCAGGCAGGCCAAGTCATCGCCTATTGGCTGACATTCGACCAGATAGTCGCTGGTCAGCAGTAGACGCTGGACCTTTCGGCTTCCTGGAAACCACTCGTAGACGGCGGTCAGGCTATTGGCCCAGCCTTCTCGCCGAAAGAACCGAACCTTCCGTCCATCCGGCGCCCACCATAATGGTGCCAACCAGCCTATGCGGCATTCCTCAAGCAAGCATGGGTGACGACGGCCCGCCCGCGTTTCTACAACGATACGAAAATCCTGCGGGAAACCGGAGGCGTCAATCCGTTCGCCGAAGGCGCTGTCGCCCGCTCGATTAATCGTTAAATCTATTAGGCTCTCATTCGGATCGGGCTGCGTGAAGTCGTTGGTCGCCGTCTGGCTGGCCGGCACTTCTATGCCCGTCTTGAGGTCAACCACGACGTAAACACGGTCCGACCCTGGTGTTTGCGGGCGAGCGCCCCGCACTGGAAATGCGCGCTCATCATAGCGCCACCCTGTCAGGGCTTCCCGGTCGATCGCTGCGCTGTTGGCCTTCACCCCAGGGCGAATTACATAATTGATCTTGCGTCCATCGGACGAGATCTGGAAATCATCGACATCCACACTGGCGTGAGTGAACTGCACAACCGTCCCGTTCGCGAGATCGGCCTTCCATATCTGCGTACTTCCATCGATCCGCTTCAGATAGAAAATTGATCGCCCGTCCGGTGACCAGCGCGGTGCGGTCGGCAAGGGCGCCCCAATATGAAAAGACGCCCAGCTATATCGTGCAGGAGAATCAAGGATGAGTTCATGGCTGACATCGATGAGGTCAGGCCGGGCCGGGTGCGCTGCCGACATCACCACAATGCCCACGCAATAACGGTTTTCCGGAGGATTTCCTTGGTGAAGCTGAAACGCGATCTGGCGACCATCAGGTGACAGCGAAAAAAGGGAGCGGGTCCGATCCGGGCGTGGCGCTGGCCCAATATCGCGCAATGCCGCCAACGCTTCTGGCGTAACCGGTCGGTGCGTCTCGTCCATATCCTCATTCGGCAACAAGGAGGCGCAGGATTGTTCGGCCCGTGCCGCAGCTGAGAAAAGAGATGCTCCCAAGACCGCAATTGTGCATGCGGCATGCAGTGCACGGCTCATTTACCAGCTCTTACGCAAGGTGATGCTGGCCGTTCGACCGTAAAGAGAGTGATTTACAGAATCTACCAGAACCTGCGCTGCACGGTTGGCCCTAATTGTTGGGGGCTTGGTGTTGAAGAGATTCTGCATCCCTACTTGCCATTCGACATTGGCAAATATGCCACTGCCGGAATTGCTGCGGATCGTCGCGACGGCGTCGACCGTCGTAAATGAACCCACGGTTACCGTTGGCTCGAACCGATTATCATTTGTTTCGCCGACATAGTTCACCGTAGCGGAAAGGTCGACATTGTCTTTCTGCCAGTTTGCATTAATGCGCGCCCGCCAATGTGGCGGTGTAAAGATTATCCCTGCCTGTTCGACGAGAGGGAGGCCGGGTATAACCTCGCGCGTACTGTTCAAGTAGCTGGCTGAGCCATTGAGCGTTGCCCTGCCATATTGTTGGAAATCGTGCGTATACGCTGCAGAGAAATCCACGCCTTCCAGCTTCTGGACGGATATATTTTGTAGATAATCCTGGACGATCGCTGACACTGACGATGGGTCGAATGCTCCATCTGTGAAATTCTGAAAGACCCCGGTTATGCCGTTAACGGCATCCAGCACTTCGGCGGCTGTTGGGTCCAGTCGTGTATACTGATTGTATGCGGAATCGAAAAGTCTGGTGAATTGCACGATCGGAGACCCGACGCGGTTATAATAACGGGTATTAAAATACGAGACCTCGGCCTTGAATCCTTCCATAGCTTCGGGAGTTAGCGCGACTGACACGCTCCACGTCGTTGCGCGTTCCGGTTTCAGGTCCTTATTGCCTCCGAAAAGATATAGGACGGGGAAGCCATTTGATGGAGTGGGGTCGAACTCCGAGGCCGACAACAACTGCGCGTTGCTAAGCATAGCCGTCTGGTAAAGGTTGGGTGCCTTGAATGATCGCCCCCAACCGCCCTTGAACTCAAGACCACGAATGGGCGAATACACCATACCGATCTTCGGCGTAGCTACTCGATCAATATCATGGTGGTCCTCATAGCGAAGTGCGCCAATCAGATGCAACTGATCGACAAATGGCACAGCATTTCCAGGCGATATCAGCGGCAAGAATAGCTCGCCATAGGCAAAGCCGACCTTGCGATTCTCGGATACAGCCTCGGTTGTGCTTTCTACCCCTGCGGCAATGCGACGCGAGTCCACCGCCAAATTGTTTGAGCGAAAACCCAATCCAACGGCCAGCCTTGCTTCGCCCCCGGGCAAAGCAAACAAAGCACCCTCTGCTCCCAATTCGATCGATTTCAGTTCGTTGCTATAATTCGGTAACGCGCGAACAATTTCAGTTCTGGCAGAGAAAATTCGCGTCACCACGCCGGTATCGCTTCTGCTATAGGTTCCGGAGAGGCGGATGTCCCATCCAAACGGCAGATGGGCCTTCAACGCTGGCGAAACTGACCAGCCGTCAGCTGTCGAATTGACGACGCTGCCCTGTGCCGCGCAACTTGTAGCTACGACACCAATCAGGCAGCGCGATGTGGAGCGACGCATGTAGTGGGCATCGATTTCGAAGCCGATCGACTCCGTGATCGACTGATGGGCGGCCATGACCAAACTGATCTGATCCTGCGAGGGTATCAGCGTCGTATCGGGTGCCACGTTGCTGGTGTAGGATCGCTGCCGCGCGGAAATTTCTGTTGAATCCTGATAGTCAGCCGCGATCATGAACCCGCCGGAGCGCCATGAAGAGCCGCCTACAATATTATATTGCTGGGTGGCAGCGCCGCCATCCGTTGCGGTGCCGAACCTCGCGGATGTTTCTACCCCGTCTACACTGCGCCTTAAAACTACGTTGGCGACACCTGCCACAGCATCAGAGCCATAAAGCGCAGAGGCGCCATCTGCGACAACGTCAAGCCGTTCAATAGCGGCAAGAGGGATGGCGGAGATGTCGATTCCCTGACTAATTGCGTCGAATGCGACACGGTGACCATTGATCAAGGTCAAGGATGCATCGGGTCCAAGGCCACGCAGATTCAGCGCGGATGAACCGGATACATTCGTGAAACCGCCTTGCCCGCCAGCTGCGATTGTCGGGTTCTGTCCGCCAGCGAAATTCTGCGGAAGGTCGCGTACTACCTGTCCGAGATCCATATGACCCAGTTGTTGGGCGTCATTCCGCGTGATTATGGTGACGGGTGAGGTCGAAGGTGCCCCGCGAATTCGTGACCCGGTGACGACAATATTCTCACCCGAGGTCACGGCTTCATCTGATGCCGCTGAAAATCGCTGCCGAATGAGGATGGTCCCATCGCGTTCCACCGCTGTCAATCGGGTGCCTCTAAGTACCGTCTCGACCGCTTCAAGCGCAGTATAGGTCCCGTTGAGCGGTGGAGCTTGCCACCCCTTCACCGCCTCGGGGCGAAAGATGACTTCACGGCGGCTAGAACGCCCGATGGCGCGTAACGCGCCGTCGAGGTCCTGCCGTCCGAGATTCCATTCACGCTTTTGTTCTGGTGCAGCTAACGCTGGTGTTGCCATGCCCATTAGCGCAGGCGCGAACATCGAACCGACTGCCCACCGTCCGTACTCTTTCATCGTTACCCCCAACTTCATTCCGGCCTCGTTCGAGACCGGTTCCATTGTGAGCAACGACGAGCAAAGAGAGCTGATTATGATGGCGGGCGGCAATTTCCTTTCGGAAGGGCAGGGCACCGCCGGGCCAAGGCAATCGAGTTAGGTCCACTAATGACTGCCAGCCTCAGCACGTCCCCCAGATTGCGTGCCAGTCGCGCGCTGTCCGTGATACGGAAATTTCCCGAGACCCGAACATCATCTATATCGGGTGTTGCTCCCACCAGGGGAATGTCAGCATAGCGATTGGCCTCCACGAACAGGTCTCCGAGGCGAACATTCCTATATTCCTTCAATCCGGCAGGCCATTCACTGTCATTGGCCTGTGCCTTGACGACCTCGAGGGCAAGGGGTGCAGGAGCATCGCGTAGTTCGACCTGCTGGCCTGGAGATAGTCGAACCGTCGGCAGTGCACGCTCCCTTGCGGGGCCGTCTGCCGTGACGTCAACGGCACCCCTCATTAGTCGCACGACAATACGATTGTTCGGAAGGAGATTGACGTCAAAAACCGTTCCATGTGCTGTCACTGTTCCGCGGCCGGCATGAACCGCAAACGGCCGCCGCTCATGGGCGACGGTGAAACGGGCGCGCCCGCGCAGCAAGCGAAGATTTCTGCGCCGGGCGTCAAAATCCACCAGTACCAGGCTGTTCGTATCGAGTGCGACGACAGAACCGTCATCAAGACGAAACGATCGGATTTCGCCGGTGGCTGTAGCAATCTTCAGCTGCGCAGGATCATCGGACGTGCCAGGTGCCGAACCAATGGCAAGCGAGGGGTGTTTAATCTCATCACCCGGCGAACCTGCAGCCCATTGCGCAACAAGGGCAACGGCGCCGATCATAGCCAGTATAAGCAGCGCGCGTCTTTTCGTCTTGGTTCGTGGCTGGCTCTGCCGGAAATCGTCGGCAGGCGCGGCATCGGAAGTGAGGGCATCATCTTCTGAAGGGTGCTTCAAACGCTTTCCGATGCTGTAGGCTTCGGCAATCCGGTTGTAGGCGGCGCGGTGAAGCGCGCCGCGCGCCAGCCATGCTTCGAACTCTTTGCGTCTGATTTCTGCTTCCTCCGGGTTACGCATGATAGCGAACCAGTCGGCTGCCTCTTCCCTGAGTTGTCCATGCCGACGCGGCGGATCTGTGTCTTCCATCATTCCTGTTCCAGAGCTGCGTCGATATGGGCCAGCGCGCGGGCGACATGATATTGCACAGTCGGGATTGAAATTCCCATGCTTTCCGCGATCTCCCGGTATGTCAGTTCATCCACCCGATGAGCCAGGAATATCTCTCGCGTCCGGTGGGGTAGCTCCTCAAGGGCGCGCCTGTAAATCCGCATCACGTCTTCGGCCTCGATGCGTGCGGCCTGATCCGGCGCGACTGCCACTTCGAAATCTTCGCTAATCGGCACATGAAACGCCAGGAGCCGGGTCTCGAGGCGCTTATATCGATCCAGCAGAAGATTTCGGGCGATACGTTGGAGATACGCTGCCGGCCGTGGAAGTCTTGTCCTGGCCATGCAACCGACCAGGCGGACAAAAGATTCCTGTACGAGATCGCCCGCGTCATCCCGCGAGCGTAGGCGACTCTGGAAATATCGCTGCAACCGCGGCGCTTCGATTTCGTAGATATGTCGCACGTCGGCGATCTCCGAACTCGCATTTTCCTGAGCGACATCGTCTCTCAGGCCTTCTGGCGGATTGAAATTTTCAGACGACATGGAATCACGGTTCCTCACGACGTGGCAGCGCCGTCCTCGCTAGTGCAAGGGAGAAGCGATGTGAGGTGAGCCGAGTTGTCGTCTAACGAAGCAACCGGCGCTCGACCCGTATGTCGAGCTTCGAGATACCTGACAGGAAAATCCTGCGGGCGGCTGCCAGATTCCAACCCGCATTGGTACTATGCCGTGAGAGGAGGACTCAATCAAGCTCCCGGTATTTTTGTCTTATCAGTACGTTCCATCTCTACCTCGGATGTTCGGCACAGCGCGAGAAAATACCTTGCTTCACCAGCGAGATCCAGTCCAACGCGGACATGAAAGTTATCCTGCACCACCGGTCGGCTCCGGAACGAGTGAATAGCTCGTACTGCGACCACCGGCGGAGTCTTTCGCGAGGATACCGCGTCGGAGCAGATCGTTGATGTCGCGCAAGGCCGTGTCCGACGAGGCTTTCGTAATAGTTGCCCATTTGGCATTGGTGAGCTTGCCTTCAAAGCCGTCCAGCAGCCGGTTGATGACCTTGCTTTGACGGTCGTTCAGCGGCTGCCCCTGAACTGCTTCCCAGAACCGGGCTTTGCGCATCACATTGGCGAGAATGAACTCAGCACCATGAAAAGCCCGGTCGAGGCATTCAATGAACCACAACAGCCAGGGCGTGATGTCCAGACTGCCCTTTTGTGTCGCTTCCAGCATGTCGTAATAAACTTTACGTTCAATGCGGATCTGCGCGGACATGCTGTAGAAGCGTTGCGGGGTTCCCTCCGCACGTGCAAGAGCAAGATCAGCGATGGCGCGTGCGATGCGCCCGTTGCCGTCATCAAAAGGATGGATGGTGACAAACCACAGATGCGCAATCCCGGCTTTCAGAACGGGATCAGGCGTAGCTGTTTCGAACCAGTCGAGAAAGCGCGTCATTTCCGCGTCCAGACGCGCCGATATCGGCGCCTCATAGTGAATGCGCTCGCGGCCGATAGGGCCCGAGACCACCTGCATTGCGCCACCTTCGGCGGTGCGCCATGATCCGACGGTGATGCGGCTCATGCCGCTGCGCCCCGTTGGGAACAGTGCCGCGTGCCAGTTGAACAGCCGTTCCGCATTCAGCGACTGCGTATAGTTTTGAGTAGCATCGAGCATCATTTCCACGACGCCTTCAACGCTTCGATCAGTCTCGACCAGGCCGGCGATGTCCATGCCGAGGCGGCGGGCAATGGATGAACGCACCTGTTGCCTGTCCAGCACCTCACCTTCGATTTCGCTCGATTTCAGGACATCTTCGGTCAAGGTTTGCAACACGGCTTCTTCGCGCAGCGGGAAACCGAGCGCTTCCATGTGGCCGATCAACCGCCCCTGCCGGTGTCGCACAGCGGCAAGCGGTTGGGCAAGCTGACCTGCGCTCCAGCTCAAGTTTGGCCAGTCCGGAAGCTCATGGATATATGGCATAATCACCGCACCTCTTGCGGTGATTATTAGGGGCATTCGCCGCAAAATGCAAGGATTTCACGGTAGGACGGGCGATGGATCAGGCCGCCAATCTCGGCGTCCTCCAAGCGACAGGAATAAAGGTGGCCTGTCAGTTAATAAACTGCAAAGTCCATGTATACTAAATAAGGTGCTGGCATTTTCGTTCGTCCGAGCCGCAATTAATAGCGACGATGCTTTCAAGTTTTCTGACTTTTTGCGTCGAATTTCAACTTTGCAATATGTTCGGAACAAACCTTATGTACAAGCTCTCCAAGCACCTGAATCCGCCCCCGGATCCAGTGTAGCTCTTCAGCCGAAATGTCGAAATGCTTCGAATGCTGGCCTTTGCGATAGGCATCCTTGAGCTTCTGATACATCGCACGCTCAGCATGTGTTCCCCGGGGCCATGCTTCAAACAGCGTCGAGCTTAAACCTTCCGCCATCCCACGAAGGAAAAGGATGTTGGGGTTGCGAGGGGCGTAAAACGTCAGCGTCAACAGAACGCTTTTATATAGGCTTTCTGTAGTCTGATGCAGAAGGAATGCCGAATTGCTGTTGTATCCTTTCGCTTGATAAAACTCGGCTCCTTCAAACCATCGCATCGCTGCCGGAAATTTATCTTCGAAATATTCCTTTGCTGCGAGATAAGCCTGCTCCGGCGTTTTAGGCTTCGGTTCTGCGAGGAGCCGATCATCCGACTGGTAAAGAATAACGCCATCCCTAGCGACCTCCATGAAGAATACCCGTCCATGGGAAAGGCCATCATTCACCTGTTGTAAGGAATGGACGATAAAATTGACCGGCGCGCGGATGATCTTCTCGGCTTGATGGGCGTCGAAAAGGCGCTGCTCCGTCGCCTCCCAGTAACGCGCACGATCCGTCAATTCCTTCTGGTTCACGATGACCAGGATATCATAGTCCGATGCGAACTGGTTCGCGTCAAAAGGCGCATCGACCCAATCACCTCTGGCGTAGGAGCCGAACAGGATGACCTTGAGAATCCGGCCGGACTTGCGCCGGCCCGTCGCCTCTTGCGTTGCCTCGCGGAACCCCTGAAACAGCATTTCCACGACGCGGTCGAGCTCGCGCTGTTTGGCGCTCGGAAGATGATTGAGGTCGGTACGCATCAGTTCAGTCTCTTATCCCGCTTTCCACCATCCGGCATGCCGGTCATCGCACCAGTTCGACCACCACATCGACATCCAGCGCTTCCCATGCCCGGTCGGCGCTTACAGCGGTAGCGTTTCGGCACAGCGCCAACGCCAGGCAAGACCGGTCCCCAAGAGACAGGCCGATGTCTCGTGTTTCCGGGCGCAGCTTTCCGCCAACGTCAGCCTGATCACGATCGGCGGGCACAACGTCGATATCGAGTTCGGCCAGCATCATCTGCGCTTCAGCGGCATCTACGCCGTGATCGATGAGCTTTGCTAACACCTCATGGTAGTTTACCACCGACACCAGAGCACCGGTCAATCGCATTTCCACTTGGTCTGCGCCCGGTTCGCCAAACAGCAGGCACAGTAGGGCTGAGGCATCAAGAACGAAAACGGCCTTTGTATCGACATCAGTCACGTACCGCCTCGGCCCGTCGCTCAGCGATCAACTCCTCGGACACAAGTCCCTCCTTGGGCGCAAAGGCGCGCAAACGCTCCTGTATTCGTCGAAGCGCGGAGCGGGCGGGTCGAATACGCACTTCGTTGCCATTAACCTCGAAAAGAACGGTGTCACCATTCTGCAAGCCAAGCGAACGGCGAATATCGGCGGGAAGGGCAATCCGCCCTCCCGCAATAACCTTGCCGCGCAAGATAGTCATGTCACTCACATCCTGAATGGTACCAATATGCTGATCGTACCTCATCTCCACGATCGCCATCAAGCTGCCAGATTTTCCAGACGCGCTGATTTCCGCACTCAGGCTGAGGCATTGCCCGATCAACAAATCGATTGCGCCTTCCAGAGCCTGCTTCGTCGGATGCGAGAGCCTGAGATCGTTGCATCGGCCGTCCATGGAATCGTCCTCGCGCACAACGGCGCCCCATTGCTCCAGGCGGGCGGAACGACGATGCGCGGTCGATGATGCATGTTCAGGCGAAAAGCAGGCAGGGTATATTCTTTCGCCGTCGATCCCCGCGATATAAATTTCGAGCAGATATGCCAGATAAGGGTTCGACGACAGCTTCATCCCCAATGTCCTGTCGAGGATAGCCGCCATCTTCAGAAAGGCCCGACACGCCGTCACCCGGCACGCCGACGGCCAAGCGTCTTCGCCTCGGTTACCCATCGAAGTCATCGATGCAGGGAGCACGAACCGCCTCTGCGGCCGTGCTCCAGGTGCCAGCGGGACCCGTGGCTCATCCAAGCGATACCAGGAAGGTGGTTCGCGCCGATCATAGATAACCCGCTTTCCGAAAACTCGTCGTACCATTGCGGGCCACGACCAGATGATCATGGACGACGACGTCGAGACATTTCGCCGCTTTTGCGATCCTTTCCGTCAAATCCCGATCTGACCTTGATGGCCTCGGGCAGCCGGATGGATGATTGTGGACCAGCAAAATCGCCGTCGCTTCGAGATCGAGGCAGCGCTTGAGGATTTCGCGCGGCCATGGGTGCACGGCCGAGACTGTTCCCACGCCCAGCACCTCGTCCGCAATCAACTCATTGTTTGCGTTGAGGAACAAGACCCGTAGCTGCTCGATCGGTTCATAGGCCATACGGCCGCGCAGATAATCCAGCACATGCTCATCGCTGGACAATATGGGCCGCTGCATGAGTTGCCCCCTGAGCATCTGGGTCATCGCCCGCCTGAAGCAGCGGAAGGTTTGTTCGATCTCGAGCGAATCCTCCAATAATTCGATCCGCTCTGCCGAACGCGCCGATACTGCGTCGCCGAGTGAACCAAAGCGTGCGAAGAGACGCTCAGAGAATTCTTGGGCGCGCGCGGGAGAGGTAAGGCTGATCAGCTCTTCCAGGGCGCGTCGGCACCCAGGCGCTTCAGTCGCCTCCGGTGCCGCCATGTCGCGATCACGAGTGCCAGTTGAGCGAACCAGCCCCATAACGCCAGACCGTGCATATAGGCTCGGGGAACAACTTCGGGCGCAATCGCGAGCGCAACATGGACGACAACTTCCGCGCCCAGTATCGCTGCGATCCAGATCGGCCAAAAACGGGTGCTTTGAATTGAAAGCCATAGGAAAATGCCCAGTATCGATATGTCGATCACGAGAATGCCGGCTTCGACATTCTGAAAGCGGGTACCGAGCGGGGAAGCGACAAGAACCGTCAGGCTTGCGCCTAGTAAAAGGGTGACCGCACCGATCTTTTCGGGTTGGTCACCCCTTCGGAAGGCAAAGGCGCTGCTCAACAGCAGAAATGCCAGGAACAGGACTTGTCTCGTCATGGGCTGAGGGAACAATAAATGTAACGGTTCGTCAATTTCCCTCGGCACATGCCTCACACCGCACGAAGATGTTGTCCCTCAGGCCGGTGTTCCGCCGATGCCACCTTGAGTAGGTCGCCATAGCTGGTCTCCGGTAACCCGATCGCATCACTCGCCTGCTTGAGATTGGCATGGGTCGTGACGATCTTTTCGCGCGTCTCGGCAACGAGCAACATCGCCGAAGCCGAGCTTTGAATAGCATTCTGGCCGATCATGGCCGAGAGGCGAGCATCCAGCCGTGCAAGTGGTAGCGCCGCATTTAGTTCGGCAATACGGGCAGCTGCGATATCGATGGCCTCTTCGGCGGCGAACAGCCGTTCGGCTACATGTTTGGCGATGGATTGGCGTTGAGCGCGCATGGTTTCTCCTTCCCGCTCCGCTCGGAGCAGGTCACGTAGATGGATTTTCTGGATTGCTGCTCTATTTCTTCACGAGGCCGTTGAGCGCCAACAGCAAGGAAAACCCGGCGCCTACGGCAAAGAGCATCAATGTGGTGAGGATCGCGAAAACGATCAGTATGTAAGGTCCACTCAGCTCATTACGTTGCCTCCCGGCTACGCGGTACGGTACAATATCGAGCAAGGAAAAGCGTGGGTCGCGAACGCCATAGGGCTTTTGTTCATTCGCGAAAAAATCCTCCGCTTCTCCTTGCATCGCCTGGTCGTCCGCCTGGGTTTCGGTGGGACCAGTTGGCATGGGATTCGGGTTATCGGGAATAACCATTGATTGGGGGGGTATATTTTGCCCCCCCTTGCGGGCTTCCCATGCCACGAAAAGTTGTGCCGCTTTCCACTTCGACACATTGCCCAGCTGCCTGCGGATTTCCAGGATGTGATTGTTGACCGTGTTGGGTGAGATACCCAAAGCACGTCCGATCTCTTTCGAGGAGCTGCCTTTAGCGGCCTCTCGCAGGCAATCGCCCTTTCGAGGGCTCAGCCGCTCGAATATCTCCGAATAGTCGTCCTCGTTCAAGGGCGGTTCCCCCTTCGCCGATTTACGGCGATCGCAAGCTGCGTCCTCTCCCTCCTCTTCAATCAATCTGCTGGCAGCCTCCGAGCGCCTCCATTCTGTTTCAAGTAAAAACCTTTCTAAAACATAGCTGCGCGGCGTCCCGTTTGACAGGATATTTCGCAAGCAATCGAGCAATGGCTCCGACGGTCCTCGCGGCGTCCAACGGATGGATATCGGTTCCATCGCCCGAGCCGCAAAGGGTTGACGAACGCGGGCGCTCGAGAATCCCCTTATGGTGCGACGACGACGAAGAGCACGATGCCCGGACCACATGGCCTTGGAAAGGAGAGGGGTGGGACGGGGCAGGGAGTCTCCGGCAGGAATGAACCACCATGCACGATTTCAAGATAGTTTGGCTACTTCAATATCTTAAAGCCTTTCTGTTCGGCCGGACTTGGTCCTGGTCTCGCGGCAAAGCCGCGCCGTTTCTTCGTCGTCTTACGGCCGTTGCCGATCGACTGGGCGATGCCCGCCATCCAGCAATTGCAGTCGCCAGGGCCAGGCTGGAAGGTGCGCCCGTGCTGCGCATCGACGCCGGCGAAACCCGTGTCGAGCAGACCCCTCATGGCGTGTGGGTCAGGGGATGGATTTGGGTTGAGCAGCACGCCTTGGACTCCAGCGATGCGAAGCAAGAGGCGAAGTTGCGCACCGCCCTTGCGGAGCTGCCGCAACAAAGACGCGTCATCTATCTCGCCCATTGCGTCGAGGGACTCACCTATCCGGCAATAGCCGCCAGACTCGATCTCGATGTCGCTGAGGTCCAGCGCGAGTTGGCGGCGGCGCTTCTGGCACTGTCGCTGGCTCTCGATGAGACATGAAAAAAAGGGCTCAGCGGCTGAGCGTGCGACGATGGAAGGTCTCCAACTCGAGTTCCAGGGCGCAAACCTGTGCCGCCAGCTGGGAGGAACATGGCGGAAGGACCGCGGCCTGTGTCTGTGTCCGGCTCATGATGACCATAATCCCAGCCTGTCGATCCGTGTGGGCAACGAGGCATTGTTGTTCAAGTGCTTTGCGGGTTGCGACACCATCGACGTCCTGCGGGCGATCCGGCGCCTGCACCTTGCGCTTCCCGAGCGGCCGATCTCGGCTTCGCCACGCAAATTGTACATCGACTGGCCCAGGCCCGGGCCTGGCCTGCGGGTTTGGGAGGCATCCACACCTATTACGGGCACCCCCGTGCAAGTTTACCTTGCCAGCCGTTTCCTCTCACCGCCCTGGCACGATCTGCGCTACAATGCGCGTACGCCGCTGGGACGTGGCCATGCAGTCGTATTCCGTCCGGCGATGATTGCAGCGATCCGCGAAAGGCGTCGGATCGTTGCGATCCATCGAACCTTTCTCGATCCGACGGCAGGCTTAAAAGCGGGTGATCTGGCGGATCCGCGGTTGATGCTTGGACGGCCGGGTCGCGGCGCCGTGCAACTTGCTGCCGCGACCACTGTTCTTGGCCTCGCCGAAGGGGTCGAAACGGCGCTCGCCGCGATGCGCCTTCACCGCATTCCCGTCTGGGCGACACTCGGAGCCGAACGCGCCGCGCATGTCCTGCTGCCTAGTGGGCTGGAACGTCTCGTTCTGCTGTTCGACCGGGATGCGGCCGGATCGAAAGCCAATCGCCGCGCCCATCTCGCCTATAATCGACCAGGCCTTGAGATCATCAGCCCGTGGCCCCCGGCGCCCTGTAATGACTGGGCAGACGTGCTGGAAGCGCGGGAACGCGCTGCCTGATCGCCATGCAAGAGGACGCTGCCCTGCCGGCGACAGCATGGGCAGCGCTTCCCGTCAGCCGTTCAAACGATCCTTCACTGCCTTGGCAGGCGTGAAAGCCAACTTCTTCGAGGCTTTGATGCTGATGGTTTCCCCCGTAGCCGGATTTCGGCCCTCGCGCGCCGGCGTGTCCTTGACCTTGAACTTGCCGAAGCCGTTCAGCGAAATCTCATCCCCTTTGCCTGCTGCATCGGCGATGGCCTCGAATACCGCATCGACGAGCTTGCGCGCGTCGGCCTTCGTCAGTCCGTGCGCAGCCGTAAGCGTTTCGGCGAGTTCGGAATTGTTCATAAACTTCCTCCTTAAAATTACGAAGTCAAGGTTGATAGCGTTGTGCCAGCCTCTCGTCACGAGCCAAAACGGTAAGGAAAAGGGAAGGAGGAGGAGCGAGGTACGCGGTTCGATGCCCGGGCCGCTTCTGTGGAGCTTTGACGAATGACCACAACACCCATCCTTGTGCCCGCAAGCAACCTCGCCAAGTCGCCGGTCAATGTCCGCAAGCGGACCGATGCGCGCGCCGATGCCGAACTGGAAACCAGCATCGCCAGTCACGGCCTGATCCAGAACTTGGTCGCCGTACCGGTGGCGCGCAAGAAAGGCCATTATCGGGTTACGGCCGGCGGCCGCCGCCTCGACGCCATCCACCGGCTGATCGAGAAGGGAACGCTGCCGGCCGATCATCAGGTTCCGGTTCTCATCCTGTCCAACGCCAAAGATGGTCGTGAAATCAGCCTGGTCGAAAACTACGATCGCCTGGCCATGTCCCCCGCTGAAGATTGCATGGCGTTCCGCGACCTGATCGAAGTCGAGGGCCGCACCCATGCCGACATCGCCCGTCGCTTCGGTATCGAAGAGCGGTTCGTGCTGGGGCGGCTCCGGCTCGCCAATCTCGCCGATCCCATCTTTGCAGCGCTCGAAGCCGATGAGATTACACTCGATGTCGCCAAGGCCTATGCGACGACAGCCGATACAGGTCGCCAGGCAGCGGTCTGGGAGGCCGTGCGAGGAACCTATTCACGCGATAACATCAACGAGATCCGGCGGCTGCTCAAAAATTACAGCTATCGCGCGGACGACCCCAAGGCGCTGCTGGTTGGGCGCGATGCCTATATCGCCGCGGGCGGCCGCGTCGAGGACGCCGACCTCTTCTCCACCGCGGCCGATGAACGCTGGGTCGACACCCATATCCTCGATGAACTGGCGGACAGGAAACTGCTCGCCGAAGCCGAGGCTATCAGGACACGCGAAGGGCTGGGCGAGGTACGCGTCGTCGCTGGTCCCCGCATTCCCTATATGGAGACTTACGCCCTGCAACCTCTGACCGGCGCGGCGGAGCCGCTGACCCCCGAGCAGGAGGCCCGCAAGCTGGAGATCGAAGCGCAGATCGCCGAAATCGAAGGCGATCCGGAGCAGGAGGGCCAAGAACCCGATGGCGAGGACGAGCAGCGACTGCGTGCCGAGTTGACGACTATCGTTGACAGCGCCCCCCTGTACGACGCCGAGCAGAAAGCGTCCGCACTGGCCTATGTCGTGCTCGCACCCGATGGCCGCCCGCAGATCCATCACCAGCTTTACGTTGCGCCTGCCGATGAAACGGTGGGCGAGGCTATGGCGGACGGCGGCGAGGGTGACACCGAAACGAAGGTGCAGGAGGGTGCGGTCACTGATGATACGCGACCGATGATCAGCCAGCGGCTCTACGACATGATGGCGATGATGAAGACCCAGTTGCTCGCGCTCCATGTCGCGAGCGATCCGGGTTTCGCGCTCGATCTCGGCACGTTCATCATGGCCGACGAGCAGTATCGGATGGCAAGTTCCGGCATGCCGAGTGACCTGCACGCCTTGATCCCGTCGCCGCCCATTGCCGACTTCAAGCCGGAGACGGCTGCCGCAGCCGAATGGACCAGGCTGGATGAGACGCTCAATCGCAGCTGGGTTGGCCATAGCACCATCGAGGAACGATATGACGCATTTTGCGCGCTCCCGGATGATGCAAGGGGGGCCTGGTTGGGCTGGGTGATCGCCCGCACGCTTTGCGCTGTTCCTGCCGGCGGCGAGGGCGCGAGCTTTCTCGATCATCTGGGCCACAAGCTCGGTATCGATGTCGCCGCCTGGTGGCGGCCCACCGCGCTCACCTTCTTCGACAAGCTGACAAAGCCCGGCATTCTCGCGCTGTTCGAGGAGATCGGCGGCGATGAACTGCGCCTGCGCTATTCCGGCTCGAAGAAGCATGATCTCGCCGCATCCGCCGAACGGCTCTTCGGCGGGCACGTCATCATGGAACCGGACGTTCAGCAACGCGCGCTTGCATGGCTTCCTGATGCGATGCGTTTCGATGCTGCGCCGCGCGATGTCGAACAGGACTTGCCGGATGTGACTGGAGCCCAGGAGCAGATCTATACGCCCGCCGACTCCGGAGGCGACGGGGAAGACGGATTCGCTAAGGCGGCCTGACCGCCCGCGGGGCCGGAGCCTGTCGTTTCGGCCCCGATCACAGCACCCCGTTTCAGTTCAGGCCGCAGCATTTCTTATATTTGCGTCCAGATCCGCAAGGGCAGGGATCATTGCGGCCAATCTTCTGGCGCCCGATCATTGCACGCCGGTTCGGATCATTTTCTAGCCGCCATTGGTGCAGCATGTCCACCCAGACGGGGATGAGGTCGGGCGCTTCCGCGTCCCACCGATCCTCTTGCACGCGCGTGAGTTGCGTCGAGCCGTCGGCAAAAGCACGCAGCATCCGGAGGCCTTCGATCGCCGCCCTGCATCCGGGATCATCATCCGCCAATATGCGCTGCCAGCCGTCAGGATTGATATCCATCGCCTGTCCGAAGCCCTCGACCCACATTTCCCACAGGGTCTCGTCGGACCGCGTGTCGATTTCCAACACCGGTTCATAATCGCCCGGTCGAGCCAACGATGTCAGGATCGCGTGATAGTGGTGCATCACCAGATCTATGAAGTGCTGCAACCCGCCCGCGTCGTCGAACCGGGGAATACCCTCGCCGTCGTCGCCGGCCCAGATAAGTTTCAGCCATTGCCCGGGACTGATCAACTCGGGGCTGACGATGATCCCGGCCAGGAATCCATCCAATTGGGTCAACAGCATGCAATCGTCGCCCTGGTCGAGCAGCAGGCGATCGAGTTCATCGAGATAGTCGAGCGAGGAAGCCATGGCTTCTTCTAGCGCCCGGGCGCGACGCCGTCACCGGCTAGCGAACGCGTTGTTCCGGGATGCCCACGCCATGCTGGATGGGGAGAGGGGGAAGGGACGTACGCGTTTTTCATAGTCCATCGAGGTGCCCATGAATCTCTTCCAGTTTGCCCCCTCGCCACAAGCTGACATACCGTCCCGGTTGCACGACGTGGCGAAATCGATCGCCCAGCGCTTGCGCGGTGGTGGTTCGATCACCCGGCAGGCTATCAAAAAGCTCATGATCGAAGCGTTCGGCGCCGACGATGCCGAAGGCGCCTGGTCGATGCGGGACGCCTATGACGCCCTGGAAGCTGCGCAGGTCATGCTGCTGGCTGACGCCGAATGCGCGCTGCTCCAGAGCGACTTGGCGCCGGACATTTGCGCCAGGCTGCGCACGTTCGAACGCGGCCTACCGACCCAGACCTACCGCTCCGAACGCCAGGTCGATCTCCAGCAATTCAGCACGCCGGTAACGCTTGCCTGGTTGGCCGGCCTCGCCGCGCAGGCACGGCCCGAAGACATCGTGCTCGAACCGTCCGCCGGGATCGGGATGATCGCGGTTCACGCAAGGCGCATCGGCGCAAGGTTGCTTCTGAACGAATTCGATTCCAGACGCGCCGACCTACTCGCGCGCCTCTTCGATCAGCCCGTCACGCGCCATGATGGGGAGCATATCGATGACCTTTTGTCGGCCATGCCGCGACCGACCTTGGTCCTGATCAATCCGCCTTTCAGCCGAAGCGTGGGGCGCGGCGTCGATCGCCACGCAGGGACCCGTCACCTGCGCGCTGCGCTGGCCAGGCTTGCACCCGGTGGACGCTGCGTCGCGATCATGCCGCCGAGTTTCGCGGCCGACGGGACGGCGGCGCTTGGCTATACGATGGTGTCCGAACTGACGCCGCCGCGCGTCGAGATCACCATAGGCGGCAATCCCTATGCCAAGCATGGGACGGGCATCGATGTGCGCCTGCTTGTCTTCGACAAGGGGTGGACGGGAGATCCGGAGCGGCATGTCGCCGATACGATCGATGCGGCGCTGGCGATCGTGCTGGCCATCCCTGAGCGTCTTGATCTCGCCGATCCGTCGCCGCCGACCACGCCGGTCGCGCTGCCGCGTCACATATCCTCACCACGCCCATCGGCGAACAGCATTTTCGCGCGAACTACGTCGCACCAGTTGGCGCCACCTGACCGCGTCGCTGCGCAGGGCGACATGGCACAGCCGCTCGATTACCATATTCTCGAGGTGCCGCTTCCGCCGGGCGCCCCGGTCGGCCTCTAT
Source organism: Sphingobium sp. (assembly GCF_049304695.1). GTDB lineage: Bacteria > Pseudomonadota > Alphaproteobacteria > Sphingomonadales > Sphingomonadaceae > Sphingobium. Next base: position 76,296 of record NZ_JBAQOK010000080.1, read on the forward strand.
TCCCCCTGGCGCCTGGCGCGGATCGTGATCGAGGGGGCAACGCCGCATCCCGATGATCTGGTCGAATCCATCGCCATGGCCTCGATCGCGCCGCCGGCACCGACCCACCGTCCCATGCTTCAGCAGCGCGCGGTGGCGGCCCTGTCCGATGCCCAGCTTGAAACCGTCATTCTGGCGGGCGATGCTTTTTCGCGCGACCTGCCCGGACGTTTCCTCCCCAACGGTGCAGGTGACCGCCTCGAAGAGAATCCCGCAGGGCACATCTACCGGACCGGCTTCTTCATCGGCGACGGCACCGGCGTGGGCAAGGGCCGTGAAGTCGCAGCCTGCATCCGCGATCGCTGGAATCAGGGACATCGCAAGGCAATATGGGTTAGCCGCGGTACAGCTTTGTTAGAAGATGCGAGACGAGACCACGCCGCGCTGGGCGGCCTCCCGATAGACATTCAGCCGATCAACAGTTTTCCGCCCGGCAGCCCGATCACCATGACAAGCGGAATCCTGTTCCTGACCTATGCGTCACTGCGCTCTGCGCGTCATGATCGGCAATCGCGGCTGCAACAGATCATCGCCTGGGCGGGCGATGATTTCGAAGGCGTGCTGGTATTCGACGAATCCCACGAGATGGGCAATGCCGCCGGCACTGAAAGCGAATTCGGCATGGCGCGTGGGTCAGAGCAGGGGCTTGCCGGTGTTCGCCTTCAGAACGCCCTCCCACGTGCCTGCATACTCTATGTGTCCGCGACCGGCGCGACAAAGCCTGAAAATCTGAGCTATGCTTCCCGCCTCGGCCTTTGGGGACCGGGAACCGCTTTCGCCGATCGCGATATCTTCCTGTCCTCCATGGAAGAAGGTGGCGTAGCGGCGCTGGAGATCGTGGCCCGTGACCTCAAGGCCATGGGGCTCTACACCGCACGGGCGCTCAGCTTTGCAGGCGTCGAATATGCACCACTGGTCCACAAGCTCACGCCCGAACAGATCGCGATCTACGACACATTCGCCGACGCCTGGGCCATCGTGCATCGCCATCTCGACGCGGTGCTCAAGGCGACCAATATCGTAGATCGCGTGTCGGGCGCCACGCTCAATTCCCGCGCCAAGGGATCGGCGTTGAGCCGGTTCGAAAGTTCAAAACAGCGTTTCTGGCTTGCCCTTTTGGTGGCCATGAAAATGCCCAGCTTGCTGCCTGAGATCGAGCAGGAAATCGCGCGGGGCCATGTTGCGGTGATCCAGCTGGTCACGACGGCGGAAGCCATTCTCGAGCGGCGACTTGCCGAACTGTCGCCCGAGGAACGTGCCAACCTCTCGCTGGAGGTTTCTCCGCTCGAGACCTTGTTATCTGGATCTCCAGATAAGACGAATTCTTTGCAGTCGAGATTTATGTCGAGCGGTTCGCGCGCAGGCGCGGATTTACGGGATGAAGACATCGGTTTTACTCCAGATAATTAAGGTG